>NZ_JAOZOZ010000002.1:17126-44852 GCF_029933015.1 Hydrogenimonas sp. | reverse complement strand
CGACACTGTTTCCATATGGAACGATGTATCCAGGTTGCATTAAAGTTGATTGACATCGGCTAAAGTTTTATGATAGAATAACATAAAAAGATCATTAAACCATGAATAGAGATTTAAAGGAGCGGGCATGAGTAAAAGCCTGTACGAAACATTGGGCGTCAGCGAAAATGCGAGCCCGGAAGAGATCAAACGTGCCTATCGTAAGCTGGCACGCAAGTACCATCCGGACATCAACAAGGATCCGGAGGCGGAAGAGAAGTTCAAAGAGATCAATGCGGCTTATGAAGTCCTCAGCGATCCCGAAAAGAAGAAACAGTACGATCAGTTCGGCGATCAGATGTTCGGCGGACAGAGTTTCCACGACTTCGCCCAGGGACAGGGCGGCAACGTCGACCTGGAAGAGATCCTGCGCAACATTTTCGGAGGAGGCGGATTCGGAGGTTTCGGCGGCGGATCGGCCCGTGGAGGATTCGGCGGATTTTCCAGCGGAGGGTTCAGCGGATTCGACATGGGCGGTATGGGAGGTATGGGTACGCCCGATCTGGATATCCACGCCAAGATCACGATCCCGTTCAATACGGCGGTGCAGGGCGGCACCCACAACATCTCCGTCAACGGTGAATCTTTCGACATCCGTATTCCAGCCGGCGTGAAGACAGGTGAGACCCTGCGCATCCGTGGCAAGGGAAAAAGCTACAACGGTCAAAGGGGCGACCTGCTTCTGAAAATCGAAGTGGCCCCGAGTCCCGAGTACGAACGCAAAGGCGACGATCTTTACAAGACGATCGACATTCCTCTCAAAATCGCGATGTTCGGCGGAAAGATCAAAGTGCCGACACTGGAGAAAGAGATCACCCTGAAAGTGCCGAAAAACACGAAAAACGGCCAGAAATTCCGTGTCAAAGGGCTCGGCGCGACAAACCGCAAGACAAAAACGAAAGGGGATCTCTACCTCATCGCCAACATCGTCCTGCCCAAAGTCGAGGAGCTCGATCCGGAACTCGCGAAAATGATGGAAGAAAAACTGCCGGGAGGTGAATGATGCACAGTTACGACGAACCTGTCTATCTGATCAGTGTAGTGGCACAACTACTCAATATCCATCCCCAGACACTGCGTCAGTACGAAAGGGAAGGGCTCATCGAGCCTTCCCGGACAGAGGGAAGGATGCGTCTTTACTCGCAGCGCGATATCGACCGTATCAAAATGATTCTGCGGCTGACGCGGGAACTGGGTGTCAATCTGGCGGGTGTGGATATCATCATGCAGCTCAAAGAGAAGATCGACGCGATGCAGAAAGAGATCGATTCGCTGCGTGAAGAGCTCGAAAGGGCCCACAGCCAGGCCACGATCCCGAGCCACAGGGCGATGGTGACGAAAAACAACTACGAAATCATCATCTTCGAAGAGGAGTAGGCTCGCGTAGCGCTACTCCTTGAGCCTCTCTATCTTAGCCCCTAGACGCTGCAGTTTTTCGTGCAATCCTTCGTATCCGCGATCCAGATGGTAGATGCGGTGGACGTTGGTGACGCCGCTGGCCGCCAAACCTCCAAGCACCAGAGCGCTGCTGGCCCGCAGATCGGTCGCCATCACGTCGGCTCCCAGTAGCTGGATGGGACCGTTGAGGGTCGCGGTGTGTCCTTTGAGGTGGATACTCGCCCCCAGGCGCTGCAGTTCGCTCACATGCATGAAGCGGTTTTCGAAGAGCCGTTCCTCGATGATGCTCACCCCTTCCGCCTGGGTCGCCAGCGCCATGAACTGTGCCTGCATATCGGTGGGAAAGCCGGGATACTCCGTCGTCGAGACTTCGAAGGCCTTGAGGCGGGCAGCCGGGTAGATCGTCATGCTCTCCCCATCCTCCTCGACACGGCATCCCGCCTCGTGGAGTTTGGCCGTCACGGCGTCGAGATGGTCGGGCCGCACACCGTTGAGGGTGACGGTGCTGTAGGTAATCGCCGCGGCGCAGAGATAGGTCCCCGCCTCGATACGGTCGGGAATGATCGAGAACTCGTCGAAACAGACCGGCTCCCTGTCGGTCCCATGGATGATCAGCTCGTCGCCTCCGATTCCCTCGATCCTGACGCCGGCGGCGTTTAGCACTTCGCAAAGCTGTACCACTTCGGGCTCTTTGGCCACGTTGATCAGCTCCGTCTTTCCTTTCGCCAGGGCCGCGGCCATGATGATGTTTTCGCTGCCGGTCACGGTGATCTTGTCGAAGATGATGCGGGTGCCCCGCAGGCCTTCGGGAGCCGTGGCGACGACGTAGCCGTTTTTGATCTCGATGATCGCCCCCATCTGTTCGAGAGCCTTCAGGTGCAGATCGATGGGGCGCTGGCCGATGGCGCATCCGCCCGGAAGACTCACTTCACAGCGGCCGAAACGCGCCAGCAGAGGCCCCAGCACCAGGATGGAGGCACGCATCGTCTTGACGATGTCGTAGGTGGCGGTCGTGTTCGTGATCTCTTCGTTGTCGATGGTCAGGGTGTGGTCTTCGAACGTGAAACGACTGCCGAGTTTCGCGAAAAGCTTCAGCAGCGTCCGGATGTCGGCGACATCGGGGATGTTGTCGATGACGACGGGAGAATCGCACAGCAGCGTGGCCGCCATCAGGGGAAGCGCGGCGTTTTTGGCACCCGAAATCGTGATCTCGCCGCCGAGCCTCGAAGGGCCGGTAATCGATAGATAGTCCATTTAAGATCTGTCCTTGTAGTCGAGATAGTCTCGCAGTATTTTCTCGTGGTCGAAGACGAGCTTCTCCCAGGGTATTTGTGAAAAATGGAAAAGATGGGCCCTCTTCGCGTCGTCGCCTCCGACGGGCCGGCCCGTGGCGCGGCTGACGTAGACGACGGAAGCGGTATGGAACCTGGGGTCGCGTTTCGGGTCGGAGTAGACGCCGAGCAGATGATAGATCTCTATTTCCAGTCCGGTCTCTTCCATCATCTCTCTGCGGCAGGCGTCCTCGACCCTTTCTCCGACATCCACGAATCCGCCCGGCAGCGCCAGGCCATGGGGTTCGTTTTTCCGCTCGATCAGCACGATTCCCCGGAATTCTCCATTTTCGTCGAAACACTCGATGACACTGTCGGTCGCGAGATAGGGGGTACGAATGGCCATGTCCCGTTCCTTTCTCAAAATGGGTTTGATTTTACCATAAAAACGCGGTAGAATTGGAGTAATATTCTTTAATATGGAGAGAAGATGTCCAGCAAACTCGATCGGCTCAAAGCCCTCGCCGACAAAGCCAGCGCCATTTCCACCTACGAGATCGAGCGCAAAAAAAATCTCAAACGCCTCAAAGAGCTTTTTCAGACGCTTCAGCTCAGCGACAAAGTAGGGGAGTTCGACAATCTCTTCAGGTTCAAGGCGATCAATCTCTCGGCCATCTCTCTGGGCACGGAGACACTCGGAAAGATCACGGAGGGAAAATACGCCCAGATCATCGCCATCACCTATGTGGAAGAGGAGGGCAGGAAGAGGGCGAAAAACATCAATCTCCGCTACTTCGGACGCGTCGAAAACCTCGACGAGACGGTCAAGAAAAACATCGTCGAGTTCATTCTGAGATGGCGGCTGGAGAAGAGCTTCATGGGGGTCGACCACTACCGTGACCTGCTCAAAAAGTTGGAATGATCGGCAATTTGATGATAAAATGCCAAACTTGCTTCACCAAAGGAGAGATATGACCCCCGAAGAGATCAGCAAAGCCGTTCATCTGCGCCCCACCAAAGAGATGCTCGAAAGCGGCGTGATGGAGATCATCGATATCCGGACCGAACCGGAGTGGCGGCAGACCGGGATCGTTCCCGGTTCCAAATGCCTCACCTTTTTCGATTCCTTCGGCAATTACGATGTGGAAAAGTTTATCGAAGAGTACGAGAAAATCGCGGACAAGGATCGGCTGGTCGGACTCATCTGCCGAACCGGAAGCAGAACCCGCATGGTCACGAACTTTCTCAGGCAGCAGGGCTACAACGTCGTGAACCTCGACGGCGGCGTCTTCTACCTCAGATCCATCGGTTTCGAACTGGCCCCATACTCTCCCCGAAAATAACTTTCCCACAGAGGTTCTTTTTTTCCGCTCCATCCGGGAAAAAGGACCCGATTTAATCTTACAAGAGCAATAACCGATATTAATAGAACAGAGCACCCAATTTCACAATCAGGGGGATCGTTTTGACGCTAACCAAACAGATCGGAATCGTCGTCTCCGTACTGCTTCTCTTTCTTCTCGGAAGCGTACTCGGTGTCTATTTCGTCAAATCGAAAGAGTATTTCGAAACCCGGCTGACGGCCGATGCGAAAAATACCGCCCACGCCCTGACACTCTCTCTCAAACCCGTCATCGGGGACGAGGAGAAAAGAAAAACGGTCATAGATGCCGTCTTCGACAGCGGCAGATACCGGCTGATCGAGCTGAAAGACATTCATGGCAAGACGATCTACAAGCGAGTGAAGCATCCCGACCTAAGCGGTATTCCGGCTTGGTTCGTCGAGATGATCGATATCCAGGCCCCCGTCATGAACGATATCCTGGAAAAGAACGACAGAGTTTTTTTCAATCTTCTGGTCCAGACGGATCGAAGCTATGTCTACCGGCAACTTTACGATCTCTTTTTCTATACCATCTCTCTGTTTGTCGTCTTCGGAATCCTGGGTCTCATCCTGCTCAATCTGGTTTTGCGTGTCGTCCTTCGCTCTTTGGAGAGTATCAAGAACCAGGCCGAAGGGGTCATCCACAACCGTTTCATCATACAGAAGGAGATCCCTTCCACCGAAGAGCTCAAAAACGTCGTCATCGCGATGAACTCCATGGTCAAACGTGTCAAGGAGCTCTATGTACGCAGCTCCGAAGCGATGAGAGAGAGTCAGGAGATGCTCTATCTAGATCAGGCCACCGATCTCTTCAACCGCCGCTATTTTCAACTCAAACTCCCAGAATACCTGATCGCCAACGACTCCCGCTCACGCGGATCGCTGATGATGATCCGTATGAAGGGAATCGCCGAGGGAAACAGGAGAATAGGGCACAAGAAGATGGACGAACTGCTCCTGGAATTCGCCAAGATTCTCAAAAAAGAGTGCGAGGTGGTCCACGAGCCTCTGATCTGTCGTGTCAACGGCACGGAATTCGCCCTCGCCCTGCCTGTCTACAACGCCGAAACGGCCAGAGAACTGGCGCAGCTCATCATCAGCAGGCATATGGTCCTGTGTGAAAGGTACGGCCTGCGCAATATCCTCATACTCTCTATCGGCATCTGCGAATATGCGAGAAAAATGCAACCCGGTAAACTTCTCAGCTGTGTCGATTCCGCCCTTTCGGATGCGGCGATGTACAATGAAAGTCATGTGACGGCTTTCGAAACAGACGACATCAAACGACCCGCCATCGGCAAAACGGAGTGGCGTGAGATCATCACGAAAGCTCTCAGAGAGGGGCGCATGAAACCGACACTCGCCCCGGTCATCGATCTGAGGGAGGAGAAAGAAGTCTCCCACGTCCTCTCCTTCGATATCGTCGACAAAGACCGTACCATCAAATACGAAGAGTATGTCCCGGCCGTCGTCGAACTGGGACTCGAACAGGAACTGCTCGATTTCGAATTCGAATATATGAAAAAACATCACTTCACCGAAGAGGCGATCGCGTTCGAGATGATCGCCGATATGCTGCAGGAGAGCGACAAACTCTTCCTCTTCGAAGATACGATCAGAGAGATCGCCGACAACATCAAAGGGCCACTCTATGTCGAAATCTCCGAACACGACATCCTCGCCCTCGAACCCATCGTCGTGGAGCGCGTCTCGATAGCCCTGAAAGAGTACGGCGTGCGATTCGGCATCAACCGGTTCAGCGCCGAAAGAGGGGAGTACAGCTACCTCAAATACAGCGCCCCTGCCTACGTCAAAATGAACGAAAACTACTACCTCGACCTCGACACCGCTTCGAAAAACGCACTTCTCACTCTCCTGGGAAGCCTCGATATCGAACTGATCGTCACCGGTGTGAGGAAAGAGCATCTGCCCCTTCTGAAATCGGCAGCCGTACGCTATATCATGTATTGACGCTTCCGGGCGTCCGCGTCACTGCAAAGAGACCGACTCCCAGAAGAAATCGACATGCTTTTCGAACTGTGTCGAAACCGGCGTGGTCGGTTTGCCGTCGATACGCAGCAGCGAAACCTGCAGCCGGATGTAGAAGAGGGGAGCGAGAAACTCCTGGGCCATGAACATCGGATCGCCCGATCTGATCAGGCCGTTTTGCATCATGATGAAAAAAGCCTGAGATATCTGCTGGATGTCTTTTTGATGAAACTCCTGCAGAAAACTCTCTCTCAAAGCCGCGTTCTGAAAGAGCTCGATCACCAGTACCCGGAAGAGTTTTTCCTTCTTCTTGTCGAACGTGATCAGCTTGTAGGCCACGACGAACTCTCTTAGAAAAGATTTGCCCCGTTTGGCTTTTTCCTCCACGTTTTTGAACTCGAAAGGGGTCACGAAGATCTCCGCGATGATCTGTTTGAGAATCTCCTCCTTGTTTTTGAAGTGGTTGTAGATGGCGCTCTCCCTGATACCCACTTCGGCCGCGATTTTCCTCACGGAGGCACCTCTGTAACCATATTTCGCGATCAGATCGATCGCCGCTTCGATGATTTTCTGCTTGGTGTTCACCTGTTTCGGCATGGCTTCAAACTCCTTGTTTACGGGCTTTTATGATATTAACGGCTGTTCATACATATATGAACGACCGTTCTTTTCGAGAAATGATACATGAACATACGTTAATACTTCCTGACTCTCGTCAAGAACAGTCGTTCATATCGTATTTTCAAAGATTTTCCTAATGGAAGAGTGGATAAAATATAGTTTGAAAATTATAGTTTTCAATACTTTTAAACTGTACACCCCCATCGGCAAAGCCGCCGGGGCTACGATGACTCTGCGTCCGCTTCGCCAGCGTGCCCGTCACGCTGGCGTGGCTTCGGTTCGCTCATCGCGAACCGGGAAGCGATACACACTTTTCTGTGTATGCAACCAAAAGGTAAAATGCTATGAGATATCCGTTGGATTTCGAAAACTCGTTCGACAAGACGCTGCTTTTCTGGATCGGCCGCTATATGCACTCCAAGCTAAACTCGCTCTCCAACCGTCAGGTCAAAGATCCCGATGCCCTGGCACGCATCATCGGTGCGCTTCGCACCGGCGTCGGGGATATCGCCACCCTCACCCGTCTGGCCAAAGAGGCGCGCAACGCGGGTCTGATCGGTATCAATACCTATTACAAGCCCCTGGAGAAGCTCTACGGCTATCTGACGGCCCTTGGGCTTGCCAGTATGAAAGAGATCGACGAGGAGCTGATCAGCGACTTTCTGGCCAGCGCCACGGCCGGACTCTCCGACGCGACCAAAAAGAACTACCGCATCGCGATGATCAACTTCTTCGGCTATATCGACAAACAAAACGGCGAAGAGGACGGCAAGGCGTACCATTACGGCATCACACTCAAAAACTGGGGCGGTCTTGCCGGCAAAAGGGGGACCAAACTCCCCTCTTTCATGCAGGAGGCCGAGGTGGAGCGCTTCATCGAAGCGATCGAAACCCATCCGTTCCAAAGCGCCGTGGCGGCCCGCAACCGTCTTTTGATCAAGCTGATCCTCTTCACCGGCATCCGGGTCGGCGAAGCGCTGCAGCTGAAGACCAAGGATCTGATCCCCGAGGGCGACGTCTATCTGATACGCATCGTCGGCAAAGGCAACAAGGCCCGTGTCGTCATGATACGACAATCCCATATCAAACAATATCTGCAGGAGTGGCTACTGCTGAGAAACTGCGAAGGGGATCTGCTCTTTTGCAACAAGAAAGGCACTCCCCTCACCCAGGCCTACGTCAGCCGCATCGTCGAAAAGATCCTGATGCAGGCCGGCATCCGAAAGGAGAAAAACGGCGCCCATATGCTGCGCCATACCTTCGCGACGATGCTCTATCTGAAAAAGAAGGACCTGGTACTGGTCCAGGAGGCCCTGGGACACGCCAGCCTCGACACCTCCCGCATCTACACCCACTTCGACAAAGAGCGTCTGAAGGAAGCGGCGGGCGTCATGGACGACATCGCCGCCGGGGGCGGGCATTGATAATGAAGATTGGAGGGTAATAAATGGCGCATAGATTGATATTTCTGGGGACGTCGGCGGGGGTTCCGACCCGTAGCCGCAACGTCTCGGCTCTGGCACTGCAGCTGGAAAACACGAAAGAGTGGATGCTTTTCGACTGTGGCGAAGGGACGCAGCACCAGATCATGAAAACATCTTTGAGCGTCTACAATCTCTCCCGCATCTTCATCACCCATCTGCACGGCGACCATGTCTACGGGCTCTTCGGCCTTCTGGCATCCCGGGGCATGACCCGCGCCGAGTCCCCGCTGGAGATCTACGGTCCGGCGGGAATACGACAGATGCTCGAAACCGTCATGCGCCTCTCCCAGCTCAATCTTCCTTTCGATCTGAAGGTTTTCGAAATCTCCGAAGGCACCGTACTGAGATACGAGGGATTCAGGATCGACACGGTCGCCCTCTCCCACTCCATCGTCTCCTACGGGTTCGTGCTCTCTTTCGACGAAAAACCGGGGCACTTCGACATAAAAAAGGCGAAAAAGCTCGGCATCCCGGAGGGACCGCTCTACGCCAGACTCAAAAAGGGAGAAAGGATCACCCTGCCCGATGGCCGCTCCATCGAGGGAAATAGCCTGGTCGGTCCCTCCATCCCGGGCAAAAAGATCGCCATCGGTGGCGACAACGACGATCCGATGCTCTTCGCCCCCTACGCCCCTTTCGACCTGATGATCCACGAAGCGACCTATACGCAGAAAGATTTCGAAAATCTGCCCCGGAAGTTCAGACACACGACAGCCAAACAGCTGGCGCAGGCGGCACAAAAAATGGGCACAAAACACCTCATATTAACCCATATCAGTCCAAGATACGACAAAAACGGCAGGATTTCGGAACTTCTGGAAGAGGCGAAAAAGTATTTTACCGATGAAGTAGAGATCGCTTACGACTTTATGGAGATACGGATATAGACTCTAACGCCGATTTCGCGCCGCTTCCAGTGTCAAAGCGGTATAGACTTTCAGCCAATCCTCCCCGGCCTCTTCCCGCTCTTTCGTAAAGAAAAAGGGGTATGCCATACCGAGATTGTAGGCTCTTTCGGCACTCTTCGCCGCTTTTTCCAAATCGTCCCGTTCGTACAGGCAGATCGCTTCGGCGAAATGTGCCAGAGGCGAGGAATCGTCACTTCTGATCGCGAATTCACCATCCCTGCACCCTTCTTCGACCTTTCCCAGCCGCAGATAGGCCACCGCCCGCCTGGCGCTGTATTTCGCAGCTTCTTGCGGTGAAAAGGCACCGATCCTTTCGAAAGCTCGGTTGAAATCTTCGATGGAGCGATCGTAGGCTTTCTGGGCGTAATGAAGCTCCCCGCGCTTCAGATAGCACCGTCCACAGTCGGGCCAGACACCGATCGCCCTGTTCAGGTACTTCAAAGCCGCCTCGGGATGCTCCATCTTCCGTGCGGCCTCGGCGGCCACGAGCCACGCTTTTGCCTCACTTTTTCCATCGCTCATCAGAGCCGCCCTGCGGGCGAACCGTATCGCCTGGTCGTAATCGTAGTGGCGGTAGGCGTACTCCGCCGTCGCCAGTTCCGCTTTCGGATCGGATCCTCCCAGATAGAAAACGAGCGAAACCAAAGCGACCGCCAGTGTCACGGTGCGGACGGTTTTAAGCAGCGATTTCACCTTTTCTCCCTGTAGACGAAGGAGTTGAGCCCGAACATCGTGAAGAGAAAGAGGAAAAAGAGATCGAGCAGGTTGAAAAACGCCCACCATCCCCCTTCCACGCCCATCGCGAAGTCCCGCCCTACCGCGCCGCCGATCAGGGCGATGCCGAAGATATGCTCGGCCGTATCGCCGTCGAGCACCCTCAAAAACCAGCCGTGGGGATCGAACCAGGGCTGGGAGAGGCCAAAACCCAACATCTCGCCGATCAGCAGTACCGTGATGACAAGCAGGCCGTCACGCATCCTGAAAGGCTCGGAAGCGGTATAGAAACGGGATGCGAGCCACATCGCTGCCAGTGGCGCGAAAAAGGCGTGCCCCAGCACGAAAAATCCGACCCAGTAGCGAAAAACGCCAAAAAGGATACCCGTCAAAAAAGTGGTGAGAATGATGGTTGCCATGAACCATTCTATCGGCTCTATTCTTAAAAGATGAAAACGGAAGAGGAAAACGAGGTCGGGATGCGTACCCGCTGGGGGCACGCGGGAGATTTAGTCGATAGCCTCTTCGAGGTCTTTGGCAGTCGTGACGAATTCGACCTCTTCGACATTGCCGTCGTCGAGGTCGATCACCATGATGTAGTCTTTGTATTTGTCGTTGCGGAACTTCTTCGAAGCCTCTTTTTCACGGATCAGAAAGATCGAGTACTTGTGTTTCTGCAGATCGGGCAGCGCGATGTATTTGAGAATCATCGACGGCATGCCGCTGACGTCGGCGATGAAGACGACATGCTTCCTGTCGAGATAGTCGTTGGGCTTGGTGTTGAGATACTCCTTGACCAGGTGCCCGGTCGCCTTGCCGAAGACCATGATCACCTTTTCGGTCTCGTCTGTCACGCTTCCCTCTCTGTCGAACTGGTCCTTGAGGGTTCCCGATACGAAAGGTTTGCCGATCTCGATGGCCGGGGCGATTTTGCCCTCTTTGACTTCGATGACCGGTTTCTCCTCCACTTTGTTGCTGCATCCGCCAAACAGCAGTACCGCGCCGAACAGCGCCGCCATGAGTTTCGTTTTCATTTCTGTTTTCCTTGTCGATATTTTGGGAAGTATTATAGACTCTTAGTTTTGAAAAAGACTTTCGTTCGGCCATTAGTTTTTTCGAAGAAGCTCCTCGAGACGTTCGATCAGGGGAATCTGGGACTTGACGATCACCTCTTTCGCCTCCCTGGGCGTAAACCAGGCCGCCCGGTCGGCTTCGGGAAATCTCTCCCTCTTTCCCGATTTCGGAGGCCACTCGATCTCGAATGTGTTGGAACGGATCCTGGTAGGGGGCTCGGCCTCCACGGCCCAGGCCCGGATGATCTTGTTGGAGCTCTTCACCTCTCCCAGAGGCAGAAACTCTCCCTCGATCGCAGCACCCGTCTCCTCTTCGAACTCTCTCAGAGCCGCGGAGAGGGGGTCTTCTCCCTCTTCAATCTCCCCTTTGACGATGCTCCAGGCTCTCTTTCTGTTGCGCCAGAAGGGACCGCCCATGTGGATCAGGTAGAGTTCCGTCTCTCCTTTCGACCGACGGAACGGGAGAATCCCCGCACTCTTTTTCACCGCTTCCCTACCCCTCTTTGCGGGGTGCCTGGAGCTCACCCGCTCTGGCGATGATCCGATCGGGAGGAAGGCGGTAGAGGTGGGCCAGCTCTTCGAGAATGCGGACGTCGATGAAGTTGTCCGCCAGGGCTCTGGCGACCGCCTCGATCCGCTCCTCCTCGGAACGGGCCGACCTGAGCGTGCGCATCAGCTCCGCCGTCTCGTCCGCTCTGACATAGAAGAGATCGTAGAGCCTGTCGGCGTCTTCGGGTTCGATGCCGTTTTCCCGGCAGAGTTCGTCCATCCTCTTTTCGTCGATCTTCCCGTCGGCGAAATACTCGACGATGACGGCCGTCTTTCCCAGATAGGTCGGCTGCGCGTCGATACGGCTCTGTATGTCGGAGGTCATATGGGTCCGTGCGGCGATGCAGGCCGTGATTTTTACGTGGGTGACACCCTTGACGAAACGAATGGCGAAAAAGAGGGGCTGTTCGGGCGGTACGGCGATCTCGAGCACGTCGATCGCCTCGTCCAGAGCGAACAGGGCCGTATTGGCCGGCACTTCCAGGATGTAGGCGACGCTTTCGATGCGCCTGACGCTCCGGACACGATGGGCCATCCGCAGCACCGCTTCTTTAAGCTGCCGCCCTTCCGTATAGTAGAAGCGGTGGAGCGTATGGGGTTTGAGAACGTCGAAAAGATCCTCCTCCCCCAGCTCGAAATCCTGATCGGAAGACTCCACGAAGAGCCTCTCGACACTTTTGACCGCATGGGAGAAGGAGAGTGTCGCCAGAGATTCGAGCCTGACCGGGATCAGCACCAGCGGAGTCTTCAGCAGCTTGTCGATCAGCGGCGTGCGCTCGCCCGGATCGGGAAAGAGCAGAATCCCTTTTCCTTTGAAACCCGAAACCGCATCGGCAAAGGTTTCGTCCAGGTGGGAGACGACGAAGACGGAGACGCCGGGCGAACCCGTAAAGACCGAGGAGAGCCCGCCCGCGTCCACGATCACGCTTTTTTTTGTCAGATTGGCCATTTCGACCGCCTGTTTCGCCGTCTCGTCCATGGCGATGAAATGGAGCTTCTGCAAACTGTTCATGCGACCTCTTTCTGTAGAAATTTCGGTTCGACCCGATTGAGTAGGAAAAGTCCCAACAGCGACGAGATTGCCGTAATGAAGAAAAAGAGGAACGAAAAGGTCACGCCGGTCGTCGGCTCCTTTCCGATCCACTCCAGACCGTAGAGAAAGGTGAGTTCCCGCACTCCCACGCCCCCGACCGTCAGAGGCAGCACCGCCACGACACTGGAGATCAGAAAGAGTGTGAGATACTCGACCATCCCCTCCTCGATCCCGAGACTCCCGGCGATCGCCCAGGCGGCGGCAAGCTGCAGAAGCTGCACACCCAGTCCCCACAGCGTCGTCGTTTTGAAGACCGGCAGAAAGAGGGGGAAAAAGCGCTTCGTGGCGATGTATCCCGCCGGAAAGACGAGGGCGGCGATCAGCAGCGCCGGCAGCCGGGTGGCGGGATAGAGTCCCGCGTAGCCGCTCGCCGCGTAGAGCAGCGCCGCATAGAAAAGAAGGGCGGCAAGGCCGCTGAGACGATCGAGCAGTACCGCCTGAAACAGCCTCTTGACCCCGTGTCCGAAGTGCCTGTTGAGCAGATAGATCTTGTAGCCGTCTCCGCCGATACCGCCGGGTAGGAAAAGGTTGTAGAACATCCCGACGTAGTAGAGAATCAGGTTGTAGCTCTGCGAGAGTTTGAGCCCGATCGCTTCGAAATAGAGATTGAGCCGCAGGGCGCTGGCGATTTTGGAGAGATTGAAAAGAACGAAGGCCGCAAGAAGCCAGAGAGGCTCGGCGCTCTGCAGAGATACCTCGAGCCTCTCCAGATCGATCTTTCGCAGCACGAACCAGAGCGCCGCGGCGGTCAGGAGGATTTTCAGTAGAAGCTTAAGCTTCCGTTTCATCACTCTCTTTTTCTTTTTTCGCGCCGCCCGTGTAGATCTCCTTGATCGTGTAGGGCTTTTTGTTCTGGGATTCGAAATAGGTCCGCATGATCAGCTCGGCGATGAAGCCGGTGGTGATGAGCTGGATACCGCCCAGGGTGAGCATGACGCCGAGAATCAGCAGCGGGCGCTGCCCGATACTCTCGCCGAAGAGTTTGAGCAGGAAAAGATAGGCGTCGATCAGCAGACCCACGAAAAGCATCGGCACGCCGAGGGTGCCGAAAAGGTGCATCGGCTTGGTCTTGTATTTTTGCATGAAGAGCATCAGCAGCAGGTCGCTGATGACCCGGAAAGTCCTGCCTATGCCGTACTTGCTCTCCCCGTGGATGCGGGGGTGGTGCCGTACGTCGACTTCGGTGATCTTCGCGCCGTACATCTTCGCCAGCACCGGGATGAAGCGGTGAAGCTCCCCGTAGAGCCCCAGGTTTTTGGCCACGTCGCGTTTGAAGACTTTGAGGGTGCAGCCGTAGTCGTGGAGGTAGACGCCGGTGGTGCGGCGGATGATGGCGTTGGCGATACGGCTGGGGATCTTGCGCAGAAACATCCCGTCCTGCCGTTTTTTCCGGCGGCCCGCCACCAGGTCCCACCCCTCCTTTTCGAGCTTTTCGATCATCATCGGGATATCTTCCGGATCGTTCTGCAGATCACCGTCGAGGGTGGCGATCAGGTCGCCTCTGGCCTCCTCGATTCCGGCGGCCATCGCCGTCGTCTGACCGAAATTGCGATTGAAGACGACGATCTTCGTCCGTTCGTCGGCCAGCTCCTTCATCCGTTCCACCGTACGGTCCGTGGAACCGTCGTCGACCATGATCAGTTCGTAGTCGATCCCCTTCAGCGCTTTTCTGACCGCCTCGAACAGCGGGGCTATGTTCTCCTCTTCGTTCATGACGGGAATGACGACAGAGAGTTTCATCGGTACCCTTTGAAATGTTTGAGATAGTATACATCAAAGACCATTGTGTAGTCTTTATACAGAGGTATCGTTATCGTTTCGATCTTCTCGGCCTTTTCGAAACGTTCCAGGATGCCGGCGACGTTTCTGTGGCTGGTGACGAAGATGAAATCCTCGCCGATATGATCCTGCATGTCGGTGGTCAGCTCGTAATGGTCGCGGAGGGTATGGCGAGGGTTCCATTTGACGGCGTTTTCGGGAGAGATACGGGTATAGAAGATGAGCTCCGCCATCTCCTTGCGGTCGTCGCTGAGGAGCCTGGCGCCCGGATGCGCCTTCAGGATCTTCCCGACCTCCTCTCCCAGCTTTTTCCATCCCAGTACGCGGCGGTAGGGATCGGTTTTTTTGGTCAGTTCGATCCCCAGGGCACGGGTGATGTCGTGAAGATGGTAGAAAGCGACACCGAAGAGGATGTTGACGGCGATGGCCGCGTAGAGCCATCGGCGGTAGTGGCGACGCAGCAGCCAGGCCACGACCAGCAGCGTCGAAGCCACGTACATCGGCGCCGACCAGTTGGCGAAAGCCCGCGACAGCAGACTCACCGTCACGATCAGCGCGAACATCGGGACGATGAACCACCACAGCAGCTTGAACCCTTCGTCCTGCCGCAATGTCCGGTAGCGCGGCAGTATCGCCAGCAGCCATCCGAACAGTATGGGGCCGAAAACGCCAAACTGCGATCCCAGAAACTCCAGCATCTTGCCCACGTGGAAATGGAGTCCTGTGATGTGGGCGTTGTCACGGCTGGTATGTTTGAAACTGACGAACTCGTGGGTGTAGTTCCACCAGAGATTTGGCGAGTAGATCAGCGCCGCCAGCCCCATGGCCCCGTAGAGTTTCGGGTTTTTCAGATGGGCGCGGTAGCGCGGCGAAAGGGCCAGATAGATGAAAGCCGAAACGACGAAGATGATCATCGTGTATTTGCTGAGCAGCCCGCCTCCGCCAGCGATGCCCGTGACGATCCAGTCGCGCCAGCTGTCGCTTTTGAGCGCCTTGACGAAAAAGAGCATCGCCAGAGACCAGAAAAAGAGAAACGGCACGTCGGTGGAGATGATCAGGGACGAAAGCCACACCGCCGGCAGCGTGAAAAAGGCCAGAGCGCTGAAAAAGGCGATCTCGTCGTCATCGAAAAGCTCTTTGGCAAGAAAGTAGATATTGAGCGTCGTGAAGATGTAGACGAAGAGCGACATGATCTTGATACCGACGAACGTATCGCCGAACAGGGAGGTCCCCAGCATGATCAGCCACGCCACCATCGGCGGTTTGGAGTAATAACCGAAGTCGAAATGGTGCGCCCAGCCCCAGTAGTAGGCTTCGTCGGCATAGAGATCGATCACCCCTGCCGCCTGGGTCAGCATGTAGTAGCGGTAGAGCGTCACGGCAAAAACGATGCCAAGCAGTGTGGAAAGAGTATAGAAAGAGCGGCTTTTGTGCATGATTTTCCTGAAGTCGATGAATGGTAACTCTAATTTTACCAAAAAGAGTCCCCTTGATAAAAAACTAAAATTTGGATAAAATATACGATCTTCTGCGCATCTACAAAAAGATTTTTAACAGACGTTACGCAATACAGACAGATTGTTATCCCGTCATGCGCCCGATATCATGTGGGCCGGGGATCGTTTTTTTATCACAGGTTGCCGAAGAACGTACCGTCACCGCTGCAAGTGGCCTCGCAGCGACGGTAGGTATTTTTAAAAAAGGAGGAGATCATGATGCATGAACTCAACGCGAAAGTCGTGAAGATCATCGGAACGAAATATCCGAGACTCCGCACGATGATACGCAACCACCCCTACACGAAAATCGTGGGTATGGGCGTGGTCAAATGCCTTCTCGACGATATGCAGATGACGACGGATACCATCACCGACGCACTGCTCGAAGAGATGATCGACGAAGGTATCGCACTCTATCACGAAAAAGAGGAGGAGATACGCTCGATTCCCGTCATCGAACACAAACGGCGCGTTCTGTGCGACGCACTCAGAGAGATCGCCGAAAAACACCTCGAAGCCGCGGCCGGCTGAATCCAACCCCTCCCCTACCCCATTCTTCGATAAAGCAGCTCAAGTACTCGGATGAAACTCTCCGAGTCGTTCGGGCAGCGGCATACTTTGTAATATTCGAACCCCAGTTTTTCCGCCTCTTCACGATACTCGATGTCGAGCTCGAAAAGGGTTTCGCTGTTGTCGATCGTGAAGGAGATCGGATAGATCAGAACCCTTCTGTTTTTGATCTCTTCGAGCATTCTCTCCAGCGAGGGTGTCAGCCACGCCAGAGGTCCCACTTTGGACTGATAGGCCAGATGGACCTGTGAAAACTCCACCCCTTTTGCTTTCAGACGCTTCGTATGGAGCGCCACCTCCTCTTCGACCTGTTTCTGGTAGGGATCTCCCTTTTTGACGACCCGCTTTGGCAGGCCGTGGGCCGAAAAGACCATTGTCAGACTCTTCGGGTCGGTATCGCCCAGCGCCTCGACGATCCGCTCCTCGACCGCCTCGAGCCAGGGTTTAAAGTCGTGGTAGTGCAGGAGACTCACGATCGTCGGATGGTAGCCCATGGCCCGGGCCGAGGCCCGGATATCCTCGATGGAGGAGGCGGTCGTCGTCGTGGAAAACTGCGGATACATCGGGA
Organism: Hydrogenimonas sp.; assembly: GCF_029933015.1. GTDB lineage: Bacteria > Campylobacterota > Campylobacteria > Campylobacterales > Hydrogenimonadaceae > Hydrogenimonas. The sequence goes on along the minus strand of NZ_JAOZOZ010000002.1, from coordinate 27,913 downwards.
TCAGGTAGAGCTTTTCGACACCCTCTTCCTTCAGTCTCTTCAGCACCTCCATCGCGAACGGCGGCGTATAGCGCATGATCACCTCGACGATCGCATCCTCGATGCGCTCCTGAAGCTTCTCCTGGACCCTGCGGGTGATGGCCAGCAGCGGCGAGCCCCCGCCGAGCTGCCGGTAGTTCTCTTTCACCTCTTCCAGCCGGGATGTCGTGATGAAGTCTGCCAGGGGTCTTCTGACAAAAGGCGGAGCCCCGATGATACGGTGGTCGTTGAACATGTTCCGCATGAAGATTTCGATCTCGTCGAGATTGGAGGCACCGCCCATATTCATTAATATGATCGCTTTTTTCATCTTTTTTTCCAAATTTTTCCACTCTCCAAAAAATTATGGGATTATATCGAAATCGCGGCTGGTATAATAACGGATATTTTCACTGCGGGAGCGTATCATGAGCAGAGTTTTGATTGTCGGAGCCGGCGGCGTCGGACGCGTGGTGGCGCACAAATGCGCCCAGAACAGCGAAGTTTTTACGCATATCACCCTCGCCAGCCGCACGCTGGAGAAGTGCGAACAGATCCGCGACGAGATCAAAGAGCGCCAGGGCATCGAGATAGAAGTGGCCAAAGTCGACGCCGACAACGTCGAAGAGCTGGTACAACTGATAAAAGAGGTCGACCCCTACATGGTCATCAACGTCGCTCTGCCCTACCAGGATCTTAGCATCATGGACGCCTGCCTGCTGACCGGTGTGCACTACCTCGACACGGCCAACTACGAGCACCCCGACACGGCGAAGTTCGAGTACAAAGAGCAGTGGGCAAAAGACCCCGACTTCAGGGAAAAGGGGCTCATGGCGCTGCTGGGAAGCGGCTTCGATCCGGGCGTCACCAACGTCTTTTGCGCCTACGCCCTCAAACACTACTTCGACGAGATCGAGTATATCGACATCCTCGACTGCAACGCGGGTGACCACGGCTACCCCTTCGCCACCAACTTCAACCCCGAGATCAACATCCGCGAAGTCAACTCCAAAGGGCGATACTGGGAGAACGGCGAGTGGAAAGAGACCGAGCCGATGGAGATAAAAATGGTCTGGGACTATCCGCAGATCGGCCCCAAGGACAGCTACCTTCTCTATCATGAGGAGGAAGAGTCGCTGGTCAAGAACATACCGGGCCTCAAGCGCATCCGCTTCTGGATGACCTTTGGCGAAAGCTACCTGACCCACCTCAAGGTCCTCGACAACATCGGCCTCACCCGCATCGACCCCATCGAGGTCGACGGCTGCCAGGTCATCCCCCTGCACGTGGTCAAGGCGCTGCTGCCGGATCCTGCGAGCCTGGGCCCCAGAACCCGGGGCAAGACCAACATCGGCGTCGTCTGCGAAGGGACCAAAAACGGCGAGCGCAAAAAGGTCTACATCTACAACATCTGCGATCACCAGGAAGCCTACAAAGAGGTCTGCGCCCAGTGTGTGAGCTACACCACCGGCGTTCCGGCGATGATCGGCGCCAAACTGATGGTAGAGGGCAGATGGATGAAGCCGGGCACCGTCAACATGGAGCAGATGGACCCCGATCCGTTCATGGAGGAACTGAACAGGCAGGGGCTGCCGTGGCATGTGATCGAGATGGATCCGGACGCGACGTTTGAAGTGAAGTGAATTAGTTATTGGTCATTGGTCATTGGGAGGCCGCTTAGGCGGCCTTTTTACATCATGAAGGATTGAGATGCTCGATATTTCCCAAGTCCCCACCCCCTGCTACGTCTGCGAAGAGGCGCTGCTGGAGCGCAACCTGAAAATTCTCGACCGCGTTCAGAAAGAGAGCGGCGCGAAGATTCTGCTGGCGCTGAAGGGTTTTGCGATGTGGAGCACCTTCGATCTGGTAGGAAAGTACCTGGTCGGCACCAGCGCCAGCGGCCTGCACGAGGCGCGGCTGGGCAGGGAAGAGATGGGCAAGGAGGTACACACCTACTCCCCCGCTTTCAAAAAGGAGGAGATCGAAGAGATCGCGCGCCTGAGCGACCATCTTGTCTTCAACTCCCCCGCCCAGGTGCGAAGGTTTCTGAGAAAGGCCAAAACGGCCAACCCGGCGATCAGCTGCGGCATCCGGGTCAACCCGGAGTTCTCCAGCGCCCCGGTAGACCTCTACAACCCCTGCGGCCTCTACAGCCGCCTGGGTACCACCATCGCCAACTTCGACCCCGAAATCCTGGACGAGCTCGACGGATTGCATTTCCATGCCCTCTGCGAACAGAACGTCGACGCGCTGGAAGGGGTTTTGGAAGCTTTCGAAGCGAAATTCGGTGAATATATCCCGCAAATGAAGTGGATCAACTTCGGCGGCGGCCACCATATCACCCGAAAGGATTACGACATCGACCGCCTCATCGAGGTGATCCGCGGGTTCAAGGCCCGCCATGACGACGTGACGGTCTACCTCGAACCCGGCGAGGCGGTGGGGTGGCAGACTGGCCCGCTGGTCGCCTCGGTGCTCGACATCGTCCACAACGGTATGGATATCGCCATTTTGGACGTGAGCGCCGAAGCCCACATGCCCGACACCCTGGCGATGCCCTACCGCGCCGAGGTCCGCGGCGCCGGCGAGCCGGGCGAGAAGCCCTACACCTACCGCCTGGGGGGCAACACCTGCTTAGCCGGCGACATCATGGGCGACTACAGCTTCGACGAACCCCTGAAGATCGGCGACAAGATCGTTTTCGAGGACCAGATCCACTACACGATGGTCAAAAGCACCACTTTCAACGGTGTACAGCACCCATCCATCGCCATCTGGACCAAAGAGAAGAGATTGAAAATCGTCCGAACCTTCGGTTACGAGGATTTCAAAAACAGACTCTCCTGATTCACCCCTGTGCGCCGATCTGCCTGGAAATCTCCACGATCTCCGCTTCCAGGGCCTCCCTGTCGTCGTATCGATAGAAGAGCGGCTCCCTCTCTTTCTCTTTATAATGGATACATATGGCATAATGTAGAAGTTCCACATCACGGTTCGCCATATTATCGAACCATTCGAGAGAGATCGGTGTGATGGTACCGTCGGCATAGCGGATCATCGCTGCGGGATAGAGCTGACTGACGTCGGCGAGTTCCAGCGTGTCGTTTTGTATCGTCAGTTTCAATGGTTTCTCCTATTCGGTTGGAACAAATGGTAAACAAACTCTCTTTAAATACCGATAATTATAGTGACAAACTATAGAAATAAAGGGCCTCATGAAAACCTACTCCGTCGTCTACGAATCGGTTCTGACGTTCCATTTGCTTCCGACGGATGAGATCAACTGCGCGAAATCGATCCTGGTACAGATCTACAGCACCTACCGGTCACGTTCGATGCTCGAGAAGATCGCCAGAGAGGTCCAGATCTTCTTTCCCGACGCCGTCATCGTAGGTGTCACGACTTTCGGAGATATCCACAACAACGCTTTCAGCGAACACAAAACCATCATCGCCATCACGACTTTCGACAAAACGAAAGTGACCGGCTTTTCTCTCGGAGAGATCGAGGAGGAGCAGACGACGGACGCGGGAAAACTTCTGGCCAAAAAGGTTCTCAAACGCGATACGAAGCTTCTGCTGCTCTTTTGCGACACGCTCCAGATCAACCCCGAAGAGCTCCTCGAGGGTGTCTCCTCGGTCGCCAAAAACGTTCCGATCTGCGGGGGTCTGGCGGCCGATTACGGAAAGTTTTTCGAAACCATCCTCATCCACAACGACCAGACCATCACCAAAGGCGCGGTAGCCATCGGACTCAGCGGCTCCCATCTCACCGTCGCGATGGAAGCGGTCGTCGATCTGCGTGCCGTCGGACCCGATCTCGAGATCACTTCCGCCAGAAAAAACAGAGTCTATGAAATCAATGGCCGGATCGCGGCGGAGATGTACGCCCACTATCTGGGGCGGGATTTCGTCGACAAATTTCCTCTTTCGGGTCTGGAGATAGCCCTGGTCACGGAAAAAGAGGGATTGCAGATCGCCAGAAACGTGACATCCCTCTATGAGGACGGATCGATCCGCTACACAGGAAACATCGATCCCGAGTGTCGATGGAAATTCGGATATATCGACAAAAAATCCTCCTCCACTTTCTGTTTCCCCAAATTTTCCGAAAAGGGAGATTTCGAAACTTTCTTCCTCTTTTCGGACGCTTCCCAGCAGCTTCTCAACAAAGAGCGTCTCTACAACGGGCTCGATACGCTCTCCAAGACCGCCACGACCGTAGGATATTTCGGGTACGGACAGTTTTTCTACAAAGAGGGCAAAAGCTATCTTCTGAACCAGTCGATGGTCGTACTCGGGCTGAGCGAAACGAAACAGAAGGCCGGAAGCGTGGAAAAGGAGTGCAGAAGATTCCCTCTGGACGCCCCCGAAGAGGTCAATCTCCTTTCGGATACCCTGAGCCATCTGAGCCGCGTCATGTTCGAAGAGCTGGAACTGAGAGTGGGCGCGCTTGGGCTTTTGATGGAGGAGTTTCCCCACGGCGTGCTCCTTTATGACAGAAATCTGCTTATGGAAAGCTGCAACACGAAAGCCTCCACCCTACTTGGACTCGATGTCAAACTGGCCTCCGGACGGGATTTGGAGAGGATGGAGCAGTGGATCGTCTCACTCCTGCAAGAGGGGCTGAACGAAAAATTTCATTCGAAAGTCGGATCGGTCATCGACCCCGTCAGCGGCAAAAATATCACGGTACGCATCGATACGATTCCCGTGACACATCAAGGCATCACACGGGGGGCCATCGCGATCATCCAGGAAGTGGAACCGGAGTGATCAGAATGGCCAGACCGATTCGATCGCTTTGGTACCCCACCCTTTCTCCGTCGCCTCTTTGATATCTCCCTGGGTTTCGTAGAGAATCTTCGCATCGGCGATATATTTGGAATCGATCATGTTGGTCTGGGTGATATCTTCCGGCCGTATGACGCCATTGACGTGAAGGATCTGTTTCTGTCCGTCGATGAGCATCTCCCTCCTGCCATCGATGAAATAGTTGCCGTTTTCGAGAATCTTGATGATCCGTGCGGAGATGGTCGTCGTGAACTTCTCTTTGCGGGTGTTGGAACCCTGGGCGGCGAACGTGTTGGAGGAGTTGATGCCGACGCTGATGTCGCTCACTTTGTTGGCCTGTGTCGCCAGGCTTCCGGGACCGCCGGCGAATACGGCGCCTCCGAGGTTGTCGTCTGTCTTTTTCGCGATCTTTTTGGCACCGCTGGATGAAGAGAGAATGTTTTCGTCGATGACGACCGTGACGATATCGTTGATGTTCATCGCTTTCTTGTCGGAAAAGACGGGATTGTCACCGCGTCCAAAAAGGCTTCCGGGATTGTAGAGACCTCTAAGCTCCTCTCTGGGTGGCACCTGCTCCACATATTTCGGCGGTTTGAAATCGATCTTCGCATCGGCCTGATGCGTACTGCATCCGCTGTAGAGCAGGATCGCCGACAGAAGTGCCAGACTTTCGATCTTTCGCATTGACTTCGTCCTTTTGGTATAATTCGGTCCAAATCTATGTATAACGACAGCAAAAACTGTTCCAGGAAGGAAAGAAATGAGCCAACTCAAAGAGAGACTTCAGGCCGATCTCAAAACGGCGATGAAAGAGAAAGATACGTTCAAACGCGACGTGATACGTTTTGTCATGAGCGCCATCAAACAGATCGAGGTAGACGAGCGCAAAGAGCTCAGCGACGCCGATATCGAGGCGATCCTCGTCAAGCAGATCAAGCAGCGCAACGACGCCATCGAGCAGTTCAAAAGCGGAGGCCGCGAAGATCTGGTGGAGAAGAACGAAAAGGAGCTGGAGGTACTGCGCAGCTACCTGCCCGAACCGATGAGCGACGACGAAGTGAGAGAGATCCTCAAAGAGATCATCGCCGAAACGGGCGCCTCGGGTATGAAAGATATGGGCAAGGTCATGGGCGCCGCCAAAGCCAAAATCGGCAGCCGTGCCGAAGGAAAGGTGATCAACCAGATCGCCAAAGAGCTTCTGAACGCCTGATACACCTCTTCGCCGTATCCGTAACGGATACGGTCCCCTTCTCTTCCGAATATCCTCTTCGTTACTTCAGAAAACTTGAAAAAAATCTTAAATTATGCTATATCTTAAACAAACATAAAAAGAAGGAGTGCAAATGTTTATAGACAGAGTCGAAGCGGGAGAGAGACTGGCCGAGGCCCTCGAATCGGCCGGCCCTTTCGAAAATCCGATCATCCTGGCGCTTCCCCGCGGCGGCGTACCGGTAGCCTATGAGGTGGCCAAACGGCTGCACGCTCCGCTGGATGTCATCATCGTACGCAAACTCGGTGCACCCTTCAACAAGGAGTTCGCCATCGGCGCTCTGGTGGAGGGGGAACCCGAAAGGGTCGTACTGAACGAGGAGGCGGTCTATCGGCTCGGAGTGGACAAGAGGTATCTCGACCAGGTGGTCGCCGAAGAGCGGGAGGAGCTTCACCGCAGGCAGGAGCTCTACCGCGGATCACAAAATCCCCTGAAACATCTCGAAGGCAAAACGGTCATCCTGATCGACGACGGGATCGCCACGGGATACACGATGAAAGCGGCCCTGGCGGCCATACGGGAGCAGAATCCGGCAGCCATCATCGTCGCCGTGCCCGTCGCCCCGGCGGATACCCTTGACGAGATGGAACGTCTGGCGGACAGAGTGGTGGTGCTGGAGACGCCCGAACCCTTCTGGGCTGTGGGCGCCCATTATGAAAAATTCGATCAGACCAGCGACGAAGAGGTGATCGAACTGCTCAAAAAAGCGAAAGAGAGCTGACGCCTCACTCTCCGTATTTGAGTTTTCTCAAAGCGCCGGCGATATCGTCCTGGCGCATGAAGTGCTCTCCGACCAGAAAAGCGTCGGCACCCACGTCGTGCAGATGTTTCACCTGTTCGTGATCGTGGATGCCGCTTTCTGCGACGATGATCTTGCTGTTGGGGATCATCGGAATGAGCCGTTCGCTGAGGCTCATATCCATCTCGAAGGTTTCGAGATTGCGATGGTTGATGCCGATGATGTTGGCCCCGGCGAAGATCGCCTTGACCAGATCCTTTTTGTCGTGGATCTCCACCAGCGCCTCCATCCCCAGATGCCATGTGTATTCCAGCAGATTCTTGAGCTCCTTGCGCGTCAGCGCCTTGGCGATGAGCAGTACGAAATCGGCCCCGTAGACGAGGGCCTCGACGAGCTGGTACCTGTCGATGATGAAATCCTTGCGCAGCAGCGGCATCGGAACGTAGCGGCGCAGCATCGTCAGATACTCGATGTCTCCTTGAAAGTAGTGGGGCTCGGTCAGCACCGACAGAGCGTCCGCCCCGCCCTCCTCGTAGGCCTTGCCGATCGTGAGCGGATCGAAATCTTCCCGTATGACACCCTTGGAGGGGCTCGCCTTTTTGACTTCGGCGATGATGCGGTAGGGATTCTCCGGTGTCGATTTGAGCACCTTGTGCACGTCTCTGGGCGGGTAGGGATTGTAGGCCAGAGAGCGTCCCAACCACTCCATCGGAAACTCTTTCTTCTTCTTCTCCAGATCGATTTTCGTCCGGGCTATGATTTCATCCAGTATCACTTCTTTCGACTCCTGCATTTTTCTATTTTTTTCCAGTGGGCTTTGATCTCTTCGTCTTTGAGGCCAAGTTTGTCGATCACCTTCTTCATTTCGTTGTAGGCTTTTTGGCACTCTCCCAGTTTGTAGTGCCCCCACGCCAGCGAATCGATGTAGAAGGCCGAATCGGGTTCGGCTCTGAGGGCTTTTTTGACCAGATCCACACCCCACTTCACGTCGATGTCGTGATCGATCAGCAGATAGCCCAGATAGTTGTAGTAGAGCGGATCGTCGACCCCCTCCTTGAAAGCCTCGGAGAGCAGACGTATCACCTTTTTGAGAAGTTTGGGATCATCCTTTTTCGGAGCGGCTTCGTAGAGGAGCACTCCGTACTCGGCGAGCCAGAGCGGATCGAGGGTCTGGTCGTAGAGATCTTTGGCCAGTTTCGCCGCTTTTTCGTAGGCTTTGGTGTGTTTGTAGATGGCCAGAAGCAGTTTGTCGTCGGCTTTGGATTCGATCAGCAGTTTTTCGGCCTTGTCGAACTCCTTTTTGTAGGCGTAGATTTCCGCCGCTTTCTGGGCGTATTCGGAGGATTTCGTCGCGTCGTACATGCGGGCGTAGACATCGGCGAGATTTTCCAGATCGTTGTTCTGGCGGTAGAGTTCGGCGAGAAAGAGACATACGTTTTCGGTGCAGCCGATCATCTTGCTGTGCGTCTCCAGAAGCCTGATGGCATCCTGGGGCTTTTTGTACTGATGATAGAGGATCGACGCCATCTTGACGACCGTCGTATCGTCGTGATGGGTCGAATAGTAGCTCTCGTAGACATCGTACGCCTTCTGGTTCATCCCCTTGATCAGATAGATAGACGCGAGCAGATCGATGTTCTGGACGTTTTCCGGTTCCAGCTCGACCACTTTTTTGGCGCTGGCCAGTGCCTCTTCCGCCCTGTTCAACCGCAGCTGGGCGACTGTCATGAGTCTGTATAGCGTGACGTTGTCGGGATACTTTTCGATCAATGCCGTCAGCTGTTTCAGCGCATCCTCGTACCGTTTGCCGGCGATGAGAAGTTTGATGGATTCGATCTTGTATTCGGGATTGCCCGTCTTGCGGTAGAGCTCGTCGAACATGATATAGGCTCTGCCGTAATCCCCATGCTCCTTGTAGTAGAGGGCGTGGATGATGTAGTCGTACTCGTAGTCGAAGGCCTTGTACTTCGCTTCCGGCGCGATGCCGGGATGCGGAGACTTCTGGGAACATCCGGTCAAAAGCAGAAACAGTGTTAGGAAGGCTGACAGATACCTGGACATTCTTTTCTCAATTCCTCTTCGTTTTCTTTGAAATAGTCCCAGAAGGGATAGGTGCGGCACTGTATGGGCCGGACCGGATAGATTTCGCACCGGCGTTTTACCCGGTCGTAGAAGATGCAGTCGTATTCGCCTTCGACGACCACTTTCTCCCTGATACTGAAACGATACCCTACTTTTTCCAGATAGCGCTTAATGAACGTATCGGGATCGAGATTCAAGAAAGCGGCCATCTCCGGTATCTTCTGGACGCTGACCCAGATACGGCCGCTCTCGCCGATACAGCAGTTTCCCGCACACGTTTCACAGGCTTTCGGATCGAACGCGAAGTCGAAACCCTCTTTCGTTATCAAATCTGACATTTTAGCGTATGTGTCCTTGCTTTTTTAAATACGGCCTGCGCCTCCTCCCCATAGACCTCCCCTTCGAAAACGATGAAAGGAGGCCAGACTTTCGTGCGTGCCCTGGAGTTGTTGCGCGCATGGACGAGAACCAGTTTCGCGGGCCGCTCTCTTTTGGGATGGATGAAACGCATATCCTCCGCCCGCAGCCCCACTTCCGTCAGCCGTGGGAGAAGATCGCCCACCTGCGCGGCGTCGTAGCAGAAGATGAAACGTCCCCGGGGTGCCAGCAGCGACTTCACCTTTTTGAAAAAGGCGTCGATGGGCAGATGGTCGTTGTAACGGCATATCCGTATATGCTCGTCTTCGCTCTGGATGACGTCCGGATGGTAGAAAGGAGGGTTCGAGACGATGAAATCGAAACGTCTGTCGGTGTCGAAAGCGAGAAAATCGCCATGGACCAGTTCGGCGTCGATTCCGTTGGCACGGATGTTTCTCTCCGCGAAAAACGCCATCTTCTCCTGCTTTTCCACCAGTGTCAGACGGATCGGAAAATCCCGCGCCAGAAGCAGACCGATGACACCCACACCGCACCCCACATCCAGCAGGTCGCCCCTGGGAGAGAAGGAGGCGATGAAGTCGTAGAGAAACATGGAGTCGCTGTTGAAGCGGTATCCGTCCTGCGGCTGATAGAAAAGCACCGAACCCCCGATTTTTGGTAGAATTATAGCAAAAAAGGTTCATGAGATGATTATCATTCCGGCGCGTATCGCTTCCACCCGTTTCCCCAGAAAAGTCCTCGCCGAAATCGACGGCGTCCCGATGGTGGTCGCCACGGCACGAACCGTCGCGAAAGTCGACGACGTGGTCGTGGCCACCGATAGCCGGGAGGTCGCCGAAGTCTGCGAAAAAGAGGGGATCAGAACCGTCATGACCAGTTCCGAGCACCTGAGCGGTACCGACCGCATCAACGAAGCGGCGGCACGTCTGGGGCTGGACAGCGATGAAATCATCGTCAACGTCCAGGCCGACGAGCCCTTCATCGAGCCGGAGGTGGTCGAAACGCTGGTCGATCTGGTCAGGAAACATAGAAAAGAGGAGCGTACGATGATCTCCTCCCTCTACAAAACGGTGAGCAAAGAAGAGGCGGAAAATCCCAATCTCGTCAAGGTGGTCACCGACGAATGCGGTTTCGCCCTCTACTTCTCCCGCAGCCCCATCCCTTTCGACAGAGAGGGAACCCTGAAAAGCCTCAAAGGTCATCTGGGCCTCTACGGGTTTACACGCAAAATGCTCGAAAAGTTCTGCGCCCTTCCCCACGCTCCGCTGGAGCACGTCGAAAAACTCGAACAGCTCCGCGCCCTCTCCCACGGATACGAAATCGCCATGGCGGAAGTGGAGACGAAGAGTTTCGGGATCGACACCCCCGAAGATCTGGAACGGGCGATGAAGATGATGAGGGAGCGGGGATGAGAGTGAACGGGGAATGGGACACGGTTGACTGTTATGCCGTTTTCCCTTCTTTGACTTTTATCCGAGCACCTCTTTTTGGTTCGTTCTGCTCTGAA
>NZ_JAOZOZ010000002.1:8882-17026 GCF_029933015.1 Hydrogenimonas sp. | reverse complement strand
TTATCCGAGCACCTCTTTTTGGTTCGTTCTGCTCTGAAGCCAGTCGGAGATCTGCATCAGTGAGAATGTCACCAGAAAGATCATGAGGCCCGGGAAAAAGCTGATCCACCACGCGATCTCCATTACCTCTTTTCCTTCGCTGATCAGGCTGCCCCAGCTCATCTGGGGGGGAGATATGCCCAGTCCCAGAAAGCTTAGGGCGCTTTCGCTCAGGATGGCCCCGCCGACACCGAAGGTGAAACTGACGAAAAAGATGGGAGCCAGCAGAGGGGCGAAATATTTGAAGACGATTTTCGGTGTCGGGACATGGGCGATGCGCAGAATCTTGATGAAGGGTTTCTGACCGATGGAGAAGCTTTCGGCACGTATCATCCTGGCCATCGTCATCCATCCCGTCACGGAGATGACGAAGATGAGCACCCATACCGAAGCTTCCACGTAACTGACCAGTGCAAGAAGCAGGAAAAAGGTGGGAAACGTCAGAAAAAGATCGACGATCACTACGAAAGCCCTGTCCACACTTCCGCGAAAGTAACCGGCCGTGATTCCGATCATCAGTCCCAGCAAAGAAGCAGTGAGGGCACTTCCCACACCGATGAGCAGAGAAACCTCACCTCCGTGCATGAGCCGCGCCAGCAGATCACGTCCAAGCCTGTCGGTACCGAGCCAGTGATCGGCAGAGGGTGGCAGCAACAGTGCATCTGGACGGAGTTCATAGGGACTGACGGTATAGAGATGGGGTCCTGCGAAAGAGAAGAGAAAGAGTGCGGCCAGTACGGCCACGCTGAAGCACGGGCATTTCATACCGTTATGTTACTGTTTTATGTTAAGAAGTGTCTGAATCATCTGGTCGATCGTCGTGATGACCTTCGCGCTGGCGCTGTAGCCGGTCTGATATTTCATGAGATTGGTGAGCTCTTCGTCCATGTCGACCTTGCTGATGCTGTCGAATTCGTCGATTACCGCGTTGAGCAGAGCCTCCGACGTCTCGGCGGCCGAATGAACCGAAGCCGTCTTTTCGGCGACACCCGTGGCACTCATTCTGAAAAATCCGCTCAGCGTATCTTCGGCATAGAGCTCCTTCGAGCCGGACGGCATATAGAAAGCGATCTTGTCGTACTGCAGTTCGAGCATACTGTTCGCCACACCGTTGTCTCCGGCGACCGGTGCCGCATTGCCGCCGATCTTCGTGGGATTGTCGTCGAGTGTGCGGTCGAGCTTGATGTTTCGGGCACTCTCTCCGTCAAAAAAACGCTGCAGCCCGAGAGCGCCGGCGAAAAGTGTGGGATTTTCCTGATCGTCCTCTTCGATGGCGAACGTATATCCCTGTCCTTCGAAGCCCTGTTTCAGTCCGATGATAAATTTTCCATTCGCCGAAGCCTCGAGAAAATCGTCGACATCGTTATCGTTGACATTGTCCGCATTGTCGTCGATATCGCTGTTGATGGCAGCGGCGATATCGTCGAAAGTCATAGAACCGTTCAGATCGATCTTTCTGCTGGCCACTTCCTCGCCGTCGATGTCATATACCTTAATATGAAACGAACCCTCCCCGATCGGCAGATCGGATTGATCCACTCTCTGGGCGCCCTCTATCGGGACATTGCCGTTCATCGCCGTCGTGGCATGCGCCGCGTAGCGGTTGTTTGTGTAGAGGATCATCGAAGAGGCGTAGCTGTCGAGCTCATCGACGACCTGCTGGATATCACCGTCGCGCAGGGAGAGGATCGCCCCCACCTTACCGCCGTGGATAAAGCCTGTGATATCGAACTTCTCGTAATCCTGGCGCTGGTAGTAGATGTCTGAAAATTGACTCCCTTCCCGCTTGTCGAGTACGAGAGGATGGAAAGTGGATCCGTCCACGAAGGAGGAGCCCCCGATACTCAGATGGTAGGCATCGCCCGATTCGATGCGGTGACGGTCTATCGTGGTATCGGGCTGCAGATCCCCTTTCGAGACGGCGATATCGACCAGTTTGCTCAAGGCCAGTTCCAGTTTGTCACGCTGGTCCCGAAGGTCGTTGGCATGGTCGCCGCCCGCTTCGCTGCTGTTGATCCGCACGTTGATCTCGGCGATCTGTCTGCCCATACGGTTGATCTCGTCCACGGCCGTTTTCAGCTGATCGTCCAGGGACTTCTGAAGTCCGTTGATCTGTTCCCTCGTCTGCCGAATCGTCGAGGTAAAGGTCCGTGTCTGTTGCGCGAGATTGATTTTCAGAGCACTGTCGTCCGTATTTTTCGAAAAATCGTTCCAGGCATTGAAATACTCCTGCATACCGTTGTAGATACCGTTTTTTTCGATCTCGGGAAAATAACTGGAGACTTCGTCCATCACTTCCCGGCGAAACTGGTTGAATTCGTTGTCGGTGGAGGAGCTTTTCAGTCGTTTGTAGACGAATTCGTCGTGGATCCGGACGATTTCGGTGATTTTGGCACCCAGGCCTATATCACCCGGTGTGGTATGCAAAGGGGTGTTGGGGGAGATGACGACACGCTGACGCGTATAGTCGGGATTCTGGGCGTTGGCGATGTTGTGGCCGGTGGTATCGATGGCGACCTGGGAGGTCTTGAGGCCGCTGTATCCGATATTGAGTGCGTTGAAGATCGAAGCCACGGCTTACGCCCTCACTTCGATCAGCGACGCCAGCTTGGCGTTTTTCCCTGTATATCCGTCTTTCTCTATCGGAAGCATCTCTTCATAAAGAGTGTTGTAGAACTCACCTACGGTAATGACAAAACGAGCATAATAACGATTGAGTGCCTGCAACTCCTCGAGTTTTTCACGAAGGAGGGAAAGTTTCTGCTGAACCTCTTCATCCAAAAGATCTTCCATTTCACTATCCGGATTGGCTTTGATGAGATTGCCGATCTCGTTGTCGATCAGAGCTTTTCTGTTTTCGAAGGTTACGAGCGTATGCTCCTTGGTCTTGATCCGGTCGAAAAGCGCCTGATGTCTTGCCGCTTTGATATCGTCGATATCTTTCTGCGTCAAATCGATCAATGTCTGCAGATCTTCTGCCGCTTTGTCCAAATAGTGGGTCAGCATGGTATTTTCCTTACAGGTTACAGATCCGGCTTGAGCTCCTGAGCCATCTTCGTTGCCGTCGCTTTCAGATCGACCTGATATTCACCATTGGCGATCTGTTTTTTCAGCTCGTCGACCCGACTCTGTTTCTCAATTGCCTGTTTTTCGATATTCTGTGCGTTTTGCACGTCGTTTTTCCTCATATCGTTGATTATTGTCCCATTGTTCTGGGCACCTACGTTTCGAATCATCATGCATCCTTTTGTCATTGATATGCTTCTGTAATTATACTATCGACCAAATAGATAATTTGTTAAGAATTTTTTTCAACCAAATAGTTAAACAAAAGTTCGCTGTATCCGAAGGCCCCGCTGAGCTGCCTGCTGCGCTCCTCGTTCATCATCGACCGATAGATCTCCCGGCCCGGATCCTTGGGCAGCAGGGGATCTTTGGCCTGGATCGACTGATCCAGAATCATTTTCAGGATGATCGCTTCGAAGGCATCCGTCTGCTCTTTGAGTTTTTCTCTGTTGTCAACGTTGTTGACAACGGGTATCTCCGTCTGATAGGCGTCCATTTTCAAAGGTGTCATCTTGCTATCCTATATGATCTGCAGGTCCGCATGAATCGCACCCGCGTTCTTCATCGCCTCGAGAATCGAGATGATGTCTTTGGGTGTCGCACCCAGTTTTTTCAGGGAGCGGGCGATATTCGCAACCGTCGTCGCGCCCGTTCGTGTCACTACTACATTGTTCTGCGGCTGGACCTGGGTATTGCGTCCGATGTTGACAGCGTCGGAGCCTTTGCGTATGGCGGGCAGGTTTCTGCTCCGCTCGATTTTGACAACGATGTCACCGTGGGTGATCATCACCGGTTCCACCTCTATGTCCACACCGGAGACGATGGTACCCGTCCGCTCGTCGATGACGATGCGGGGTTTGACCGTATAGTCGATGGAGAGTTCGCCCGCATCGGCGAGAAACTCGATCATACTCAGCGATTTGGGTTTTCTCAGTTTTATCGTCCTGGCATCGATCGCGACGGCCACCTTTTCCTTATAATAGCGATTCAGAATGTTCTGGATCGAAATGGCGTTTTTGAAGTTCGCCTCTTTGAGGCTGAGGGTCGCCTGATTCTGCGAATAGAGATCGAAAGCGACCTCCTGCTCCACCAGCGCACCTCCCGGAATACGCCCCGCCGTGGCATGGTTGAGCGTTCCGGCGCCTCGGCCGTTGCGTCCGCCTATCGTGACCGAACCCTGCGCCAGCGCGTAGATGCGTCCGTCGACCCCTTTGAGCGGAGTCATCAGAAGCGTGCCGCCTTCGATCGATTTGGCGTCACCCATCGAAGAGACGACGACGTCGATCCGGTCTCCCTGTCTCGCGAAAGGCGGTAGCGTAGCGGTCACCATCACGGCGGCGACGTTCTTGGATTTTATATCTTTGGGATCGAGTTTGACGTTCATGGACTGAAGCATGTTGGCGATGGTCTGCAGTGTGAATTTGGAAGTCGTACCGTCACCCGTTTTGTTGAGTCCCACCACGAGGCCGTAACCGATCAACTGGTTGTCACGGACACCGATGACGTTACAGATATCTTTGATTTTCGCCGCATGAAGAAACAGAGGAAAAAGCAGAACGATCCAAACCACTCGTCTCAAAGGAAACCTTTCGCTTCATTAACTGTAATTGTTGTTAGCAGTATGAAAGCAAAATCCGTTCCAATCAGGAGACGGTGTAGTAACTCAACGCGCTTTTGCCGAATTTTTTGAATTTCGTTCTTTCGAAAGGGCCGATTTTTTCCGGAAACCCGGCTTTCGTCATATGCTCGACGACGATCATGCGGACCACTTCCGGATCGATCGAGGCGATCGTTTCTATGACTCTGTCGTAGATCTCTTCGTGCCCTTCCCTGATGGAAAAGGGGGGATCGATATAGATATAGGCTTTTTCTCCGCTTTTTTTCAGTTCATGCAGGATCTGCGGCAAAATCACGAAAGCGTCTCCGTATCGAAGATCGCATTTCGAAGGATCGAGCAGACGGCAGTTGTGCTGCAGGGTCTTGTAGGAGTCCCTGTCTAGTTCGATGAACCACGCCCTTTTCGCACCGCGGCTGATCGCTTCCAGCCCCACCGAACCGCTGCCTCCGAACATTTCGACGAAGTTTGCATCCACAAGATCGAACTGCAGCGTATTGAAAAGCGATTCACGGAGCCGGGCTTTGGAGCTTCTGGTCACACTCTTTGAGGGCAGCAGAATTTTTTTCCCCCGATATTTTCCACCGATGATTTTCGTTGTCAGTTGACTCTTATTTTTTGGGTTCATAGTGCTCTTTGATGACGGATATCAGATCTTCGACGAAGATTTTGGTCATTCGCTCGATCTTCTCCTCCAGTGTCTCTTCCTCCTCTTCCACGGTAAACGACTGCACCATTCTGTGTTGGGAGCTTTTCTGCAGTTTCTCTTCGAGCCGGATCATGAGCTGCGAACGGGAGAAAGGCTTTTTGAGATCGGCATCCTCGTCCATTCCGATACGCAGAAGGGGTTTCTCGGACGTGACGGGATGATCCGAAACCAGTATGTCCGCTTCGTGCTCCGATACCACATGGTGTTTGAGAAACTGGCGCAGACTCTTTTCCAGCAAAACGGAGTTGCATTTGAGTGCGATCTTCATAAAAGCCCTGTTCCGACCGATCTCTGTCGGCCCTGAATTTGTACGACATTATAAATCATCCCCCCTAAACATATTTTGAATGCATCCGATAGTTCTTCAAAGCATAAAACGGAGGTGCACAAGGCATGGAAATCTTCAACGCGATGCGCACACAGCAGCCGCCCTCGTCGACGCAGGGTGCCGGGAACACCCATCAGTCGGTGTCCCAGACGCACAAAACGTCGATGCAGACGACAAAAGAGCAGGTCAACGAAACCGAGCAGAAGGCCGATACCGAGAAGCTGAAAAAACAGCTTCAGGAGATCACCGACAAACTCAACAAAGAGATGAACCCGCTAAAAACCAGTATCCGTTTCGGATTCGACGACTCGGTGGAAGAGCTCTACATTTCGGTCATCGACACGAGCAGCAACCAGGAGATCCGCAAGATTCCTTCCGAGGAGGCGATGCGCCTGGCCGCCAAAATGCGTGAGCTCGTCGGAATGATTTTCGACAAAAAAGGGTGACTCCCACCATCTGCATGGATGCAAAATATAAATAAAAAAAGGATTTTTGAATGACCGCAGCAGCCGCTTACAACACCTATACCCAGAACAATATCCAGATCGAATCCCCGGAAAAACTGATCGAAATGCTCTACGAGGGAATCATCCGCTTCGGATCTTTGGCGAAAAAATCGATCGAAGCCGGCGATATCGAAAAGAGAACCTACTGGACCAACCGCGCCATCGCCATCTTCGTCGAACTGATCAACTCTCTGGATGCCGAAAAGGGCGGCGAAGTCGCCTACTATCTGGAGGGGCTCTACAACCAGCAGATCAAGTTTCTCAACGAAAGCAACCTCGAAAACTGCCCCGAAAAGATCGATATCGTCCTGAAAGTGACCCGTACACTTCTGGAAGCGTGGCGCGAAGTGACGATGAATGAGCTGGATTGACGATTTCAAAATCGCCCTGATCGAAGAGAACGAGACGAAGCTCCTCTCTTTGATCGACACCATGCCCACCTTCGACGATCCCGACGAGATACGTACCGCGATGCATCTGATCGACCAGGCGCGGAGTCTCGTCGAGAAGAGAAAAACGCGTCTCGCGGAAGAGATGAGACAGCTCGAAACCTCCAAAAAATTCCTCACATCCTCCGAAGAAGAGGCGCCCGACCGGCGCCTGGACATCACATCATAATCTTTTCAACTCTTTTTCGATAGAATCGCCCAAATCTATTTTCAGAAGAGGTACGTTCAAGATGAAAAAAGAGGTCAAAAAAGTCGTACTCGCCTACTCCGGCGGTCTCGACACCAGTATCATTCTCAAATGGCTCCAGGACGAGTACAACTGCGAAGTGGTCACCTTCACCGCCGACATCGGCCAGGGCGAAGAGGTCGAACCGGCCCGAGAAAAGGCGCTGAAACTCGGTATCAAACCCGAAAATATCTTCATCGAGGACCTGCGCGAGGAGTTCGTGCGCGACTACGTCTTCCCGATGTTCAGGGCCAATGCCATCTACGAGGGCGAGTATCTCCTGGGCACCTCCATCGCCCGTCCGCTGATCGCCAAACGCCAGATCGAGATCGCACGCCTCACGGGTGCGGACGCCGTCAGCCACGGCGCGACGGGCAAAGGCAACGACCAGGTGCGTTTCGAGCTGGGATATCTCGCCCTCAATCCCGACATTACGATCATCGCCCCCTGGAGAGAGTGGGATCTCAACAGCCGCGAAAAGCTGCTCGCCTACGCCGAATCCCACGGCATCCCCATCGAGAAGCACGGCAAGAAATCCCCCTACTCCATGGATGCGAACCTCCTGCACATATCCTACGAGGGCGGACGTCTGGAAGATCCGATGAACGAACCGGAAGAGGATATGTGGCGCTGGACCGTCAGCCCCGAAAAGGCCCCCGACGAGCCCGAATACATCACCATCAGCTACAAAGCGGGCGACCCGGTGGCGATCGACGGCCGTGAGATGACTCCCGCCGAGATGCTCACAGAGCTCAACCGACTGGGAAGCAAGCACGGCATCGGCCGCCTCGACCTGGTCGAGAACCGCTTCGTCGGCATGAAGAGCCGCGGCTGCTACGAAACCCCCGGCGGCACGATCATGCTCAAGGCCCACCGCGCCATCGAATCGATCACCCTCGACCGCGAGGAAGCGCACCTCAAGGACGAGCTGATGCCCCGCTACGCCAAAATGATCTACAACGGCTTCTGGTTCGCCCCCGAGCGCGAAATGCTCCAGGCCGCCATCGACAGGACCCAGAAAAACGTCAACGGCGATGTACGTCTCAAACTCTACAAAGGCAACGTCACCGTCGTGGGACGCCAGTCGCCCAACAGCCTCTTCAATCCGGAATTTTCCACGTTCGAAGAGGACACCGTCTACAACCAGAAGGACGCCGAAGGCTTCATCCGCCTCAACGCCCTGCGGTTCATCATCGAGGGCCACGC
>NZ_JAOZOZ010000002.1:0-8782 GCF_029933015.1 Hydrogenimonas sp. | reverse complement strand
GGTTCTTCGGCAACAGCCGAAGGCCATGCCAAATTGCGGAAGAAGCAATGTCGTGAAAAAAGTGAAGCGTGAACCCCCGAAAACATCGGTCAAAGCTTTTTTAATGACCCGTTTTTACCTAAACCATACTCATATTAAAGCATATCAATGAATCTCAACGAATTCCTCTGGGAACTCCTCTCCGTCATCTTCGTGACCGCTGTGGTCATCGTTTTCACCCTCTATTATCAAAAGAAATTCGACAGAGACGAATAGGGTATAATCTTTCCAAAAAATCAGGAAGTCGATATGCTCAAAGACAGCCTACTGGGCTTTTTCAAAAAAGAGTCATCCACCGGCATTCTGCTGATGCTGATGACGATCGCCGCCATGATCGTCGCCAACTCCCCGCTCAAAGCCTATTACGACGCCTTCACCGAAATTCCGGTGGTTGTCAGTATCGGCACCCTGACCATCGCGAAACCGCTGCTTCTTTGGATCAACGACGGTCTCATGGCGATCTTCTTTTTCATGGTGGGTCTGGAGATCAAGCGGGAAGTGGTCGAGGGAGAGCTTCGTGACCCCAAAAAGATCGCCGTACCGGCTTTCGCAGCCTTCGGAGGCATGGCCGTTCCCGCACTCATCTATACCTTTTTCAATGCCGACAATCCGGCCGCCATGCAGGGATGGGCCATCCCCACCGCCACCGATATCGCCTTCGCCCTGGGGATTCTCTCGCTTCTGGGCAACAGAGTTCCGCCCGTCCTGAAACTCTTTCTGCTGACATTGGCTATCATCGACGACCTTGGCGCCATCGTCATCATCGCCCTCTTCTACACCTCGGGGCTCTCCCATCTGGCTCTGGGCATCGTCGCGACGACCGTTTTCATCCTCTTCATGATGAACCGCCAGGGCATCGTCAACAACACCGCCTACGTACTCGTCGGTATCGTGATGTGGGTCGCCATGCTCAAATCGGGCGTCCACGCGACGCTGGCGGGTGTGATCCTGGGCCTCTTCATCCCTATCAAAAACAACAAGGCCAGCTTCCACGCCCTGGAACACTCTCTCCACGGTCCCGTCAACCACGTGATCCTCCCCCTTTTCGCATTCGTCAATACCGGTATCAACTTCTCCAACGTTTCGGCGAAAGAGTTCATCGACTCGGTCACCGTCGGTATCACTCTGGGGCTTTTCCTGGGCAAACAGATCGGAATCTTCGCGTTCAGCTATCTGGCCATCTTCCTGAAGCTGGGCTCGCTGCCCAAAGGTGTCAACTGGAAACACCTCTACGGTCTTTCGGTTCTGGGAGGCGTGGGGTTCACGATGAGTCTTTTCATCGGTTCTTTGGCATTCGAATGTTCGGGACTCTCCTGCATCCCTCTGGTGGATGAGAGAATGGGGATACTGATCGGATCGTTCCTCTCGGGGATTTTGGGATATGCCGTGCTTCTGTGGGTGGCGGGCAAAGAAAGGAAGGATTAGCGAAGCGCCTCCTCCGCCCGTTCGATCAGATCGGCCATACTGAAACGGATGACAGCGTCGTCGAGTCCGATCAGCCTGGGCACCACTTCGAGAAGAAAGTGAAATATGAAGAGCATCGGCGCGAAGATATAGAGTTCGCGCATGAAACTTCGGATCGTGTAACGCTTTTTCAGCCAGGCCACCGCTTCGGGGCGCCCATGCAAAAGCAGCAGTCCCTGAATCGCGAAGACGAAACCCCAGCAGATATAGGTCAGAATCGACCCGATCACCAGCACGTATCCCCAGAACTCCAGACTGCTCATGACGCCTCCGTCAGCCCGTAGAGGCGCAACAGGGCTTTGGGGTCGGGATCACGGCCCAGCCAGGCGCGATAGAGCCTGTCCATCGGCTCGCTGGCGCCCTTTTCCAGGATATGTCGCCTGTAGCCGTCGGTCATCTCTTTCTCGATGCGTCCCCTCTCGTAACAGGCGAAGAAGGCGTCGGCGCTCAACACTTCGGCCCACTTGTAGCTGTAGTACCCGGCGGCATACCCTCCTCCGAAAATATGGGCGAAGCCCCACTGGAAGCGGTTGTAGCTCGGAGGTTTGACGGGTGAAAGCCTCTCGCGCAGTGAATCGAGCAGCTTCTGGACCTCTTCGCCCTGGTAGAGTCTCTGGTGCAGTTTGAAATCGAAGAGGGCGAACTCGATCTGGCGCAGCATACCCATCGCCGCCAGGAAGTTTTTGCTCCGTTTGATCTTTTCGGCGAGGTCGGCGGGCAGCGGTTCGCCGGTTTCATGATGTCGCGCGAAACGGTCGAGCACATCCTTCTCGTAGGCGAAATTTTCCAGAAACTGGGAAGGAAACTCCACCACGTCCCAGGCGACGCCGTGGATGCCGCTGACGAACCGCTCCTTCACCCTGCTGAAGAGGTGGTGGATGGCGTGTCCCATCTCGTGAAAGAGCGTCACGACATCGTCGTGGCGAAGCAGCGAAGGGACCTCCTTCGTCGAAGGCGGAAAGTTGCACACGACGAATGCCGAAGCGGGATGTTCTCTGCCCTTTTCGTCTTCGTGGTGGGTCTGCCAGTCGTTCATCCATGCCCCGCCCCGCTTGTTCTTTCGTGCCTCGAGGTCGAAATAGATGCGTGCGAAACTCTCTCCATCCTCCTGCAGATCGAAAACTCTCACCTTCTCGTTCCATACCGGCACCTTCGTTTCCACAAAAGAGATGCCGAAGAGTTCCGCGACGAAGTCGAGGAGTCCCTGCAATACCCTATCCTGCTCGAAATAGGGACGGGTCGTCTCGTCGTCGAAATCGAGCTCGGCCCTTTTGAGTTTTTCACTGTAGTAGGCTACGTCGTAACTCTGAAGCTCTTCGATTCCATCCTCTTTCGCCATCTCCCTCAGTTTTTCGACCTCGTTATCCACATGTTCGAGAGAGGCCTCGGCGAGCTCCTCGAGAAATCCGACGACCGCGTCGTCGTCGGGTGCCATCTTGGTGGCCAGCGAAAGTTCGCTGAAGTGGTCGAATCCGAGGATTTTGGCCTTTTCGTCTCTGAGCCTCAGAATCTCGTCGATCACCTCCGCGTTTTGGGGTGCACGGGTCACGTAGGCTCTGTAGAGCTCTTCTCTCAGGGCCCTGTTGGGGCCGTAACTCATGTAGGCCATGTAGCTGGGGATCTGCAGCGTGAATCTCCAGACCGTTTTCCCGTCTCTCTCCTCCCTCGCCAGCTCCAGGTCGCTTTCGGGGATTCCCTCCACGTCTTTCGGATCCTCGACGATCAGTTCGTAGGCGTTGGTGGCGTCCAGAAGATTCTGGGAGAAACGGTTGGAAAGCTCACTGAGCTTCAGATCGATCTCCTCGAGGCGCTTCTTCTCCTTTTCGGGCAGATCGACACCCGATAGCCTGAAATCGCGCAGCTCCAGACGCACGACCTCTTTCTGGGCCGTATCTTCCCCTGTTATCTGCGAGAAAACCTCGAAGAGTTCCCTGTTTTGCGAAAGTCTGGTGTGGTAGTGCGAAAGCAACGGCAGCGAGGCTTCGTAGGCCTTCTGAGTCTTTTCGGAGTTTTCCACGCTGTTGAGATGCGAAAGCGGCGTGAAAAAGAGATCGACCTTTTCGAAGGTCTCCATGTAGGGACGGACGAAATTCCCATAGGATTTTTCAGGACTTTTCAAAAGCTCGCCGATTGCGGCTTCGTTCTCCTCAAGCAGCCTTTTCAGCTCGTCGGCGAAACGTTCGTAGTCGGGTGTTTCAAAGGATGCGAACATACTCTACTCTCTTCTTCTGATTTTTTCGGAATTATATCCGAATTACGCTATTTTCGATATAATCACCCCAAATTGTTCCGAGGAGTCGAAAAGATGAAAGTATTGTTGATAAAAGATGTGAAAAGTCTGGGAAAAGCGGGAGAGATCAAAGAGGTCAAGGACGGTTACGGAAAAAACTTCCTGGTCGCCAAAGGCTTCGCCAAAGTGGCCACCGACGAAGTGATCGCCGAGTGGCAGGCGGAGCAGAAACGCAAAGCGGAGGAGGAAGCCGCGGAGATCGCACGCCTGGAAGAGCTGAAAAAGAGACTCGAAAGTGTACATCCGGTGATCAGAAAGAAGCTTGGGGCCAACGGATCGCTCTTTGGCGCCATCACCAACCACGACGTCGCCGACGCCCTGAAGGAGATGGGACTGGAGGTGGACAAGAAGCACATCCATCTCGACCACGCCATCAAGGCCACGGGCGAGTACGAAGCCGACGTGAAGCTGGGTCACGGCATCCACGCCAAACTGAAATTCGAAGTGGCCGGAGAGTAAGCCGATGTTCGAAGCGACGACCATACTGGCCTATCGGGCCGACGACTACGCCGTCATCGGCGGCGACGGACAGGTGACCTTCGGCAACGCCGTCCTCAAAGGCAACGCCACGAAGATCCGAACCCTCTACAACGGCCAGGTGCTGGCCGGATTCGCTGGAAGCACCGCCGATGCCTTCAACCTTTTCGACATGTTCGAGGGATTCCTGCAGAGCCGCAAGGGCGACCTGCTCAAAGCGGTGATCGACTTCTCCAAAGCGTGGCGCAAGGACAAGGTGCTGCGCAGGCTGGAGGCGATGATGATCGTGCTCAACAACGACCACATCTTCATTCTCAGCGGCACCGGCGACGTCGTCGAGCCCGAAGACGGCCGCATCGCCGCCATCGGAAGCGGCGGCAACTTCGCCATCTCCGCGGCGCGCGCCCTGGCCAGACACGCCGACATGGATCCCAAGGCCCTGATCGAGGAGAGCCTCCACATCGCCGCGGATCTGTGCATCTACACCAACCACAACATCAAGACACTGGAACTGAAGAAATGAACCGAAACGACGCCAACACCATGACACCCAAAGAGATCGTCGCCTACCTGGACAACTACGTCATCGGCCAGGAGAAAGCGAAAAAGACGATCGCCGTGGCGCTTCGCAACCGCTTCCGGCGGATGCGCCTGCCCAAAGAGATCCAGGACGAGATCATGCCCAAAAACATCCTGATGATCGGATCGACGGGGGTCGGAAAGACCGAGATCGCGCGACGCCTGGCCAAGATGATGGGCTTTCCCTTCGTCAAGGTCGAAGCGAGCAAATACACCGAAGTCGGCTTCGTGGGCCGCGACGTCGAGTCGATGATCCGCGACCTGGTCGCCACCTCCGTCAACCTGGTCACCCAGGAGCAAAAAGAACTCAAGTCCGGCGAGATCGACGAGTATGTCGAGAAGATGATCATCGAAAAACTCCTGCCGCCCCTTCCCAAAAACGCGCCGGAGAACAAACAGGCCGAATACCGAAGCAGTTTCGAACGGATGCGGGAAAAGCTCAAAAAAGGGGAGCTGGACAACCTGAAGATCGAGGTGGAGATGCCCTCTCCGAAATTCGAGATGGCCGACAGCGGCATGCCGCCGGAGATGAGCAAGGTCCAGGAGTCTCTGGCCAAAGTCTTCGGTTCGCTGGGCCGTGAAAACAAGAAGGAGGTCACGGTCAAGGAGGCCAGAAACATTCTGCGCCAGGCCGCCAGCGAGAGGCTTCTGGACGAGGAGCAGATCAAACAGGAGGCTCTCAGACGCGCCCAGGAGGGAGGAATCATCTTTCTCGACGAGATCGACAAGATCGCCGTCTCCAGCCAGAACAGCGGACGCCAGGATCCCAGCAAAGAGGGGGTCCAACGCGATCTGTTGCCGATCGTCGAGGGCAGCACCGTCAATACCAAATGGGGACCTGTAGATACCGACCACATCCTTTTCATCGCCGCAGGTGCCTTCCATGTGAGCAAACCCAGCGACCTGATACCCGAACTGCAGGGACGCTTTCCCCTGCGGGTGGAGCTCGACAGCCTCACCGAAGAGGCGCTCTACGAAATCCTCACCAAACCGAAAAACTCCCTGATCAAACAATACCAGGCACTGCTGAGTGTCGAAGGGATGGAACTGGTTTTCGAAGACGAGGCTCTCAAGGCGATCGCACGGCTCAGCTTCCAGGCCAACGAACGCACCGAAGATATCGGCGCCAGACGTCTGCATACGGTCATCGAAAAGGTCCTGGAGGAGATCAGTTTCGAGGCGGACGAGTACGAAGGCAAAACATTCACGATTACGGCCGATTATGTACACGGTAAACTCGATTCCATCGTAGAGGACGAAGATATTGCGCGCTACATCCTCTGAGTGCCCGACAAAAGCGGGTTTCGTCGCCGTCGTCGGCCGTCCCAACGCCGGAAAGAGCACGCTTTTGAACTGGCTGGTGGGCGAAAAACTCGCGATGGTGAGCAAAAAGGCACAGGCCACCAGAAAGCGCATGAACATCATCGTCATGCACGACAACGCCCAGATCATCTTCGTCGATACGCCCGGCATCCACGAAAAGGAGAGGCTGCTCAACCAGTTCATGCTCTCCGAAGCGATCAAGGCGATCGGCGACTGTGACCTCGTTCTTTTTCTCGCGCCGGCCAAAGACCGGTTGGAGCATTACGAAAAGTTTCTCAAGCTCAATGCGAAAAACCGGCCGCACATCGTGGTCTTGACGAAGATCGACGAAGTGAGCCAGGAGAAGCTGCTCAAGAAGATCGCGGAGTACCAGAAATATCAGGAGAACTTTCTGGCCCTGGTTCCCGTATCGGTCACGAAGGAGATAGGCAGGGAGCGGCTGCTGGACGAGATCACAACCCACCTGCCCTGCTCTCCCTGGCTCTACGATCCGGAACTGATGACGACGACGAATATCCGTGAGATCTACAAAGAGATGATCCGCGAGTCGATTTTCGACAATCTCAGCGACGAGATCCCCTACGAAACGGACGTCATCATCGAGAAGATCGAGGAGCTCCCGAACCTGGACAGAGTCCAGGCGACGATCATCACCGAAAAGAAGAGCCAGAAGATGATCCTCGTCGGCAAAGGCGGATCGACGATCAAGCGGATCGGCAGGGACGCCCGGCTGAAGATGGAACGCTTCGCGGGAAAAAAGATCTTTCTCGAGCTTTTCGTTTCGGTCAAGAGCGGTTGGTCGAAAAACAAGAAATCGCTTTCGGAGATCGGTTACAGCTTCGAATAGAGCCGGGAGGTGTACACAAATATCCGGATTTTGCCGATACTTAAACAGGGATACCTAATCCGCTGCGTAAAACGCGAATTTATATTTAAGTTTTACTGGGTTAGAATAAATATCAAGTTATAACGATTGACTTAAAAAGAGGCTCTCAATGTTCACAAGATCGCAGACCATGGTAGATCAGGGAAATCCGAATCTTCAGAAAATCATTTCGATCAATGCATACAAAAACGAATATTACCAGTTTCAGAACAATGCATTGCAAAAAATCGAAAAGCTGTCATACGACAAAAGAAATTTCGTCGTATCCACACTCGACGCCAAAGATTTCATCTCCTCTCTCATCGAAATCAGCGTCAATATTCCGCCCGAAGATCTTCAGGACGCCATCGAACTGAAAGCGTACGACGATCTGGGACTGGACCAGGCCGTCGAATATGTGATCCGATTCATCGAGGCACCGGAACGCAAGACCGACAAACTCCGCTATTTTCACGTTTTCGTAGCCGAACCGGAGGTTCTGCACGAAACCTTCGATTCGGTCAGAGAACAGGTCAAATATATCGACTACATCTATCCCAAACCCTATCTGATCCAGAACATTTACGAAAAAGACATCCTCGATGCCTACGGTGTGCACGGATTTCTTTACTTCCAGAAAGAGGATGCCTTTCTCGCCCTTTTCAAAGACGGAGAATACCTCTACTCGAAATCTCTGAAATACTCGTTTGAAAACATCTACGAACGTTTCTGCGAACTCTACGGAGAGAGAGTCGACGAAGAGGCGTTCTACGACATGCTTCAGAACGAAGGTCTGAAAACGTCGAATTTCGACTACCAAGACCAGCTGATGAAGCTCTTCAGCGAAATCTTCCTCTATGTCAACGATATCCTGATCTACGCGAAAAGAGCCTTCGATATCGAAAAGATCGATATGTTCTATGCCGGCTCGGAGAGCGGACCGATCCTCGGGCTCAACGAATACGCCCACACCTATCTGGGTATCGAATCCAACGATTTCGACTTCGACTACGAAATGGAGAAGGGGGAGTGGTATATCGACCAGTTCCACTATCTCAGCGTTCTCGAAGCGATCAAAGATATCGAAGGCGAGGAGAGTCCCAACTTCACACTCTTCTTCCGCCCTCCGCCGTTCGTCGCCAGAAGAAGCGGTCAGTTCATCATCACCACGATCGCGACGGTCGTGCTGGCTCTCTCGCTTCCCGTTTACAACTATACCTACGACACCTATGTCAAAATCGTCAACGAAAAACTGACGAAAGAGGAGAAACAGCTCAACGAACTGGTCACCTCGATCAAGAGGGAGATCAGTTCGTTGGAAGCGAAAAAGAAAGATGTTCTGGCGAAAATCAAAGCGGAAAAAGATCTTTTCGAGAAGAAAAAGAAGATCCTTTCCGCCATTTACGACAAAAAAGTCAACTATCCAATGAAAGCCAAAACCATCGTCAGTTTCGGCAACGACATGAGCAAGTTCAACGTAAAGGTGACGAAAATCATCGACGAGGACAACTCCTTTACGTTGTCGCTCTACTCGACGAGCGAAAAGAAGATCACGCAATTCATCAAATATCTGACCGATAAGTATGAGAGGAAAATCCATACGGATATCGAAAAAATCTACAAAGATGAAAAAACCGGTATCTATCAAGGCGATTTAAAGGTGACAGTATTATGAAAATCATTGAAGATCTGCTGGAAAAGCTGGACAACTATTTCGAAGAGAAGAAAGAGAGTGAGTTCTATCT
>NZ_JAOZOZ010000028.1 GCF_029933015.1 Hydrogenimonas sp. | reverse complement strand
TCCAACACGTTTATGCCGAGTCAGTGTCAGCACTGCGACAACGCACCCTGCGAAGAGGTCTGTCCGACCCATGCGACCCATTACGACGAAAACGGTGTCGTCCGCGTCGATCCCGACAAGTGTATCCTCTGCAGCTACTGCATGAACGCATGTCCCTACGACGCGCGCTACGTCGACGACAGAACCATGACGGTCGACAAGTGTAACTTCTGCTCCGACACGCGTCTGGCGCGGGGAGAGACGACGACGGCATGTCAGGCGACCTGCCCGACGAAAGTCCGTATATTCGGCGACCTGGACGATCCCAACAGCGAGATCAGTCAGGTCCTGAGAGATCGCGAGCACTTCTCGCTCAAGCCGCATCTGGGTACCAAACCCAAACTCTTCTATTTGATTTAAGGGGTGAATAATGGATTTGCAAAAAATTATTCCGTATAGAAAAATGTCTCTGAAAGAGCTGCTGGTACCTGAAAACAAGTTCATGGCGCTGGTCGCCGTGGTGTTGACGGCGCTTTTCATGATCGGTGTCCTGATCTATCTGATCCACGGTCACCACGCCTACGCTGTGACGCGCGAACATCCCTGGGGGCTGCTGATCGCGATGTACATCTTCTTCGTCGTCTCCTCGACGGGTCTGTGTATCGTCGGCTCCTTCGGTGACGTCTTCGGATTCAAGGACTACATGGCCGTCAGCAAACGGGCGATCTTCGGATCGATCATCACGATTCTCTCGGGTTTTGCCGTCATCGCTTTCGAGATCGGCCACCCGATCACGATGATGATCTACAACGTACTGAGCCCCGGTCTCACGTCGGCGATCTGGTGGATGGGAACGCTGTATGGCATCTACCTGACATTCATGGTGATCGAGTTCATCTTCCTGATGCGCAACGACATGAAAAGGGCGAAGACCTTCGGTCTGATCGGTCTGCTGGTCGGTCTGGCGGCACACTCCAACCTGGGCGGCGTTTTCGGATTCCTCAACGCCCGTGTCGTGGCCAACGGTGTCTTCTACCCGACCTACTTCATTCTGACGGCGTTCATCACCGGGATCTATCTGATCTTCCTGATGTACGGATACAAGTATCGCGGCAAGCCTTTCCCGGAGGATGTGACCAAAGCGCTGACCAACTTCATGAAGATCCAGGGGCTGCTGCTGGCGATCCTGATGTTCTTCGAAACCTGGAAGATGCTGACGGGTGTCTACGGCGGTATGCCCGAGCGTGCCGACGTCATCATGCACATCCTGCACACCAAGTCCTTCTGGCTGGGTGAGGTGCTGTGTGGTATGGTCATTCCCTTCCTGCTGATCCTCAAGAGCAAGGGTACGGCGATCAAGAGCATGGTCTGGGCCTCTTTCATCGGTATGATCGGTATCTTCTACATGCGATACGACCTGGTCCACGACGCCCAGCTCTTCCCGATGCAGACCCTGAAGATCCGGGAGTATCAGCTGCCGCCGTCGTTTGTCGACTACTTCCCCTCCTCCGCGGAGATGATGATCGGTTTCGGTGCCATCGGTATCTGTCTGATCCTCTATTTCCTGGGGACCAAGCTTTTCGACCTTGACAGCATGCCGGAACACCACTAAAATATCGGTACAGATACGGCCCTTCCGAAAAGGCGGGCCGTAAAAAGAAGGAGCAGGTATGAGACGATGGATGCAGGTGATGATGCTGGCGGCGATCTTTTCCGGGCTGGTGATGGCCGAAGAGTACAGTGTCAAAGAGGTCCAAAAGATAGGGGCCAAAATCTCCAAAGAGGTTCAGAAAACCCTCAAACACAAACTGAAAAAGGCGAAGAAAAAGGGTGGTCTCGAGGCGATGGCGAAATATTGCGCCGAAGAGTCGCTCAAGGATATCGACGCCATTCGGCAGAAGTATGGAAAGGAGTTGGGTGTCAGACGTGTCAGTCTGGGGCACAGAAACTCCAAAAACGCGCCGAAAGCGGATGAAGCGAAGATGCTCGAAGCGCTCGATCTTCTCGTCAAGGCCAACGCCTTTCTTCCCAAGACGATCGTTCAGGCCCACGAGGACGGCAGCTACAAAGTCTATGCGCCGATCACCCTCAACAGCCGGACATGCAAAAAGTGTCACGGCGACAAAGAGTCCATCGATCCGAAAATCGTCAAATATTTCGCCTCCAAATACAAGGACGACAAGGGGTACGGCTTTCACAGCGGTGACCTCAGAGGCGCGATCGTCGTCACATTCCCCGCACCGAAAGAGGAAGAGTAGCGTCTCTTAGTATGGGAAGGGGAGGGCGTTGAAGCAGAGAGTCTATGTCTGGCCGTTGTGCATCAGGACATTTCACTGGCTCTATGCGCTCTCCTTCTTTTTCGCATTTCTTACGATCTGGTTCGAAAATCTCCTCACACTCCATGTGGCGTTCGGGATGGTTTTCGTCATTCTCGCGCTCTTTCGCCTGACATGGGGATTCATCGGCCCCCTCTACTCCAACTTCAGCTGTTTCGATTTTCAGCGCGACCATCTTCTCGACTACATTCTGCATCTTTTCGGAAAAAAGAAGAAGACCGCCGGCCACAATCCCGCCTCCAGCTGGGGAGCGATCGCCATGCTGGTGCTGGGCTTTTTACTGGGTGTCAGCGGCATTTTCCTCTACGGCGTCCAGGAAGGGAGGGGGATCGTCTCCTTTCTCAACAAAGAGATCTACTATCAGATGGATCAGATGTTTTCGACCCATATGTGGATCGCCTATGCGATGCTCGTGGTCGTCGTCATCCATATCTGGGGTGTCGTTTTCGAACATATCTACCACCATACCGGTATCATCTGGTCGATGTTCACGGGCTACAAATACCAGGTGGGCGGCATCGACGTGAAGCTGGACAGGAAACAGAACTTCTTCGCCGCCTTCTTTCTCTTTCTCTCCGTCGCGATCTACTTCTATGTGGTGGAAGTCCCGGACAACGCCCTGACCAGAAGCTGTTACGAACCGATCGACTACGAAGAGGAGCATCCCGTGCTCGCTCTGGAGTGCGGAGACTGCCACATCGTCTTTCCCGCCTATCTGCTTCCGGCGCAGTCGTGGCGGCTCATCATGGACACGACGGAGGATCATTTCGGCGACGAGCTCGATCTGGAAGAGGAGGATGCCGAAACGATCCGGGAGTATCTGGTGCGCCACAGTGCCGACCACTCGACCCGGGAAGCCGCTTTCAAGATACTGGAGTCGCTGAAATGGCGCTACGAGCATGTCAACTCCATCGTCCATACCCCCTACTGGAAAAAGACCCACAAACGCATCCCCTCGAAGGTTTTCAAGAAAAAGGAGATCGACTCCAAATTCAGCTGCGACGCGTGCCACCCGGATATCGTCAAAGGCCGTATCGACGACGACGCCATCAAAATCCCGGCCGTCCCATTCAAAGATGCGCTCAAAATGCACATCTATCCCAAATAGCGCTCCTCCTCTCTTGCAAATTCAACGAAAACTAACGCGTCAGATGCTACCGTATAGAGAGATATTTATCTGCGAAGGAAGGTGAATGAAGCGGTTGAAAAGAGAGCTTCTGATCTTTGTTGGACTGTTTTTTGCTTTGGCGATAGGCATGCACTACGAGGAGTGGTTCGATCATCCGCTGGAGCATGTCGAGGCCCTGCCTTCGAGCCCGCTTGGGCCGCTGCATCCGCTGATCATCGTCTTTGGCGTCTATATGCTGCTCGTGATGGTGAGGCTTTTTGTCAAAATGATGCGCAAGATACTTTCAAGGGAAAAATAGATGGAATATTATACGTGGATATTGGCGTTTCATGTGATGAGCTTCATGAGCTGGATGGCGATGCTCTTCTACCAGCCGCGGCTCTATGTCTATCACCAGGAGCACGCCGACAACAGAGGCTTCGTCGAGGTGGTGAAGATCCAGGAGAGTAAACTCTACCACTTCATCGGTGTGCCGGCGATGTGGGCGACGGTGCTCAGCGGCGGCGCGATGATCTGGCTCAATCCCGGCCTCTTTCAAAGTGGGTTATGGCTCTGGATCAAGCTTTTCGCCGCCGCGTTGCTTGTGGCCTACCACTTTTCGCTGGGGTGGTTCAAGGAGCGTCTGGCGCGTGACGAATGTACCAGAAGCGGGAAATTTTTCCGGGCCTACAACGAGGTTCCGACACTTCTGATGATCGTCATCGTCATCATGGTCGTCGTCAAACCTGTGTGACGGGGGAAGGGCGAATGGAGCGGATCGACAGGGATGTGGTCCAGAAAGGGATCGTCGAAGCGCATCTGCGCTTCGTGAAAAAGAACAACATCTCTCTCGCCATGCTCTGTTTCGCCTTCGACCTTTCGGACCTGACGGAGGAGAAGCTGGAAAAGTCGGTGATGCTGCTGCAGGAACAGACCGATTTTTCGACATTGCAGCTGTGTGACGACGGTACCCTGATGACATTCATGAAAGATATGCATCTGCACAGGTGTGTGCAGATGGTCAAGAACATACAGGACTCCCTCCGCCGTTTTCAGGGGGTCGAAATGGCCTACGGCGCACTGACGATCATCGACAGAGAGGATGACTACGATACCCTGATGGCACGCATGCGGCGCTACCTGGAACAGTCGAAAGAGGCCAACGGCGGGAAAATCTGCTACGGTACGAGAAAGTACGACTTTTGCAGCGAGGGAGGTGAAGAGCGGATCTTCGCCAACTTCTTCGCGGACAACGATAAAATCACCCTCTACAACTTCTACAACGGCATGCCGCTGAGCGAAGAGGTGAAGGTCCTCTCCTACAAAAACGGCATCCTGCGGATCAAAACCTCCCTGGCCAAAGCGGCCTTTCTGAAAAACGAGCCTTTTACCTTTTTCAAGCATCCCCAACTTCCAGACACGGTCAAAGCCGACGTGGCCAACGCCGTTCCCAACCGTGCCGAGGTAGTGTTGACCAATCTGCGTTTCATCGACAAATCCCCTGTCGATCGGGAGAATATCCGGGTGATGCCGGATGAGAGGATCGAAGTTTTCATCGAGTGCGCCAACGGGGATGAGATCGCAGGAAGCATCCACTCCCTGGCGGTCAACTCGCTCGCCATCAAGCCGGATAATATGGAGCTTGCAGATTTCTGTTTCGCCGACGACGAGAAGCATGTGGTCATCTCCTTCGATCTTCCGGAGCGTGAGAAGAGAAAGACGCACTTTAGAATCTCCGCGATCCTGCGCTACAGAAAGGATGACCAGCTCATCTTTTCGATCTACCCCAACCACTTCTTCAAGCAGAAGATCGAAAGCTATATCGCCCTGCAGCAGACGCGCCTTATCACGATCATGCAGAAGATGGTGCTCAATTTCTATCAGAGCTGAAAAAGAGAGGATTTGCGGGCATAAAAAAAGGCGGACCCGAAACGGGCCCGCCTTCCATTCCCCCGAATGTAGCAGTCTTGTGTAGGTTCGACTTACTTGGCAGCGGCGGCTTTCGCGGCTTCCAGCGCTTCTTCGTACTCCGGCTCTTCCGTGATTTCGGGAACGAGCTGCTTGTAGACGATGGTACCGTCTTTGTCGACGACGAAGATGGCACGTGCCGTGACGCCTGCGAGCGGGCCTTCTGCGATCAGTACGCCGTATGCGTTGGCGAAGTCTTTGTTACGGAAGTCTGAAGCGACAGTCAGGTTTTCGATACCTTCAGCGGAGCAGAAACGTCCTGCCGCGAAAGGAAGGTCCATGGAGATGACAGTCGTGTCGACACCTTCGAGTTGTGCGGCTTTTTCGTTGAACTTGCGGGTTTCAGCGGCACATACCGGTGTGTCGAGTGAAGGAACGACGACCAGCAGCTGGACTTTTCCCTGAGCGCCACCGACTTTTTTGTCAGCGAGACCTTCCGCGTTTACAACGGTGACTTCCGGAGCTTTGTCTCCGACGTTTACTTCGTTACCAGCCAGTTTGACTTCGTTACCTTTGAGCTTTGTAGTTGCCATAGGTTTTCCTTTTTATAAGATGTGTTGATTAACATAATCTATTCGCATTTGATGCGACTGATGAAATTGTACATGAATAGGATAAAAAAACTCTTAATTAAAAAAATTTAATTTTAAGTTTTTTGTAAACTTTTAGAAAATTAAAAAATCTTATCGCTTCTTGGCGAAACCCGGATCGTCAGCGCGTCGGCGAAGCGTTCCAGATAAAAAGCGTCGATGGCGCATCGTCCCACCATTGCAGCGTTGTCGGAGCAGTATTTCAAGTCGGCCAGGTGGAGGGTGCAGTCGTATTGGGCGCAGAGGTCGGCGAAGGCTTTTCGTACGGCCATGTTGGCGCTGGCTCCGCCGACGATGGCGAAATCTTTGGGACGTTTCTGTTGGAAAATTTTTCGGGTTTTCTGCAGCAGGTGGGCGATGGCCGCCTTCTGGAAAGCGGCGGCGATGTCGGCTTTGGTCTTTTCGTCGAGGGGCCGGTGCTTTTCCACCAGCAGGCGGACGGCGTTTTTGATGCCGGAGTAGCTGAAGGCGATTTTGGGCGAGTGCTGCAGGGGAATGGGCATGGCGAAGCGGTCGGGATCTCCCTTTTCGGCCAGCTTTTCGACGATCGGTCCGCCGGGGTATCCCAGCCCCATCATCTTGGCCGTCTTGTCGAAGCTTTCGCCGAAACTGTCGTCCATCGTCGTGGCGAGTATCTCGATCTCGTCGAAACCCTTTACGTCCAGTACCATCGTATGCCCGCCGGAGATCAGCAGCACCAGCATGGGGAAAGTGGCCTCCTTTTCGATGAAGAGGGAGTAGATGTGCGCCTTGAGATGGTTGACGGCGATGATCGGCAGTCCCCTCGCGATGGAGAGGCTCTGGGCCATCGCCACCCCCTCCAGCAGCGTGACCGAAAGACCCGGCTCGTTGGTGACGGCCACGGCCTGCAGGTCGTCGAGAAAGGGTTTGGCCTCCTCCAGAAGCCGGGGCAGATCCACGGCATGCAGGCGGCTGGCCAGTTCGGGGACGACACCGCCGTATTTGGCGTGCTCGGCTTCCTGGGAGATCTTGCGGTGGAAAAGAAGCTTCTTCGTCGCGATCTCGGTGACGGCGATGGAGCTGTCGTCGCAGCTGCTTTCGATACTGAGGATCATAAGTCGTCCTGTTCCAGTATATTACGAATCGCCTGCTCCAGAGGATCGAGGTGGTATTGAATGATGTCCCAAATCTCCTCTGCGTCGATCCCAAAATAGTCGTGGGCGATGATGTTACGAAAATCCTTGACATCCTGCCAGGGGATTTCCCGATGTTGCCGTTTGAAGTCGTTGTCGATTCGCGTGATGGTTTCACCCATCACGACAAACTGCATCATCGTGGCGTCGAAGCTCTTTTCGTCATGGTGAAAATCGTCTGCGGTGGAAGCCTCTTTTGAATAGCGACGGATTTTTTCGATCGAATCGAGCAGCGTCAGAAGATTGAAACGGATTTTTTCAGACATAGATGGTCTCTTTCAAAATCGTCTCTTTTGCGTAGGGCTTGATATACTTCTCTCTGGCGATATCGACAGGTCGTCCCAGCTCTTTTTCGAGAAACCGTGAAAGCTCCCGCTTCAGAGTGAAAACATGGGAAACGTTCTCTTCCAGTTCGATGATCAGATCGATGTCGCTGGAGATTTTCTGTTCGTTTCGTGCGAAAGAGCCGAAAAGACCTATTTTTTTGACGTGAAACTTCTCTTTCAACTCTTTGCGGTGTCGTCGAAGGTAGTCGATAATCTCTTCTCTTCTATGCATAGAAGTATTTTATCACACTCTGTCGGAACACATCTCACCCGTTTTGAGAAACTCCAGCATCCACGGCCACGG
This sequence comes from Hydrogenimonas sp., assembly GCF_029933015.1. Lineage (GTDB taxonomy): Bacteria > Campylobacterota > Campylobacteria > Campylobacterales > Hydrogenimonadaceae > Hydrogenimonas. The sequence goes on along the minus strand of NZ_JAOZOZ010000028.1, from coordinate 8,791 downwards.
TCCGAAGCCGCTCTCGGCGTTGATGTGGCCGCCCTTTTCGATCGTCTTCATCGGAATCCCGAGAGCCTCCTGCATCTTCCAGGCCTCTTCGGGGGTGAGATAGGGATCGTCCGTCGAGACGACGAGGGTGGCGCTTTCGGCGAAGAGGTTTTCGGGCAGCTCGACGGGGAAGAAGCTTTTGATCGTCTCGATGTCGCAGTCGGGCCTGGGCGGAGAGACCAGGACCAGCTTTTTCACCGGTTCGATCTTGCCTTCGTTGCAAAGATGGAACCAGAGGGTGTTGGCCAGGGAGTGGCAGACCACCGTGTCGGGGCGGAAGTCGGCCAGGTGGGCTTCGACCTCTTTTTTCCAGCGGTTGAGGTGGGGGAAGTGGGGGTGCTGGATCAGAGGAAAGCTGACGGTGCCGTAGTCTTTGGCCAGTTCGGCGGCCAGCCACGCCTGCCAGTGGGGCCAGTCGCTGCCGCCCCAGCCATGCAGTATCAGCGTCTTACCGGGCTTTTTCACACCAGCTCCTTACCTCCCGGTCGATGGCGAAGACATCCTCCAGCGATTTCGGATCGACGTCGCCAAACCGTTCGTAGGCATCGAGGACCAGGCCGCTCAGTGCTTCGAAGGAGATGCGGCCTTCGACGAACTTTTCGATGGCCACTTCGTTGGCGGCGTTGACGACGACACCCAGTTTCGGATGTTTCAGCAGATCCTCCTTGATCCGCCAGATGGGGTAGCGGACCGGATCGATGGGACGAAACTCCAGGCTGCCCACCTCCAGCAGATCCACCGGCGGCAGGATCGGGTCGTGGACCTGGCGCATCAGGGCGTAGGCGATGGGGAGCTTCATGTCGGGGTTGGCCATCTGGGCGGTGGTGGCGCCGTCTACGAACTCCACCAGGGCGTGGATCACCGATTTTGGTTCGATCACGGCGTCGACCCTTTCGCAGCCGAACATCCAGCGGGCTTCCAGGAGTTCGAAGAGTTTGTTGGTCATCGTGGCGCTGTCGATCGTGATCTTGGCGCCCATGCTCCAGTTGGGGTGGTTGAGTGCCTCGCCGACGGTGGCGGAGGCGATCTTTTCCAGCGGCCAGTCACGGAAGGCGCCGCCGCTGGCGGTGATCGTCATCTTTCTCGGGGTGCGGCCGTTCAGCAGATACCAGAGGCCGAAGTGCTCGCTGTCGATGGGGCGCAGATGTCCGGGATCGATGAAGGCGCCGGCGGCCACCAGGGACTCCTTGTTGGCCAGGGCGACGGTTTTTCCCTCCTCGATTGCCGTGACCGTGGGCCGCAGGCCCAGAAAACCGACCAGGGCGTTGACGACGATCGCCGAGGAGGCGGCGCGGATCACCTCCAGAATTCCCTCCTCTCCCCAGAAGACGCGGGGATGGTCCAGCTCTCTGGCGAGCTCTTCGGTGGCGACGCAGACGAAGCAGGGCTGAAAACGCAGGATCTGCTCTTTGAGCAGCTCGATGTTGGTACCGGCTACCAGAGCTTCGACCCGGATATGGAACCGCTCGGCGATCTCGAGGGTGCTGGTGCCGATGGAGCCGGTGGAACCGAGTAGGATCATCGTGATCCTTTCGGCTCACGATGATCCTCGTAAATCGTAAATCGTAAATCGTGAAGGGGCGCCCCAGCCGATTCCCGATTTACGATTCCCGATTTCCGGCCTGTGCCTCTCACACCAGCCCCCGCAGCAGCAGAACCATGACGATGCCGCCGAAGAGATAGCCGTCGACCCTGTCGAGGATGCCGCCGTGGCCAGGAAGCAGGTCGCCGCTGTCCTTGACGCCGGCCTGGCGTTTGAGGTAGCTTTCGAAAAGGTCCCCGAAGACCGAGGCGACGGAGGTGCCCAGGGAGATCATCAGCGCCTGGGGCCAGTCGACCAGCAGGCTGCCGGCGAAGAAGCCTGCGAAGGTGGCGATCAGCACGCCGCCCACGACCCCTTCGAGCGTCTTTTTGGGCGAGGTGGGGCAGAAGGGGCGTCTGCCGATCAGTTTGCCGGTGAAGTAGGCGGCGATGTCCGTCAGCGCGACGACGACCAGCAGCCAGAAGAGGGAGTCGACGCCGAAATCCTTGTAGAGTGCCAGCAGGAAGAGGAAGGAGGCCGTCGGGTAGAGGAAGGGCAGAAAGAGCCTTTTGTCGAAATCCCGGGTATAGGCCAGCAGCGAAGCGAAGATGACGGCGATCAGGAAGAAGAGATCGTCGGGGTTGGGATAGACGAGTGCCAGCAGCCAGAGGGCGGCGGCGTAGGCGTACATCGGATTGTTCTTTTCGATGCCGAAAAGCCGCATCGCCTCGTAGAAGGCGAAAAGATAGACGATCCCCAGAAAGAGCCAGATCAGGAAGAAGTTGTCGATCAGACCGATCGAAACGACCACGGCGATCAGGACGCCGCCGGTGAGAAAACGCGCTCTGTTTTCGGAAAAGATGGAGAGAAAACCCATGGAAACACCCCTTGTCAAACTGACATCTAGTATAACCCAAATTCGGTTAAAAGGATGTTACGTTTGGCTCTGAAATCGGGTTTCAGACGTGGATGTCGACGTGGGGCGTGCCGTCTTCGTCGATCGTGAAACCTTTGTCGTGATGGGGCCTGGATTTGGGAGGTGAGGCGCTTTGGCTCCGCTCTTTCTCCCTCTCCCGCGCCTCCTGGCGTTCGTGGTCTCTGTCGGGATCGATCGCTTCCGACTCTTCGGCGGGCCTGGTCTCCTCGATCACTTTCTCTTTTTCGTTGACGATCGCCTGGGCCGCCGCGTTCTGGATGTCGTACCGGTTGAACTGCATGTTCTGCACCGATGCCGCCACCTGCATGTTCTGGTTGACGAAGATGATGTTGGTGAGCGGTGTAATCGCCACGATTGCGTCCTTTCATCCGTATGAAAGAGAGGCCGGGACCACCGGCCGGGAAAGTTGCCTGAGCGCCGCTTACTGTTTCGTTATCTTTATTGTATCGTATTTGACGTAGTTGACGTGCGCGCCCTGAAGGATTTTGACGTTTCGGCGCTGCGTGAAGTCGACCAGATAGTCTCCCGGCTGTGTGACGCTCGTCTCGACACAGATCTTCGCCGCCTTCTCCACCACCTCTTTGGGGATCTGTCTCTTTCCGCCGCTCTGGACGATGCAGTGGGAGGAGGGACGGTCTTTGAGATGGAGCCACAGGTCCGCCGCTTTGGCCTGTTTGAGTACCCATGCGTTTTCCCGCTCGTTGCGCCCCACCATGACGCGGTAGTCGCCGATCCGGAAGATTTCGCACTGGGCCTTCGCCGTCTTTCTCTTTCGTTGCTGTTTCGGCGGAAAGAGGAGGTTGATCTGCGATTCGCTCCGGGCGTTTCGGACGTTTTCCATCAGACGTCGGTAGAAGGCGATGCGGCTTTTGAGATTCTCCTCTTCGATATGGAGATGTTCGGCTTTGTTGGCGGCGCGGCGGGAGAGGGCGAAGAAGTGCTCGCCCATGCGCCTGGGGTTGGGCAGGGCGGGCAGGTCGATCGTGACGGGGCGCCCCTCGAAGTCGACGGTCTCCAGCTTCGTGTCGTAGGGTCGGATCTCGTTGAGGTGTGCCAGGACGATGGCCGCTTCGGCGGCGTACCGCTCCGCCATCTTTTCCAGCTCTTTCCGGTCGGGGAGTCGGGCGAGTTCCTTTTCGAGGCGTTCGATCTTTTTCGAAAGGGAGCGGATATGCCGCTCCTTGAGCTGCTTTAGGCGCAGCTCTCTTCTCTTTCGCCCCTTCTCCTTCAGCCAGGCGGCGACGTCCCCGATGGAGCCGCTCTGCCGTTTTCCTGTGTAGGGGGGAAGGGGTTTGAGCGTCACGCCGGGTTTGACGACGCGGTAGCTGGCGTCGCTGTCGACATGGCGGAGCGCTTCGAGCACGACGCCGTTTTCGTCCAGGATGACGGCGTTGGTATGGCGCCCCGTGAACTCCAGCTGAAGCACGGTGGTCTGGGCCTTGTAGGCTCCCTGCAGGGAGGTTTCGATCCGGAGGATCTTGTCGCCGCCCGGCATCGTGACGGCGACGATCTTCGCGCCGTTGAAACGCTTTTTGAGCATCGTGTCGAAGGGGGCGTGGTAGCTTCGCACGTTCTCCGTCTCGTCCGCCGCGAAGATTTCGCTGTGTCCTCGGGAGAGATCGAAACCGACGGCCTCTTTCCTGTCGAAGAGGATGCGGATGACATTGTCGCCGATCCGTTCGGCTTTCGTGATCTGGCGGAATTTTGAGAGATATTCGGCAATGGCTTCGAGTTCGTAGAATTTCATAGAGAGATTGTAACATGACCCGGCTTGATGGGAGCCGGGTTTTTGGTGTCAGGGATTGAGTGTCTGGGTCGGTTCGACCATCTGGGGTATGGCGATGGCCGCGACGATACCCAGCAGCCAGAGGGCCGAGAGTATGACCGCCAGCCAGACGACCCACTGGTTGTAGCCGCCGACGGCGCGCATCGTCTCGATACGCTTCTGGGGATCTTCGATCTTCGCTTCGATCTCCTCTTTTTTGGCCTTGTAGGTTTTGTAGACGAAATAGGTGGCGTATCCGCCCGTGAGTATCCAGACCACGAGACCGAGAACGGGGACGAAGGAGGCCGCGACGTTGGCGACGAAAAAGCCCAGCGCCGGCAGATAGGCTTTGCGGTAGAGCAGGAACCAGAAGGTACCGAAAAAGGCCCACCAGCTCCAGACCCAGGCGACTCTGTCGACACCGTTGACGTTGAATTTCGAAAAAGCGTTTTTGTACCACTGGAACTTTTCCGGTTTCTGTACGAAAGCTTCGAGCATCCGGTCTTCGTAGTCCGAAGGGGCGGCTGTCCGTGCCTGTGCCGGTTCCGCCTGCGGGGTGTTCTCTTTCTCTTCCATGGGGGTTTTCTCCTTGCTGTGTGAATTGGTTGGCGAAATATAATCGGCAATGTTGCAAAATGTTTTACGCAGCGATGCCGTAAACTCTTTCAAACCCCCTTTTTGCTATAATCGCGACAATTTCGGGGCAGCCATGCCCCTCGGACAAGGATTTTCATGGGACAGACCATTACCGAAAAGATATTCAGCGACCACGCCGGCCGCGAAGTGAAGGCGGGCGAGATCGTCCGGGTGCCGATCGACATGGTCATCGGCAACGACATCACCACCCCGATCTCGATCCGCGCTTTCGAGGAGAGCGGCGCAGAGAGACTGGCCAACCCCGACGGCTTTTCCATCGTCATGGACCACTTCATTCCCGCCAAGGACATCGCCAGCGCCAACCAGGCCAAGATCAGCCGCGAGTTTGCCTACAAGCACGACCTCAAGCACTTCTTCGACGAGAAGGATATGGGGATCGAGCACGCCCTGCTTCCCGAAAAGGGCCTCGTGGTGCCGGGTGATGTCATCATCGGCGCCGACAGCCACACCTGTACCCACGGGGCACTGGGTGCCTTCAGTACCGGGATGGGGTCGACGGACCTGGCTTTCGCGATGATCACCGGGGGCAACTGGTTCAAGGTACCCGAAACGATCAAGGTGGTCTTCACCGGCAAGCCGGGCGAACATATCTACGGCAAGGACCTGATCCTCGAACTCATCCGTATGATCGGCGTCGACGGGGCCCTCTACAAGGCGCTGGAGTTCACCGGCGACACGATCGAATATCTCAGCATGGACGACCGCTTCAGCCTCTGCAACATGGCGATCGAAGCGGGAGCCAAAAGCGGCATCGTCGCCGTCGACGAGGTGACCAAAGCGTTCCTGGCCGACAAAGAGCTGGCCAGGGAGCCGAAGTTCCACTACTCGGATTCCGACGCCGAGTATTGCCAGGTGATCGAGATCGACGTGGGGAAACTCGAACCGGTTATCGCCTATCCGCATCTGCCCAGTAACGGCAAGCCGGTCAGCCAGGCTGTGGCCGACGATCTGAAGGTGGATCAGGTCTTCATCGGAAGCTGCACCAACGGAAGGCTCAGCGACATCAGGATCGCCGCCGAGATCGTCAAGGGCAAGCGGGTCGCCCGCCACACCCGCATGATCGTCACCCCCGCGACCCAGAAGATCCTCAAAGCCGCCGAAAAGGCGGGCTACATCGATACGCTGATCGACGCCGGCGCGGTGGTCTCCAATCCCACCTGCGGCGCCTGCCTGGGGGGCTACATGGGGATTCTCGGCGACAACGAGCGCTGCATCTCCACGACCAACCGAAACTTCGTCGGACGCATGGGTGCCCGCAGCTCCGAAATCTACCTGGCCAACTCCGCCGTCGCCGCCGCCAGCGCCATCGCCGGTAAAATCGTCGATCCCCGCGACATCTGATGCGCTTTCATCTCCCCTGTGTCATCTTCGCCGGGGGGAAAAGCTCCCGGATGGGTCGCGACAAGGCGCTGCTTCCTTTCGGCGGCTGCCAGACGCTGGCCGAATACCAGTACCGCCGCCTTCTTCCGCTCTTCTCCCGTCTTTACATCAGCACCAAAACCGACAAGTTCCCGTTCGACGCCCCGCTGATTCTCGATCGTGAAGCGAAGGACCTTCACGCGCCGACGGCAGGACTGCTGGCCGCGTTCGAAGCGATCGGCGGCGACTTTTTCGCGATCTCCGTCGATACGCCCTTTGTCGACGAAAAGGTGATGGAGCGGCTGGTCGAAGTCTACACGCAGAAGCAGGTCGACGCCGTCGTCGCCCGCTCTCCCGGCGGGACGCATCCGATGTGCGGTATCTATACGATGCGGCTGCTGCCGAGACTGAGGGAAATGGTGGAGGAGGGAATGCACCGTCTCAACCATCTGCTGAGAGTTTCGGATACGCGGTTCGTCGATTTTCCCGACGACGCGCCTTTTTTCAACATGAACACCCCCGCGGAGTACGCCGAGGGAAAAGAGAGGGGTTCCGGGAAAAAGCCGTGAGCGGAAAGACGCGGCGCACGGGCCGCCGGTTTCCCGAGGTCAGTGGGCGAGGATCTTGCCCAGCTGCATCCTGGTGAAGTAGATGAATTTGCTCAGCAGCGAGGTTTTGTACTTGTCTTTGTGGTAGATCAGCAGGAACTGCCGCTCGAATTTCAGCTTTTTGATCTTCAGTTCGTAGAGATCTCCCCGCTCCAGCTCCTTCATGACGCTGATTCGCGGCAGGCAGGTGAGGCACTTCTTGCTCTGGATCAGCATGTTCTTGATCGATTCGGGATGGCGAAGCTCCAGAAAGAGGTTGATCTGGGCCGCCAGATCGCCCAGATGGGTCAGAAAGACTTCCCGGGTCCCCGAACCCTCTTCCCGCAGGATCCACCGTTTGTCGAGGAGTTTGTCGATGTAGTAGCTCTCCTGCTTTTCGGCCAGCTCTCTGTCGCCCGTGACGACGATCAGCTCGTCGGGCCCCACGATCTCCTGTTTGATCGAAGTGGAGTCGACGTTGCCCTCCACGAATCCCAGATCGACCGATCCGCTCTCGATGAGGTCGACGATCTCCCGGGTGTTGCCGATCTTGAGGTTGACCTTGACCTGCGGGTAGCTTTTCATGTAGTCGCAGATGATCGGGGGGATCAGATAGTCGGCGATCGTCGTGCTGACGCCGATGAGCAGTTCGCCGTTGTTCTCGTCGTTCTTGAACTCCTCTTCGATGTCGTTGAGTTTGCTCACAAGCGGGGCGATCGCTTCGGCGAAGGCACGGCCCTTCTCGTTGAGGGCCAGTTTCTTGTTGATCCGGTCGAAGAGTTTGTAGCCGATGATGTTTTCGAGCTCCTTGATCGACATCGACACCGCCGACTGGCTCAAGCCCATCTTTTCGGCGACTTTGGTCAGGTGGCCCATACGGGCAACTTCGAGGAATATCTCCATTTGACGCAGCGTGATCTTCATCTGATATCGCCTTGGCTCAATATTTCTGATAATTATAACACATTTTATTTATTTTGTTTGTGAGAGTGAATGTAATATAATAAAGAGTAAAATTTATTAAAAATGTATATTGTAATCAATTAGACTGAAAGGTTTTCGAATGGCTTTCTCTCCCGAAAAACGAAAGGGAACGATCAGCGGCATCATCTTCGTCGCTCTCGTGGCGGCATCGGCCACCTATATCGCCGGGCTCGCCCCCGTGCAGAAGCTCGGCATCTCCCCCCTGGTCGTGGGTATCGTCATCGGTATCTTCTACGCCAACACACTCCACAACCATTTCCCCGCGGCGTGGGAGACGGGTATCGTCTTCTCGGCAAAGAAGATTCTGCGCTTCGCCATCGTCTTCTACGGTTTCCGCATCACTTTCCAGCAGATCGCCGAAGTGGGCGTGGAGGGTTTCATGGTCTCTCTCATCATGCTTTCGACCACCTTTCTGCTGGGCACCTGGCTGGGATACAGGATTTTCGGTCTCGACCGGGATACGGCGATGCTGACCGCTTCGGGCGCCTCGGTCTGCGGCGCGGCGGCGGTTCTGGCGACCGAGCCGGTCCTCAAAGCCGAGGAGCACAAGGCGGCGATCGCCGTCTCGATGGTCGTGCTCTTCGGCACCATCGCGATGTTTCTCTACCCCGCGCTGCTTAAAGCCGGGGTCTTCGACATGACGCCCCAGGAGTTCGGTATCTACGTGGGCGGCACGATCCACGAAGTGGCGCAGGTGGTGGCCGTGGGCTCCATCGACGGCCCCGATACCGAAATGGCCAAGGCGGCGGTGATCGTCAAGATGACCCGCGTCATCATGATCGCACCGATGCTCATTCTGCTGGGCATCTACCTCTCCTATGCCGCCAAAAAGAGCGGCGGCGAAGCGGGCGGCGTAAAACTGGTCATTCCCTGGTTCGCCGTCTACTTCATCGGCATGGCGGGCGTCAACTCCCTGATTCAGGGATATGTCGAAAGCGGCG
>NZ_JAOZOZ010000130.1 GCF_029933015.1 Hydrogenimonas sp. | reverse complement strand
TTCTCGATACGAAGAAAGAGCCGATCGGTACACGTATTTTCGGACCTGTCAGCCGTGAAGTGCGCTACGCGAACTTCATGAAAATCGTATCGCTTGCACCGGAGGTACTCTAATGGCTAAGAAATTCAAGATCAAAAAGGGCGATACGGTCGAAATTATCGCCGGAGACGACAAAGGCAAGAAGGCGGAGGTCCTCCAGGTCCTTCCGGCCAAAGACGCCGTCATCGTCGCGGGATGCAAAGTGGTCAAAAAGGCTGTCAAGCCGACCGAACAGAATCCCGAGGGTGGTTTCGTCAACAAAGAGATGCCGATTCACATCTCCAACGTTCGCAAAGTAGAAGGTGCATAAGATGTTGAGACTCAAAGAAAAATACAACGAACTCAAGCCGGTCCTCAAGGAGGAGCTCGGACTCGAAAACCCGATGCTGATTCCGGCACTCGAAAAGATCGTCATCAGCGTCGGATGCGGCGACGATGCGAAAGATACGAAAGTGGTCCAGAACATCGCCGACACCATCAGCCTGATCTCCGGTCAGAAAGCGCTGATCGTTCCGGCGAGAAAGTCTGTCGCGGGCTTCAAGGTGCGTGAAGGTATGCCGGTCGGTGTCAAAGTGACACTCCGCGGCGACATGATGTACAACTTCCTCGACAAACTGATCTCGATCGCGCTGCCGCGCGTGAAGGACTTCCGCGGCGTTTCACGCAACGGTTTCGACGGTCACGGAAACTACAACTTCGGTCTGGACGAGCAGCTGATCTTCCCCGAAGTCGAATACGACAACATCATCAAGACGCATGGTATGAACATCACCATCGTCACGACGACTGACAGCGACAAAGCGGCGTTCGCGCTTCTCGAGAAGCTGGGACTGCCTTTTGCAAAAGGACGACAAAATGGCTAAAAAATCGATGATTGCGAAGCAACAGCGAAAACCAAAATTCAAAGTTCGTGCGTACACGCGCTGCAGCATCTGCGGCCGCCCGCACTCTGTGTACAGAGATTTCGGCATCTGCCGTATCTGTCTGCGCAAAATGGCTAGCGAAGGACTTCTTCCTGGCATCAAAAAAGCAAGCTGGTAAGGAGATAGCATGGTGAACGATCTGATTGCAGATTCTTTGACACGGATCAGAAACGCATCGATGCGACGTTTGGAAGTAACTTCGTTGATGTATAGCAGAATGATTGAAGCGATCATGAAAATCTTTCAGGAGAAAGGTTACATCGAGAGCTACAAAGTGGTTGAAAACGACGGCAAGAAAAGCATTAACGTCGTACTGAAGTATGACGACAACGGCCGAACCGTCATCAACGAGATCAAACGTATCTCCAAACCCGGCCGCCGGGTCTACAAGGGCAAGGAAGAGATCAAACGATTCAAAAACGGCTACGGCACCATCGTCGTAAGCACATCTCAGGGCGTTCTCGCCAACGATGAAGCGTACAAGCGCGGCATCGGCGGCGAAGTGCTTTGTAGTATCTGGTAAGGAATTAGAATATGTCACGTATAGGAAAGAAACCGATTGATATCCCGGCCGGCATCGAAGTGAAGGTCGAGGGTACAGAAGTTGTCGTTTCCAAAGGAAAAGATGTCAAGCGCCTCGATACGCACGGACGTGTCGATATCGAAGTCACCGACAAAGAGATCATCTTCCACAGAAAAGGCGAGGACAAGGCCAGCAGTGCGTTCTGGGGAACCTACCGCGCACTGACGCAGAACATGATCATCGGTCTGACGCAGGGCTTCGAGAAGAAGCTCGAAATCAACGGTGTAGGTTACCGGGCCGCCGTCAAAGGCAAGACGCTCGAACTGCAGCTGGGCTACTCCCATCCGATCAACTACGAGATTCCGGAAGGAATCCAGATCGCCGTGGAGAAGAACATCATCTCCGTCAAAGGGCAGGACAAGCAGAAAGTCGGTCAGGTCGCTGCAGAAATCCGTGCATTCCGTCCGCCGGAGCCCTACAAAGGCAAAGGCGTCAAGTATGTGGATGAAGTGATTCTCCGCAAAGCCGGTAAAACAGGTAAGTAAGGGTTAAACAATGAACAAAACACTACTTTTGAAGAAAAATGCTCAGAGAGCAAAACGAAAAGCCCGTGTACGCGGCAAGATTTTCGGTACGGCCGAAAAACCGCGTGTTACCATTTTCCGATCGAACAAGCACGTCTACGCCCAGGCGATCGACGATGTAGCCGGCGTTACCGTGGCTGCGGCGGACGGCCGTGCCATGGGTCTGAAAGCGAACAGGGAAGCGGCCGCGAAGGTCGCGGAAGCGCTCGCGAACGCGATGAAAGAAAAGGGTCTCGACAAAGCGGTATTCGATCGTAACGGTTACATCTATCACGGTGTGGTCGCGGCGTTCGCCGAAGCTTTGCGTGAAAACGGAATACAGGTGTAAGGGTAGAATGATGGAAAATATTAACAGAGAAGATTTCGAAGAAGTCATCGTAAACATCGGCCGTGTCACGAAAGTTGTCAAGGGCGGTCGTCGTTTCCGATTTACAGCGCTTGTCGTCGTGGGTGACCGCAACGGCACAGTCGGCTTTGGTATGGGCAAGGCGAAAGAGGTTCCCGATGCGATCCGCAAGGGAATCGACGAAGCCTTCAAGAACCTGGTCAAAGTCAACATCAAGGGTTCGACGATCGCGCACGATATCGAACACAAATACAATTCGAGCAAAATTCTGCTCAAACCGGCCAGCGAAGGTACGGGAGTCATCGCGGGTGGTGCGGCGCGTCCCGTCATCGAACTCGCGGGTATCAAGGATATCCTGACCAAATCACTGGGCTCCAACAATCCGAACAACCTCGTTCGGGCCACTGTTGAAGCGCTAAGCCGAATCAAAGGATAAGCGATGTCACTGCACAATCTTACAAACGCTCAGGGGAGCACGAAAAACCGCAAGCGTGTCGGCCGTGGCCAGGGAAGCGGCATGGGCAAGACCGCCACACGCGGAAACAAAGGCCAGAAGTCCCGAACCGGTTACAAGCAAAAACGCGGTTTCGAGGGTGGACAGCAGCCGATTCAGCGCCGTCTTCCGAAAGTCGGTTTCCGCTCCCGTGTGGAAAAACCGTACGTGATCAACATCGAGCGTGTACCCGCCATCGCGGAGCTCGAAGAGATCACCATGGAGACACTTCAGAGTGTTCATACCATCAAAGGTAAACACAAGCGCGTTAAATTGATCGGCAAAGCGGCTCGCGAGCTTGCCGCCAAAATCAAAGACGAGCGTATCACCACCAGCGGAAAATAACAATGAACAAATCATTGGTCAATAAAATCCTGATCACATTGGGATTTTTGCTGGCATACCGGATCCTGGCCTACGTGCCGGTCCCCGGTGTCAACGTCGACGTCATCAAAGATTTTTTTGACTCCAACTCCTCCAATGCTCTGGGCATGTTCAATATGTTCAGCGGTAACGCGATCAGCCGACTCAGTATCATCTCTCTCGGTATCATGCCCTACATTACCGCATCGATCATCATGGAACTTCTCGCAGCAACTTTCCCCGAGCTCGGCAAAATGAAAAAAGAGCGCGACGGGATGACGAAGTATATGCAGATCATCCGTTACGCGACGATCGCGATCACGTTGATCCAGGCGGTGGGTGTGGCCATAGGTCTGCAGAGTCTTACCGGAAAAGGAGGCGAGAGCGCGATCATGATCGATACGACGACTTTCGTCACACTGGCTGCGTTTTCGATGCTGACGGGTACGATGCTGCTGATGTGGATCGGAGAACAGATCACCCAGCGAGGCGTCGGTAACGGTATTTCGCTGATCATCTTCGCCGGTATCGTCTCCTCGATTCCGACGGCGATCGGCGGTACGATCAACCTGGTCAACACGGGTGAACTCAACTTCCTCGTCGTGCTGGCTATCCTGGCGATCATCATCGCCACGGTCGGTTTCATCATCTACGTGGAGCTGGGGGAGCGGCGGGTGCCGGTGAGCTACTCCCGCAAGGTGATGATGCAGAACCAGAAGAAGCGTGTCATGAACTACATTCCGATCAAGGTGAACCTCTCGGGCGTCATTCCGCCGATTTTCGCTTCTGCGATTCTGATGTTCCCGAGCACGATCCTTCAGGCCTCGACCAATCCGATCGTTCAGAAAATATCGGATTTCCTGAATCCGAACAGCTACACATTCAACATCATGATGTTCCTGTTCGTCATCTTTTTCGCCTATTTCTACGCTTCGATCGTCTTCAACGCGAAAGATATCGCCGAAAACCTCAAGCGTCAGGGCGGATTCATTCCCGGCGTGCGTCCGGGTGAACATACGGCCGAATTTCTCAACGAGGTGGCGAGCCGTCTGACATTCTGGGGGGCCATCTATCTTGCCATCATCTCCACGCTGCCGTGGGTACTGGTCAAAAGCATGGGTGTACCTTTCTACTTCGGCGGTACGGCCGTTCTTATCGTCGTGCAGGTCGCACTCGATACGATGCGAAAGATCGAAGCCCAGATCTATATGAGCAAATACGAAACGCTCAGCGCGGTAGGTCTGTAGATGTCTATAGCGATCCGCAAACCTGCCGAGATCGAGAAACTACGCAAAGCGAACAAGATTGTCGGGGAGACGCTCCA
>NZ_JAOZOZ010000027.1:6231-16778 GCF_029933015.1 Hydrogenimonas sp. | reverse complement strand
CACGCCTGCGTCGAAGCGCCGCGAGAGGAAGCAAAATCGCTTTCCGTTGCCGCCTATGGGGATTTTTGAGATGGGTTCTAAAACTTCACCCTCTTTCGTACTCTCCTGCAATTTTGTTACAATAGCGAACTTATTTCAGGAGTTCGCTATGGGTAAAATGTGGTCCGGGCGTTTCAGTGAAAACGCTTCTTCTTTGCTGGACAAATTCAACGCTTCTTTGGAATTCGACAGAAAGCTTTACGAGTACGATATCAAAGGTTCCCTCGCACATGCCAAAATGCTGCATGCCCAGGGCATACTGAACGACAAAGAGTATCAGGATATCGTCAAAGGGATGCGACAGGTATTGCATGAGATCGAGGCGGGTGATTTCGTGTTCGACATCTCTGATGAAGATATCCATATGGCTATCGAGAAAAGGTTGACACAATTGATCGGGGATGCGGGGAAAAAACTTCATACGGCACGAAGCCGCAATGATCAGGTGGCCCTCGATTTCAGGCTCTATGTGCAGGCACACAACGAGATCATACGCGATCTGGTTTTGACGTTGATTCGGACACTTGTCGATACTGCCGAAAAGCATGTCGATACCATGCTGCCCGGGATGACGCATCTGCAGCATGCGCAACCTATCAATTTCGGATACCATATGATGGCGTACGCATCGATGTTCAAGCGGGATTACGAACGTTTCGAAAGCAGCTTCGTGCGCAACAATCTCTCTCCCATCGGATGTGCGGCACTGGCGGGTACGCCCCATCCCATTGACCGTCAGATGACGGCGAAGGAGCTCGGGTTTGATGCGCCGACGCTCAACTGTCTCGATACGGTGAGCGATCGTGATTTCGCTCTGGAGATGCTTTTCAATATCGCGACGATGATGATGCATATCTCACGCCTCTCCGAGGAGCTCGTACTCTGGTCGAGTTCGGAATTTGGTTTCGTGACACTAAGTGACGCCTACTCGACGGGCAGCTCTATCATGCCGCAGAAGAAGAACCCCGACGTTCCCGAACTGCTTCGCGGTAAAACGGGTCGGACCTACGGCAATCTCGTGTCGCTTCTAACCGTGATGAAAGGGCTGCCTCTGGCATACAACAAGGATATGCAGGAGGACAAAGAGGGGACCTTCGACAGTGTCGAAACGGCAGAAATTTCCCTGACGATTCTCAACGAAGTGATCAAGACCATGACAGTCAACAAAGAGCGAATGGAAGAGGCTTGCAAAATCGGCCACCTGAGCGCTACCGATCTGGCCGACTATCTGGTGGAGAAGTGTGGCATTCCTTTTCGGGAAGCGCACTTCATTACGGGACGGGCCGTGGCTTTGGCGGAGCAGAAAGGCGTGGATCTCAGTGAACTGGATGCCAAAGAGCTGCAGTCTATCGACAGCCGGATCTCTCCCGATGTGGTCGAATATCTCTCCATACGCCATTCGATGAATGCGAGAAACTCCGAAGGTGGAACCTCGAGAGAGAAAACGGCTGAACAGATCGAAAAACTGAAGAACTGGCTGAAAGAGAAGAGAGGATAGAAACGGTACCTTGGGAGGTACCGCTTAGAGATTTTTGTGCGTCTCGTCCTGCGTCAGATGTGTCCATTTCAGGCGTGCGCCGCCGAGGAGATGGAAATGAAGGTGCGGGACTTCCTGCCCTCCGTCTCTGCCGTTGTTGGTTACGAGTCGGTAGCCTGTCTTGTCCAGACAGAGCTCCGCAGCCACTTTTTGAATGAAAGGTGTCATTTTCGCCATCAGTTCCGGTGATGCCGACTGGAAATTTTCGATATGTTCTTTGGGTATGATCAGAATATGGACCGGTGCGATGGGGTTGATGTCGTGGAACGCGAGAAAATCCTCGTCTTCGAGCACTTTGTTGGAAGGAATCTCTCCTTTGACGATTTTACAAAATATACACATGGACCATTCTCCTGCAAATAGATTTCCGACATTATACCAAAGCTCCCTTTTTACTGGGGCTTAATGAAGATTGTTGTACAATCGGCCGAAATTCACTCCCTGAGAAGGACTATCCGTGGAGCACTGGATCGATAAAATCGATGCGGCCGATTCTCTCGAAACTCTCGAATCGATACGCATCGCGCTTTTTGGCAAAAAGGGCGAACTGGCCAAAGCTTTTGCCGAAATGAAGAACGTACCACCGGAAGAGAAACCGAAAGTGGCCAAGGAGCTGAACCTGCTCAAGCAGAAGCTCATGGAGAGTTTCGAAAAGAAGAAAGCCGAACTCGAAAAAGAGGCTCTGGAAGAGAAGCTTCGCAGCGAAGCGATCGACGTATCGCTCTATTCGCCGCGTCCCCAGAGCGGAGCGCTGCATCCGGTGATGCAGACGATGGACCGAATCATCGACTATTTCTCCTCTCTCAATTTCGCCGTCGAAGGCGGGCCTCTCGTCGAAGACGAGTTCCATAATTTCGAAGCGCTCAATCTGCCCGATTACCATCCTGCCAGAGACATGCAGGATACCTTCTATTTCAAAGACGGCATGCTGCTTCGCACCCATACCTCACCGGTGCAGATCCGCACGATGATGCGGGAGAAACCGCCGATCCGTATGATCAGTCCCGGTGCCGTTTTCCGGCGCGATTTCGACCTCACCCATACCCCGCAGTTTCATCAGGTGGAGGGGTTGGTGGTCGATGAAGAGGGAAAGGTCTCTTTCGCCAATCTGAAATGGATCCTCGAAGATTTCCTGCATACGATGTTCGGTGACGTCGATGTACGCTTCAGGCCAAGCTTCTTCCCCTTTACGGAGCCCTCTGCGGAGGTGGATATCAGCTGCATCTTCTGTGAAGGGAAAGGGTGCCGTGTCTGTTCCCAGACCGGATGGCTCGAAGTGCTCGGATGCGGTATGGTGGACCCGAACGTCTTCAAAGCCGTCGGATACGAGAACGTGAGCGGTTACGCCTTTGGACTCGGTGTGGAGAGATTCGCGATGCTGATGCATCAGATTCCCGATTTGCGATCGCTTTTCGAGGGTGATCTTCGTTTGCTGGAGCAGTTTCAATGATAGTGACACGTACATGGCTGGAAGAGTGGGTCGACCTGAAAGGGATTTCGACCGAAGAGATTTGCAGGAAGCTCAACAGTATCGGCCTGGAAGTCGATTCCCTGAAAGAGTATAGGGTGCCGGAGAAGATCGTCGTCGGATATGTGGAATCCTGTGAAAAACATCCCGATGCCGACAAGCTGAGTGTCTGCCAGATCAATCTGGGTACCGCCGTGCGGCAGATCGTATGCGGAGCGAAGAATATCGCCGCGGGCCAGTATGTACCGGTGGCTACCGTAGGCGCCGTCATGCCCAACGGCATGAAGATCAAGCACGCCAAACTTCGGGGTGTGGAAAGTGACGGTATGGTCTGCTCCAGCACCGAACTCGGACTGCCGGAACTCGGAGATGGGATCCTGGTGCTGGATGAGACGATCGGCGGCCTTGAGATCGGCAAACCGTTGAAGGAGTATCCTCCCTTCAACGATGATGTGATCGAAATCGAGCTGACCGCGAACCGGGGTGACTGTCTGAGCATCTACGGTGTCGCCAGAGAACTTTCCGTGGGTTTCGACCGCCCGATGAAAACGCTGGAATACAGAGAGAAAGAGAGCAAGAGTCTGGGAATCGGAAGAATTCTTCAGTTCGCCCATCAGGGGAATCCCCCGGTCGACCTGCTCTACCGCGCCGTCGATCTCAAGTCGATCGATGTGCCTCTGTTCATACGGTTGCGTCTCGCACTGGTCGACATCGATATCACTGAAAGAGCCATCGATGCATACATCGACTATGCCGTCCATGCCAGCGGCGTGATTTTGCGGGAGTACGGTTTCTCGAAACTCTCGAACGGTTCCGAAAAGGCCAAAATAACCCTCAAACAGCTGGACAACGGTCTCGGTGCCGTGGAGACAGACGGAAAAACCGCTTCGATCGTGGGAATCTACCAGAACGAAGAGCTCAAAGCGGACGAAAACGAAAAGACGCTGATCCTGGAGGCGAGTTACATCCGGCCGGAGCTGATCGCTCCCGTCGTCAAAAAAGAGAATCTGAAAACCGACGCACTCTACTACAGAACCTCAAGGGGAAGCGAACCCGATCTCGACTTCGGCTGTCGGGTACTGCTGCATCTTCTCTGCACTTATGCCGAGGTGGAGGTCTATGCCGGATGCAGTGAGTATATGACACAGAAGGAGCCGCTGACACTCGACATATCGATGGACGAGATCGAAGCGCTGGTCGGTCAGGCCGTGGAGATCTCCACGGTCGTCAACATTCTTTCGAAACTCGGTTTCTATATCCACAGGACCGAAGACGGGAAGATCATTTTCGACGTTCCGGCTTTCCGACACGATATCGTGAACAAGCAGGACGTGATCGAGGAGGTCGTCCGAATCGTCGGTATCGACAATATCGCCTCCAGACCGATGCGTTTTCAGGAAGCCAACCGCGTCACCTACGATCTTCATCGCTACCGTTTCATCCGGGATATCCGTCTCAAAGCGGTAGCGAACGGTTTTTTCGAGACGATTCACTATGTCTTCTGCGACAACCGGCGCGTAGAGGCGCTCGGATTCGAACCGCTCAAGAAGGAAAAGGCCCTGCTCAATCCCATCACCAACGAGATGGACGGATTGCGGCCGAGTCTGATGGTGACGATGCTCGACTCGCTCCAACGCAACGTCGCGATGTCGAAAAAGCGTATTCCACTCTTTGAAGTGGGACGGGTCTTCGATGCGGAGCGCAACGAAATGTTCCACCTTCTTTTCGCCTATGCGGGGGAGAAGGAGATGGAGACGGTCACGAACGCGGGCAAACCCGAACCGATCGATTTCCCCACATTCGTCGACAAACTCGCGGCCGTGGTCGGAAGCTTCGAACTGCAGGCGTGCGAAGCGGACAACGCTCTTATGCACCCCTATCAGTCCGCCAGGATCGTGATGGATGGGGAGACGGTGGGAATCGTTTCGAAGCTCCATCCCGATATCGCGGCACAGTTCGATCTGCCCGATACCTATTTCGCCGAACTCGAAGTACCCAAACTGCAACAAAAGCATATCAACGCCCGCCCCATCAGCGCCTTTACGCCGGTTCAGCGCGATCTGAGCATCGTCGTACCCCAAAGCACCACCTATACGGCGATCAGAGAGGCGTTGGAGGGAAAACTGCCCGAAACGGTGCAGAAGTTTTTCCCGATCGACAGATATACCGATGAAAAACTGGGAGACGAGATGAGTCTGACGCTTCGATTCATCATCTCATCGATGGAGAAGACCTTGGAAGAGAGCGAGATCAACGCCATAATGGACAAAGCGCTGAAGCTTTTGACAGAGGCGTGCGAAGCGAGGCTGCGATGACCACTCTGGCCGTGAAAAAAGCGGAAGCTTTCGATCTTCTGTGTGACTCTATCGCCAGCGACAAATCGATCTCACACCGTTGTGCCATGTTTTCGCTTTTAAGCGACAAACCGAGCAGGATCAGAAACTATCTGCGTGCGGAAGACACCCTCAATACGCTGGCTATCGTCAAGCAGCTGGGGGCGAAAGTCGAAGAGGAGGGGGACACGATCACCATCACGCCCCCCAAAGAGGCCTCCGAGCCCGAAGATGTGCTCGACTGTGGGAATTCCGGTACGGCGATGCGCCTTTTCTGCGGGTTTCTCAGTTCTCTGCCGGGGCATTACGTCCTGACGGGAGACAGATACCTCAGGCGACGTCCGATGAAGAGGGTCACCGGACCTCTGACGCAGATCGGGGCGAAAATCGACGGCAGGGAAGAGGGAAACCTGGCACCGTTGTGTATCAGGGGGGACAGGCTGCGATCCTTCAATTATGAAAGCCCCATCGCCTCGGCACAGGTGAAGAGCGCGATGATTCTGGCGGCTCTGCGTGCAGACGATGTCTCCACCTACAGGGAGCCGGAACTGAGCCGTGACCATACGGAACGGATGCTGCGGGGTATGGGTGCCAATATCGAAAGCTGGGATACGATCACGATCGAGCCGATGCGCGGGCCTCTCGAGCCGCTGGACATTACCGTGCCGGCGGATCCGTCCAGCGCGTTTTTCTTCGCGGTGGCCGCCGCGATCGTTCCCGGCAGCCGGGTGGTCATTACCGATGTGACCCTCAATCCCACCCGCATCGAAGCCTACAAAGTGTTGAAACGAATGGGGGCACGGGTCGAATTTACCGAAAAAGAGAACCGTTACGAGCCGATCGGCGATATCACGATCACCTACAATGGCCGGCTCAAAAGTGTCGAAGTGAGCGAACACATTTCGTGGCTTATCGACGAATTGCCCGCCATATCCATCGCGATGGCCGTCGCCGAAGGCGAGAGTGTCGTCCGCAATGCCGAAGAGCTGCGGGTCAAGGAGTCGGATCGGATCACGTGTGTCGTCGAAGGGCTGAAGCGTTGCGGTGTCGTCTGCAGCGAGAGAGAGGACGGGTATCTCATCGAGGGGGGAGAGATCCATGGGGCGACGATCGACAGTTGCGGGGATCATAGGATCGCCATGAGCTTCGCGATCGCCGGACTCCTGGCCGACATGACCATCGAGGATGTCGACTGTATCGAAACCTCTTTTCCGAACTTTCTGGATATTTTGAGTCAGATTACCGAGGTGAAAACATGGAAATAGAGATCGCCAAAAGCTACGGCTTCTGTTTCGGCGTCAAAAGGGCCATCAAGATCGCGGAGGAGCATCCCGGCAGTTCGACGCTGGGGCCGCTGATCCACAACAACATGGAGATCGAACGGCTCAAGCGGGATTTCAACGTTTCGCTGGCCACATCTTTGGAGGACGTGAAAGAGGGGCAGGCGACGGTGATCCGTACCCACGGAATTCCCAAAGAGGATCTCAAAAAGCTGAAAGAGAAGGGCGGCGAAGTGATCGACGCCACCTGTCCTTTCGTGACCAAGCCCCAGCAGATCGTCGAAGAGATGAGTGAAGCGGGATACGACATCGTCATATTCGGCGATGTCAACCATCCGGAGATCAAAGGGGTCATGAGTTACGCGATGGGGCCGGTGCACGCCGTTTTGGACGTAAAGGATCTGGAAAAGATCCATCTGAAAGAGCGGGTGGCCGTCGTCGCCCAGACGACACGTAAAATCGACGAATACAACAAGATCATCAACTATCTCGTTCCCCGCCACAAAGAGGTACGTGTCTTCAACACGATCTGCAACGCGACTTTCGAGAACCAGGACGCCGCCAGAGAGCTCGCCAAACGAGCCGACGTGATGGTCGTGATCGGCGGCAAACAGTCTTCCAACACCAAACAGCTTTTTACGATCTGCAGCCAGTACTGTCCCGATTCGTACCATGTCGAATCGAAAGAGGAGCTGAAAAGAGAGTGGTTCGAAGGAAAGAAACTGTGTGGAATCACCGCGGGTGCATCGACCCCGGAGTGGATTATCGAAGAGATTATTGGAAAAATAAGAGAATTTAAAGTATAATAACGGACTTTAAAAACGGAAAAGGAATCAGGTATGGACAAGGCCTCAATGGAAGAGTTTGAGAACATGGAGGAAGATTTCGCGTCGATGCTGGACGCGTACGAGAAAAAGGAGCAGGGCGGAAGCATAACGGACGGTGTGATTGTAGAGATTCGTGAAGGTGACAACCAGGCGCTGGTCGATGTGGGCCGAAAGCAGGAAGCGGCCGTCAATCTCGACGAGCTCAAGGACGAAGAGGGCAACCTCAAATTCAACGTGGGTGACACGATTCCCGTGGTTATCACGGGCTATCGCAACGAGCGTCCCCAGGCGTCGTATCAGAAAGCGATCCGAAAGGCGAACGTCCGCAAGTTCATCGAAGAGCACGAAAACGATGCGGAAAACATGGTCGTCGAAGGAAAAGTGGTTCGCAAGAATCGCGGCGGATATTTCGTCATCGGGAAGGACAATATCGAGTTTTTCATGCCGATGAGCCAGGCGGCTTTCGCGATGGGCAAGAACCCGATCGGCAAAGAGATCAAAGCGGTCATTCTGAAACTCGACAAAGATCGTGACTCCATCGTGATCTCCCGAAGAAAGTATCTCGATCAGCTGCGCAAGGAGCGCAAAGAGATCGTCGACAGACTGATGGAAGAGGACAAGGTCGTCGAGGGTACGATCAAAAAGATCACGAGCTACGGTATGTTCGTAGACGTGGGCGGTATCGAGGGACTCGTCCACTACAGTGAAATCAGCTACAAAGGACCGGTCAATCCCGCGACGCTTTATGAAGAAGGTGACAGGGTGGAAGTCAAAGCGATCGGATACGATCCGAAAAAACGCCACCTTTCTCTCTCCATCAAGCAGACCATGCCCGATCCGTGGGAAGAGATCATCGATCAGCTCGAAGAGGGCGATGCGATCAAGGTCACAGTCAGCAATATCGAGCCCTACGGCGCTTTCGTCGATCTGGGCAACGATATCGAAGGATTCCTCCATGTTTCCGAAGTCTCCTGGGACAAAGACATCAAGAACCCGAAAGACTATCTCAACGTCGGTGACGAGATCGATGTCGAGGTGATAGAAATCAATCCCGAAACCCGAAGACTGCGTGTATCCTACAAAAACCTTCAGCCGAAGCCTTTCGAAGAGTTCCTCCAGCAGCACAAAGAGGGCGATGTTGTAAAAGGAACGGTGACCACGCTGACCGATTTCGGCGCGTTCGTCCGTATCGGCAAAGTGGAAGGCCTTCTGCACAACCAGGACGTTTCCTGGGAGAAAGGTGCCAAAGCCAAAGATCTTCTGAAAAAAGGCGACGAAGTCGAAGTGAAGATCATCAAGATCGATCCGGAACAGGAGCGTATCAGCCTCAGCAAAAAAGCTCTGGAAGAGAGTCCGATCGACCGATTCGCCAAAGAGCACAAAGTCGGAGATATCGTCAAAGGAAAAATCCGCGATGTGAAAGATTTCGGTGTCTTTGTGGAAATAGAAGACGGCGTCGACGCGCTGATCCGAAAAGAGGATGTCTCTCCTCTGAACATGGAAGAGCTGAACAAAGGGGACGAGATCGAAGGTGTCATCGTCATGCTCGATCCTTCAAGCAACAAAATCCGTCTCTCCGTCCGTCGTCTCGAGCGCCAGAAAGAGCGCGATGCGCTGAATGAATTCAACAACAGCGAAGATCGTCTGACGATCGGAGATATCATCAAAGACCAACTGTAAGTCTTTGGTATGAACCGCCTGTTGATTATCCTCTTCGGGATCGTATCAACAGTGGCGGTTTTTATTTTGCTTCTTTTGCTCTATCGTTATGCCAACCAGAACGATCAGAGTCTCTATACCAATCCGCTTGAAAAAAAACATTTCGAAAAGAGGGAAAAAAAGCCCTCGATAGGTGCGAAATGGCTGGAGGATCTTGCCGAAAAGAAAAAGCCGTCATATACATATGCCGTCAGTGAAATACAGATCGATCTTCCGCTGAAGCGCAAGCCCGAGCCCCATACCGCCTATCGGCTTACACTGAAGCATCTCGACAATTACAGAATGTTCTGTATCAGGCAGCTTCTGGAGCAGAACGGGATCGATTATGCGATTTTCAGGAAAAAGGAAAATGGTATACTCATCATTCACAATCTCGACAAAGAGAGCCTGGACCGGATTGTAAAAATGGTCCGAAAATACGATATTGACATCGAAATAGAAAACTACACAAAGGAATAGGATGAAAAAGCATGTAATCATGGTATGTGACCACATTCATGAAAGCGGTCTTGAAATGCTTGCGTCTCAACCTGATATCGAGTATATCAACGTGGCTGACATGCCCAAAGACGAGCTGCTCAATGTCATAGGCAAAGCCGATGTGGCGATTACTCGAAGTTCGACGGAAGTCAACGAAGCGTTCATCAACGCCGCAACCAATCTGAAAGCTCTGGTGCGTGCCGGGGTAGGTGTCGACAATGTCGATATCGAAGGGTGCAGCAAGCGGGGTATCATCGTCATGAACGTGCCCACGGCCAATACGATCGCCGCGGTGGAGCTTACGATGGCGCACATGCTCGCATGTATGCGCGCCTTTCCCTACGCCCATAACCATCTGAAGCTCGATCGGGTGTGGAAGCGTGAAAAATGGTACGGATACGAACTGAAAGACAAAAGACTGGGAATTATCGGTTTCGGCAACATCGGCAGTCGTGTTGGGATTCGTGCCAAAGCTTTCGAGATGGATGTGGTAACGTATGATCCATATATAGAACCCTCAAAAGCCACGGATTTGGGAGTCGAATACACAACGAACTTTGATGATATCCTGGCCTGCGACATCATCACGATCCATACACCGAAAAATCAGGAAACGATCGGCATGATCGGCAAAGAAGAGATCGCGAAAATGAAAGACGGAGTGGTTCTGATCAACTGTGCCCGCGGCGGACTCTATGACGAAGAAGCGCTTTATGAAGGACTCAAGAGTGGAAAAATCCGGTTTGCAGGTATCGACGTCTTCACCAAAGAGCCGGCGACGGATCATCCTCTGCTCGATCTCGACAACGTGACGGTGACACCCCATCTGGGTGCGAACACTCATGAATCCCAGTACAAAATCGC
>NZ_JAOZOZ010000027.1:0-6131 GCF_029933015.1 Hydrogenimonas sp. | reverse complement strand
ACCGAAAGGCCGTATGATTCTTTTTAAAAATACCGACGTACCGGGTGTCATCGGGGATGTGGGACAGATTCTGGCACGACATCACGTCAACATCGCCGATTTCAGGCTTGGACGCGACAAATCCGGTCTTGCGCTCGCAGTCATCATCGTCGATAACGATGTTTCCGACATAGTCCTCCGGGAACTCGATGCACTCGAGGCTTCCATCTTCGTCAAATACGTTATTCTCTAACTCCCAAAAGATGGTTATCAAGAGTGATCTTGATAACCAAAACTTATAAATAATATAATTTTAAATTTTATTTAGTACAATAACTGTAATTTTGTTGTAAAATTAGAGACTTTCTTCGTCAAAGGAGATGGAATGAAGAAGACGCTGTTGGCGATGGTCATGACATTGCCACTTTTTGCTGTTCAGCAGAATCTCACGCTCGAACAGGCGCTTGATCTGGTCAGACAGAACAATATCGAGGTCAAAGTCGCCGAACAGGATATCCTGATGAAAGAGCAGGAGCATAATGAAGCCGTCGGATACAATTACGGTCGACTCGACCTGGTCATCAACGCTCTGCGTTCAAACGATGCGGGGAACGTTTTCGGTTTCAAACTGCAGAGCCGTGAAGCGAGTTTTGCCGATTTCGGATTCAGTGAGTTTTTGGCTCCGATGGGTGAGGTTCTCGAGCAGATGAATGCCCATCCGGGCGGTTTGCCTCCGGGGTTTACGCGGGGTATGGGTTCAATTCTCGATATCGAGCCCGAAGATCTGAACTATCCGGATGCGCGAAACCATTTCCAGGAAAAGGTCCAGTATCAGGTACCCATCTATGTCGGTGGCAAACTTCAGAAATATGGTGAAATTACCGACAAGATGACCACCATCAGCAAGCTTGACAGACAGAAGGTGCTCAATCAGAAACTCTTCGAGACGCGTAAAACCTACTACAACATCTCTCTCGTCGAAAACTACATCAAGAATCTGAACCAGATCCTCAAAAATGTCGAGGAGCTGGAAGATACCGTTTCGAATATGGTCGACGAGGGTTATGCGCTCGATATCGATCTGCTTCAGGTGCAGACGAAAAAGGCGGATGTTCTTCGGATGATCAACCAGGCGAAGCTAAACCGTGACCTGGCCTACCAGTATCTCTCTTTCCTGCTCGATGACGAAGTGGCCTCGATCGTAGTCCTGGACAACGACGTCCCGATGCCCAGGATGAAAAAAGAGGAGATGCTGGGACGCAACATCGACATTCAGAAAGCCCATATGGGTCTGGAAGTGACCGATTTGGCCATCGATGTGGAAAAAGCCAGTTTCCTTCCCCAGATCGGAGCTTTCGCCGAATATGGAAGTGCCGACAATACGTTCCTGAACGATTTCAGCGACAAAGATGCCTATACCTTCGGTGTGCAGCTCAAATGGAACATCTTCAACGGCTTCGTCGACAAATCCAAATACGAAAAAGCCAAAATCCAGAACATCAAGATGCAACATCAGGTAGAACTCGCCAAAAAGGGGATCGGACTGCAGATCGACAAAATCATCACTTCGATCAAGAGCAAGGATTACGATATCCAGTCGCTGCGTGAAAAGGTCAAGTTTACCCGTCGTGTCTACGAAAACTACTACAGCCGCTACAAAGAGGGGCTGATGTCGATCAACGATGTCCTGATCAAAAACAGTGAGGAGATTCAGGCGGTCCTGAGTCTCGTCAAAACACGGTTTGAACGCAACAACAAAGTCTTCGAACTCGAAAACATCATCAACAAAGGAATCCTATGAAAAAACTGATCTTACTGATTGCACTGTTCGCAGCCGGGTTGAGTGGTGCCGAACTGACACTCACAGGCAGTGTCGTTTCGGACAATCAAAAGATGATGACCAGCCGTTACATGGGATTCGTCAAAAGAGTCTATGTCGTGGAGGGACAGCGTGTCAAAAAAGGGCAGCTCCTCTATACGATCGATTCCAAAGAGATCGACAGTGCCAAATCCCAGGTCGAGCTGGCGATCTCCCAGGCCGAACTGGCGTTGCAGATGAACCAGAACCAGTACAACAACATTCTGACAAACCTGGCCCGTCACGAGCGTCTCTTCAAAAAAGGGATGGTCTCCAAGTATGAACTGGAAAATCTCCAGCTGGCTGCGGAAAACACCAAGGCGATGATAGAGATCGCCAAGAAGCAGGTGGCCCAGGCCAAAGCGAAGCTGGCGGAAGTGAAGAACCAGTACAAATATCTCGCCGTACGTGCGCCCAACGACTCCGTTGTCGTCGAGAAGCGTATCAATGACGGTGAGATGGCGATTCCCGGTATGCCTGCCATCATCCTGACCGATCTGAGTCGTCTGAAAATCATGACGGAGATCTCCGAAAGCGACCTGAAAGATGTCAAGGTGGGCCAGAAAGTGACGGTCGAGATTCCTTCCATCGGATTGCGCAAAGAGGGTGAGGTCTATGCGATCATTCCCAGTTCCAATCCGATGACCCATCAGTTCAGAATGAAAGTCTCGTTCGATTACAAAGGGCAGCCGGTCTATCCGGGCATGTATGCCCAGGTCACGATCAAGTAAAAGGCCGGCGCATGCAAAAATCAACCTACAAGGTCAGGGATATTGCCGGAAAGCTGGCCAAGGGCTTTCTGCACAACCCTCTGACGCCGATACTGGGTGCGTTTCTTCTGATCATCGGCTACATCTCTCTCGAGGTGATGCCGCGTGAAGAGGACCCGCAGATCTCCGTGTCGGGGGGAACGATCATCGTTCCGATGCCGGGAGCCTCTCCCAAAGAGGTGGAAAACATCATCGTCAACCCTCTCGAGCGCAAACTCCGGGAGATCAAAGGGATCGAGCATATCTACGGTATCGCGATGGACAATGTCGGTGTCGTCAATGTCATGTACTACATCGGTGAGGACCGGCAGGCGGCCAACCAGAACCTCTACGACAAAGTCTTCCAGCACATGGACGAATTTCCCAAGGGTGCCATGCAGCCGCTGATCAAGCCTTTCGACGTGGATATCGACATTCCGATCATGGGCATCACTTTCTACAAGAAAGAGGGTGCGAAGATATCCGATATCGAGCTTTTCAAAGTGGTTCGAGAAATCCAGCAGGAGCTCAACCGCATCGAAGACGTTTCGAAAACGGAGATCAAAGGGGGCAAGAAAGAGCAGTACAACATCGAAGTCGATCTGGGTAAGCTTTCGGGGTACCACCTCTCTCTGGGACAGATCGTCCAGGCGCTCAAAGCGCTGGCAGTCGACGTACCGGATGTCAAAGGCAGGACACAGGACAACAAACTCGTCATATTCGGTGTCAAGAACGCGATCGAAAGTATCAGGGATGTCGAGAACCTGATCGTCGCACAGTACATGGGCTCTCCCATCTATCTCAAGAATATCGCGAAGATAACCGACGGTACCGATATCCAGAATTTCAAAAGTGTCGAGATTACCCACAGGGACGAAAAAGGCTTCACGCCGCTGGAGGATTCCGTGACGCTGACGCTGGGCAAACTGGCCGGTGCCAATGCCGTCGTCATCGCCAACGAAGTGAAACAGAAGATGGAGGAGTTCCGTCCTAAACTGCAGAAGATGGGGATCAGTTACTCCATCACCCGTGACTACGGAAAACGTGCCAACGACGCGGTCAACGAACTGGTGGACCACATTCTCATCACGATCGTCATCATCTCCATCATGCTGGTCTTTTTCCTCGGATGGAAAGAGTCGCTCATCGTCACCTTCACGGTGCCCGCGATTCTGGCGATCACGCTCTTTATCGCCTATCTGAGCGGCCAGACGATCAACCGTATCACACTTTTTGCCTTCCTGCTTTCTCTGGGGCTGCTGGTCGATGCCGCGATCATCGTCATCGAAAACATCCACAGGCATCTCCACTCCCACGATGCGGTGGACAAGGATATGGACGAGATCATGGTGGAAGCGACCGACGAGATCGGCGCGCCGACCAATATCGCGACACTGGCGATCATCCTGACGATGGTGCCGATGGCCTTTGTCGGCGGTATGATGGGGCAGTTCATGAAGCCGATTCCCGCCAACGTGCCGGTGGCTCTGGTCGCCTCGCTTGTCGTCGCCTATATATTTACACCCTATCTGGGTCGTCGGCTGTTGAAGAAGCCGCATATGCACCATCATCAACACCATTGGCAGAAGGAGAAGTCCGGTGAAGAGGGAGGTACCCGGTGATGAAGAGATTTGAACAGTTCGTTTTCGGCATACTGGGTTCAAACGGCAAACAGTGGCTGGTCATCATCCTGACGCTGGTGGCCCTTGCGGCATCGATCATGATGCTTCCGACCAAGATCGTTCTGGCGAAGATGCTGCCGGGCAAGAGCGCGAACACCTACAGTGTCTATATCCATACGCCGACGGCCAGCTCCATCGAGCAGACACGGCAGGTGGCCGAATGTGTCGTCGGTTTCTTGCAGAAAGAGAAGGAAGTCGTGGATACGGAGGTCTATCTGGGGCAGGGAGCACCTCTGGATTATGCGGGTCTGGTGAAAGGATCGGCTTTCAAAAACAGCGAGAACGAAGCCGAGATCGTCGTCAACCTCACGGACAAACACGAGCGTGAGGAGCCCTCCTTCATGATGGTTCATCGATTGCGCCCGACGATCAAGACCAACTGCGAAAAGATCGTGCCCGGCACGGTCATCGAGATGATCGAGCAGCCGGCGGGCCCGCCGACGCTGGCTTCCGTCGTGGCGGAGATCTACGGTCGCAACTACGAGAGCATCTACAAACTGAGCCAGAAGATCGCGGCGATCTTCAAAAAGACCGATGGACTCGTCGATATCAACATCATGGCCGACGATCCCTACAACAAGTTCGAACTGATCCCCAATTCCGACAAGATCAGCCGATCGGGTCTGAGTGTCGAACAGGTCAACAAGATCCTCTATCTCGCTTTCGAAGGGATGGTCGTGGCTCATAAAAACAGCAAGGACTATCCGGACCAGATCGGTCTTTTCGTCCGTCTGAGCGACAAGACACGCCGTCTCAGGGATCACAGCAGAAAAGCCCTGGAGGTGAAGCTCGCCTCGCTGAAGCTGATGAACCAGAAGGGGATGCTGGTGCCCGTCAACGAAATCGTCGATATCAGGGAAGTACCGGCCTCTCCGACGATCATGCAGAAAGAGCTTCGCCGCATGATCAACGTGACGGCGGAGACCGACCTGGTCTCCCAGGTCTATCCGCTTTTGGACGCGCGTGAGACGATCATGAACGAGCTCGCCAAAGATTACGACATCGAGACGACGGACTATCTTTTCAACCTCCGCCTGACGGATAAAAAGACGGGCGAAGTCTTCGATCTGAAGTGGGACGGCGAGATGAAAGTGACCCTCGATACATTCCGTGATCTCGGTGCGGCTTTCATCGCGGCGCTCATTCTGATTTTCTTGCTGCTTGTGATCTACTACAAAAACTTCACGATCAGCGGTATCGTCCTGGCGGGCAGCTTCCTCTCGATCATCGGCGTCATCGTGGGGCACTGGGTCGCCGATCTGGTGACCGAGCATACCTTCTTCCTCACGGCGACTTCGCTCATCGGTTTCATCGCCCTGATGGGTATCAGCTCCCGTAACTCGCTGCTGCTCATCGACTTCGCCAAGGCGCTGATGCTCGAAAAAGGGTTCGACAAGCAGCATGCCATCGCCGTGGCCAGCGCGACACGGGCCAAACCGATCATGCTGACCGCCATCGCGATCATTCTGGGTTCCGCCCTGCTCGCGAGCGACCCCATCTTCGGCGGCCTGGGTGTCGCCCTGATTTCAGGAACCGTAGCGGCGGTCATCGTTTCGCTCATCTTCATTCCGGTACTGATGTACCGTGCCAAAGCGATGGACCCCGAAAAGCTCAAAGAGCTTCAGGAAGTGTGATGCCCGAGATCGGAAAACTGCTGATCGGAATGGGCCTCGTGCTCATTCTATTCGGCCTTTTCGTCTCTTTCGTCGGGAAGCTTCCCGGCGACATCGTGATAAAAAAAGAGAACTTCACCTTCTACTTTCCGATCGCCACATCCATACTCCTTTCGATCGTTCTCTCCCTGCTTTTTTACCTCTTCTCCAAGTTTTTTTAGGTAAAATGCGTCAACAAAGAGCCAACTGC
>NZ_JAOZOZ010000129.1 GCF_029933015.1 Hydrogenimonas sp. | reverse complement strand
GTCAAAAAGGATGAAAACCTCGTGCTGCCCCAGAGTTTCGAGGATAGAGCCGAAGCCGAGCTGGCCGCTTTGAAACTGGTCAACCATATGAACGCCAACTACTGCAAAAAGCACCGTTTCTACGTCACCGAG
Organism: Hydrogenimonas sp.; assembly: GCF_029933015.1. GTDB lineage: Bacteria > Campylobacterota > Campylobacteria > Campylobacterales > Hydrogenimonadaceae > Hydrogenimonas. The sequence goes on along the minus strand of NZ_JAOZOZ010000129.1, from coordinate 4,539 downwards.
GAGGGAGAGAAGCTGACGATCCGCGTCGAACTCTCCTGTCCCCAGGAGATCTGAAGCATCTTTTAGCGCATTGTCAATCTCTTTGATGTAAAATAGCTCCAATCACTCATCAAGGATACGGAATGCGCATACTTCAGGATGAAACCTTCGTCACCTCGCCGATCAAAACGGCGATGGATTACACATGGAGCGCCGTCAGCGCCAACTGGAAAAACACGATCGTCGTGGCGCTGGCCCTGATTCTGCTTTCGGTCCTCTCCATCGTTCCACTGCTCGGATTCGTCGCCTCGGTCGTCCAGGCGATCGTACTCTACGCCCTGGGGTACTGGATCGTCGACCGCATCAAAGGCGTACCGGATGTCGCGACTTTCAAAGAGAGGGCCGCGACGGAAGATTTCAAGGCGATGATGGTGGAGTTCTTCTCACCCGCGGCGGGATTCTACGTCGGTTTCATGGTCTTTTCCATCATCATGATGATCATCACCGTCGGCATCTTCTGGATCACGGGCGGCTTCGGGATGATGAGCATGGTTATGGAACAGCAGAATATACAGAACGCCACACCGGAAGAGACCTACGCCCTCTACGCCCAGTTTCTGGGCACCAGCACACCGGCTCTGCTTTTTGTCCTGATCACCTCGCTCTTTTTCAGCTATCTCTGGCCGCTCGTCTACGGCTACGCCCTTTTCCAGCGCACCTTTTCCGACGCTTTCAACGCCGTTTTCATGTTCTTCTCCAAACGGTTCTGGCAGGCGGCCTTCACGGGAAGCTATTTCAAGATCGTCACCCTCTGGATGCTGATACTCTTCGGCGTCGGCATCGTCATGGGAATCAGTATCGGCACCGTCATTCTGCTGCCCCTTGGGATACTCGTTCTGCTTTGGATGGTCTACTTCACGGCGGTGGTTTCGGCCGAAACCTACAATATCAGCGAAAACATCTGATCTTCAATCGCTTTTTTGTAAAATGAAAATTTGAAACTCTACACAAAATGAAGGAAAACGATGGTCGATCTTCGACAGTTTGAAAAAGATTTCGATACGGTTTCGGCCGCCCTGAAACGGCGCGGTATCGACGAAAAGATTCTCGAAAAGGTGAAAGTGCTTTTCGAAGAGAAAAAAGCGGTCCAGAAAAGGCTCGAAGCCGCCCAGGCGGAGCAGAACAGCAAAAGCAGGCTCTTTGGCCAATACAAGCGCGAAGGGAAGGACGTCACCGAACTTCAAAGGGAGGTGGCCGAGAACAAGGAGCGTATCGCGGCACTGAACGAAGAGCTGCGGCTTCTGGAGGAGAAGCTTTTCGAACTGGCGGCGACGATTCCCAACATCCCCGATCCCGACGTACCCGACGGCGAGGACGAAGAGGACAACGTCGAGATCAAAAGGGTCCTGGAACCCAAAACCTTCTCTTTCCGGCCGAAGGAGCACTGGGAACTGGCGGAGCGCAACGGCTGGATCGATTTCGAACGGGGCGTCAAGATCGCCAAGAGCCGTTTCAGCGCCCTGCGCTACGAAGGGGCACGCCTGGAGAGGGCCCTGATCAACTACATGCTCGACTTCAACCGCGACAGGGGCTTCGAAGAGGTCTACGTCCCTTTCATGGCCAACGCAGAATCGCTCTTCGCTACCGGCCAGCTGCCCAAATTCGCCGACGACCTCTTCAAGGTCGAAGGGGAGGAGCTCTATCTGATCCCGACGGCGGAAGTCCCCGTCACCAACCTCTTCAGAGACGAGATCCTCAAAAAGGAGGATCTGCCCCTGCGCCTCACCGCCTACACCCCCTGTTTCCGGAAAGAGGCGGGTTCGGCGGGACGCGACACCCGGGGAATGATCCGGCAGCATCAGTTCGACAAGGTTGAGCTGGTCTGCATCACCGCCCCCGAAGAGAGCGACAGGGTTTTCGAAGAGATGGTCGCCTGCGCCTCCGACCTGCTCACCTCTTTGGGACTTCCCCACCGCCACATGCTTCTATGCGCCGGAGACATGGGCTTTTCGGCAGCCAGAACCGTCGATCTGGAAGTGTGGCTGCCGGGACAGGGAAAATATCGTGAAATCAGCTCCATTTCCAACACCCGGGACTTCCAGGCCAGACGGGCGAAGATACGCTTCAAGGAGGAGAAGAAAAACCGGCTCGTCCACACCCTCAACGGTTCCAGCCTCGCCGTGGGCCGGACACTCATCGCCATCATGGAAAACTACCAGCAGGCGGACGGCTCCATCCTCATACCCGAGGTTCTGAGGCCCTACCTCTAAGGTGACCCATGGCTGAAGAAGAGGTCATCATACTCGAAGAGGGGGAGGGAGGCGACACCTCCGACTCTTCCGAAGAGACGCCGCAGACGCCGCAGGAAGACGATAGAAAAAAGCGGAAAAAACTCCTCTTTCTTCTCGGCGGTGTCGGCGTACTGCTTCTTCTGATGATCGTGGCCCTCGTGCTCGTACTGACGAAAAAGGAACCCTCGGCGATCGAAAAGGTAGACACGTCGAAAATCGCCGAAAAGATCAGGTCCGCCGAAAAGATCAAACCCCTCGCCACCCCCTCCCAGATCGAGAGAATGATCAAAAAGGCCAACCTTCTCTACGAACGGGGCAACAAAAAGGAGGCGCTCACCCTTTTCGAACAGATCGCCACCTACAGCGCCTCCATCTCCTACTACAATCTGGGTGTGGCACAGATGCGGCAGGAGCGGTGGGAAGATGCGATCAAATCCTTCAAAAAAGCGATCGAAAACGGCGAGAACAGAAGCATCAGCGCCATCAACGCCGCGGCGTGCGCCCTGCACCTGCACGACAAAAAGCGGTTCGACTACTATCTGCAGATCGCGGAGGCCAACCTCGCCGACAGCTACAACTCCTCGCTCTACGGCTATCTCTACGCCCTGATCAACTACTACAAGGGCAACTATTTCGAGATCCTGAGTGCCGTCAACCACCCCACCTCGAAAAACTACAACAAAGAGCTCAACCAGATGGGCGCCATCAGCTACGAGGTCTTCGAACGGCCCCTCAAAGCGATCGACCTGCTGGAAAGAAGCGCGACACCCCGCGATTTTCTGCTTCTGGGACAGCTCTACGCCCAGATCGGCGACTATCCGGTCTCCGTACAATACCTGCAAAAGGCGATCCAGGAGTCGGACAATCCCGTCGAGAGCAGAAAATCCCTCGCCCTCGTCCAGCTGAAAAACATGATGACCCAGCGGGCGTCCGAGATCCTGATGAAGATGAAAACCGATTTCGGAGAGAAGGGCGAGCGGCTCTATCCGATCAAAACGAAACTGCGCTCCTCCGTCTACGACATCCATGCGGCCCAGGAGCGTTACGCCGTTACGGAGATGATCACGCCGCCCAACGCTTTCAAACTCCTTTTCGAATTCGCTCCTTTCAAGGTTTTCAACGCCACCCAGACCATCAACTACATCAAGAAAGGAAACGCTTCGATCTACGTGGACGAGACGCCTGAAGCGACGAAATACCTCTCCCGCAGCTCCAGCATCTCCCAGGTCAACCTGCAGATCTCCAAGGCGATCAAAGCGGCCATCGACTACCGCCTGCGCAAAGCCAACGAACTGCTTCTAAAAGCCCTGAAACGCTACCCGAACCATTCGATACTCCACTACAATCTCGGCCTGACCTACGCCAAACTGGGCAACTTCACCAAAGCGCACCGGCATTTTCTAAGAAGCTATCATCTCGATTCGACCAACTATCTCTCCGCCATCTTCGCCCTGATGTGCGAATCGCTCACCGGCAAGCCGATTCCCCAGATCGAGCAGTTCGTCAACGACGATCTGAGCCAGATCCAGAATCCCACGGAGGTGGAGCGCTTCTACCAGACGCTTTTCTATTTCTACAGGGGAAATATCTCGGCCGCCTCCAAATGGATCCAGACCAGACATGCCAATCGCCCCATCTATCTGCTGCTCGATATTTTGATCGCCGCGGGACAGGGTATATGGGACAGAGCGGAAGAGAGTGCGAAAAAGCTGCGTGATCGGATGGGGGACGACGTCCTGGCCAATCTTCTTTATATACAGGTACACTACAGAGATGACGATATCAAGAAATTCAGCATCAAAGTCCACCGGTATCTCAAAAAACACCCGCTGAATCTCGACGCGGTCTACTACGGAAGCGCCTTCACACGGGAAAACTACATCGCGCTGCGTTTCGTGACGGGAACCCTCTACAGCTTCAACGAAAAGCTCGAGATCAGACTCCTCAAAGAGCTCGACGATCCCGTCGGTATCATCGAGGCGCTGGCACTGAGCGACATCTTCCTCCAGAAGTATGAAAAGGCCTATGTCCTCTTCAACCAGCTTGTGGACAAGTACAACATGCAGGACAGCCGTACCCTCTTCCTGGCCGCCGTCGCGTCGGTGGGTGCGGGCCATCCGGCCAACGCCTCTGCCCTCCTGGAGCTGGCGAAGCTGACCGACCCCAACAATCTGGAGAGCCGCTACGCCCTGGGACTTTTGTATCTGGAACAGGACAACAGCGATGCCGCGATCATCCAGTTCGGCAAAATCCCCAACGGCGCACTGAA
>NZ_JAOZOZ010000128.1:1551-4705 GCF_029933015.1 Hydrogenimonas sp. | reverse complement strand
TTTACGAGAGTCTACGAACCCAACGAAAAGGCCTTTTCTCTGCTGATTCCCAAAGGCTGGAAGATGGAGGGCGGCATATTTCGCGTCGATCCACTCCGGGCGGGCGGCCCTCTCAACGCGATGGAGGCGAAGTGCGATCTCCTGATCGAAAGCGACAGAAGAGGAAGTGTGGCTTTTCATATCTATCCCGATATCGTCTACGCCCATCCGGGTATCGGCGGGGGATTCTTCCCGGTGGGGGGCAATTACCAGGGGGCCGAAGTCAAACCTCTGATGGATGCCCAAAGCTTCCTGAGAGCGCTTTTTGATTACGTCCATCCCGGGGCCCGGTCGGTGAAGGTTCTCAAACTTCGCCCACTGCCTGGCGAAAAGAGATCTATCGACCGGGGGCTCTCCTACATGAACCGTCTTTTCATGCAGATGGGAATGCCGGCGCTCTCTTTTCGAAGCGACGCGGCGGGCGGAGTGTTCGAATATGTCGAAAACGGTGTCCGCTACCGGGAGGTGATGCTCACGGGCATCGTGGATATGCGTGGTGCGATGACGTGGAAAAACACCCGGACCCTCTCTTTCAGAGCCCCCGTCCAATCTTTCGAGCGCTGGAAGCCCGTGATGGATATCATCCGCTTTTCCATCCGTTTCAATCCCCGGTGGGTCCTTCAGGAGGCGAAGGGGCAGCGGGAGCGCGCCGAAATCGTCATGAAAGTCTATGAAAAGATCCGGCAGATCGACCGGGAAATCGCCCGAAAGAGCCGTGTCAACGCCGAAGAGATCATGAACGACAACTTTCTGGTGCTGACCGGACAGGAGGAGTACGTCAATCCCCACACGGGAGAGATCGAGACCGATACCGACGCTTTCAAAGTCCGCTGGGAGACGCCCCAGGGTGATCTGTACTACACGAACCGGGAAGATGAAAATCCCAACGACATCTTTCATATCACCGGTTTCAAGAAAACCGAAATCCGCAAAAGAAGAAACGAATAGGAGAACGGGATGAATGGAAAAAACGCACTGATACTGGGGATCTCGATCATCGTCGGGCTGGCATCGCTGGGCTATCTGTTGGGTTCGAGCATCGTAAAATTCCGCGCCTTCGAACGGAGCGTGACGGTCAAGGGACTCTCAGAAAGAGAGGTTCCCGCCGACATCGCGCTGTGGCCCATCACCTTCACCCGGGCCGACAACGACCTCTCGGCCCTCTACGCCGGTATCGAAAAGGATCGCAAAGCCATCGTCGCTTTCCTGGCCGACGCCGGTTTCGAGAGAAAAGAGATGACGATCAACGCACCCGTCATCACCGACAAACTGGCCCAGCAGTACGGGGGAGGGGAGCGGGTGAAGTTTCGCTACGTGGCCCAGCAGAGCGTCACCGTCTATACCAGAAAGGTCCAGAAGGTCAGAGAAGCGATGCCCTATCTGGCGGATCTGGGAAAAAAGGGGATCGTTTTCGTCGGCAACGATTACGAAAACCGGACGGAGTATCTCTTCAGCGGTCTCAACGCCATCAAACCCTCGATGATCGAGGAGGCGACGCGAAACGCCCGGAAGGTGGCGGAAAAGTTCGCGAAGGATTCCCAAAGCAGACTCGGAAAGATCAAACGGGCCAGGCAGGGGCAGTTCAGCATCGCCGATCGCGACAGCCATACCCCCTATATCAAGAAGATCCGGGTCGTCTCCACGATCGAGTACTATCTGAACGACTGAGAAGAGGGGCCTGGATTATTTCTTGAACCACCCTTTGATCTTCTCGAAAGTCGATTCGAAGAGGCTTTCGTGGGGTTTGCTCTCGATGCCGAAACTCTCCTGGAGCTCTCTGAGCATCTCTTTTTGCTTCTCGTTGAGCGATTTTGGGTAGACGATGCGGATCTGGGCGATCAGGTTGCCCAGCTGACCGCTGTGGACGTTGCGTACCCCTTCGCCCTTGAAGACGAACTGCTGCTTGTCTTTCGCGCCCTGGGGTAGATTGAGCTCCTTTTCGCCGCGGAGGGTGGGGATGGTGATGACATCGCCCAGAACCGCCTGTGTGAAGAAGACCGGGACTTCCAGATAGATGTCGTCGCCGTGGCGGATGAAGTGCTCGTCCTCTTCGACGTAGAAGGTGATGTACAGATCGCCCCGCCGTCCGTCGAGAGAGACGTTTCCGGCGTTGGGGATGCGCAGGCGGTTGCCGTCGTCGACCCCTTCGGGGATGTCGACGGTGATCGTCGTCTCCACCTCTTCGTAACCACGTCCGGCGCACTCGGGACACTTCTGCTGGATCGTCTTTCCACTGCCGTGGCACTGGGGACAGGTCTGGGCGAAAGTCATGAAGCCCTGGCGCATGTAGACCTGGCCCTGGCCGTTGCAGTATTCGCACTCCTTGACCTCACCGTTTTTCGCACCGGTGCCCCGGCACGCTTCGCACGGCTTCTTGTAGCGGTATTTGAGCTCTTTTTCGGCCCCGAAGACCGCCTCTTTGAAGCTGATCTCCATCTGGGCGGAGAGGTCGAGGTTGTATTTGTCTCCCGAGGCTCTGCCCGAACGCCGGCCTGTGAAGCCGCCGCCGAAGACCGACTCGAAGATGGCCGAGAGATCGTCCATGATGTCTTCGTAGCTCTGTCCCTCGAATCCGTGGAATCCCTGGCCTTCGAGCCCCGCCTTGCCGTAGCGGTCGTAGACGGCACGTTTCTGCTCGTCGCTGAGGACCTGGTAGGCTTCGTTGACCAGTTTGAACTTCTCTTCCGCCTCTTTGTCGTCGGGGTTGCGGTCGGGGTGGTATTTGAGCGCCATCTTGCGGTAGGCTTTCTTGATCTCTTCCTGTGTGCAGGTACGCTCGATTTCGAGTATTTGGTAATAGTCCAGTTCTGCCAAAAATTGCTCCTGATTCTAAATAGAGAAGGGTATGTAGTCCTGTAATTCTGCGCGCGATTTTAACATAATTTAGGAGAAATTAAAAATCTTTTCAGGCGGATGGCGGTTTAGGTGAAGTATAATCGTTGACAATATGAATGAACAGAAAATCAATAAAATCGAAAAACTGAAACGGCGGATGAAGCCGATCGACTACTTCGAAAAGCTTCCCTCCCTCCAGCCGGAGGAGTTGGACGAGACCGATCGCTTCTATCTGAAAAATTTCGGCATCTACAACCACAAGCTGGCACCCGACACTTTC
>NZ_JAOZOZ010000128.1:0-1451 GCF_029933015.1 Hydrogenimonas sp. | reverse complement strand
GGCAACGATCTCTATTTCGCCCTGGCGGAACGGGAGGGACGGTTCGGGTTCAACCTCTATGCCGGCGGGAAAAACTCGGAGACGGCGCGTCCGCTCGACATCTTCGCCGAACCGGCGGACGTTCCCCTCCTGTTCCATACGGTGGCGGAGATCTACCGCCGGGAGGGTCCCCGGGCGAGCCGTTCGAGAGCCCGGCTTTTCCATATGCTCGAAACGCTCGGTACCGATACGTTTCGGTCGAAGATCGCCGAACGTGTCGGCACAGCGCTTCCGACAGCCGGCGAACTGCGGATCGAAAAGGCTCCGCCCGCATCGGAAATCCCTCTGAAAAACGGCCGTTTCGCCCACCGGTACACGACCGCTTTCGGAGAACTCTCTTTTAGACAGCTTACGGAGATCCTCGCTCTTTGCAAAGAGTACGATATCGGCGAACTTCGCATCGGCTGTGACCAGAATCTCTACATTCCGGACCTGCCGGAGAAGGTGGCGTTCACACAAAGCACGGAACGCTACGGAGGCATCCTCGCCTGCGCCGGTTCGAAATACTGCGTCTACTCCCTGATGGACACCAAAAAAGAGAGTGAGACGCTGGCGCTGGAAAAGTGCAAGAGGCTGGAGATCACCGTCGGTTTCAGCGGCTGCCTCAAGGGGTGTGCCCGCCACGCCTTCAGCGACATCGGCCTGGTGGGCATCCGCACCAAACTCTTCGCCGAAGAGGTGGAGCGCGGCGTGCGCCTCTACCTCGGGGCTGAGTACACGCACGGGAAAAGAGCGGGAAGGCTCATACTCTATTCGGTGCCCATGCGCCATCTAAACGCCATGATCGACCTGATCGCCGACCTCTTCACAACGAGCGGATACGAGGACTTCGAAGATTTTTCGAAAGAGGTCCTGAACCGCTACAGCGAACCGGCACTGGCCTTCTGGCTGCTGCTAAACTTCCACCGCCGCCATCACCTGAACCGAAACGATTTCGTGATCCCGGAACCGGCGGAGCACGAAGATGAAAAAGCCTACTTCATCCATCTGCTCGAAAATTCCGGCTCAGAGGAAGATAAAGATATCGCGGAGTATCTGCGGTGCCAGGAAGCTTTCCCGTTCAGGGAAGCGATCATCTTTCTCGAGCGAGCCTGCTTCGCCGTTTCGGCGGATAGATAAAAAATTGTTTTTTTTCGGCACCGTTCTATTTTTTGGCATGCTCATTTTGTCGAACCATTCGTCACGGAGAATGGGAAGATTATCGGTTTCCGTGCTCGCGAAACAGCCCGCGTTCGCCCCGGAGCGGGATCTTCGGCAGTATCTGCTCCCTATCGGCACTTCTTACCGCGGGCCCGACTGGGGGGGTCTTCGATCGTGATTTTGCCGCGTACGGTTCGGCTGTAGCGGTCGAAAAAACCTCATTTTGCCTCCTCATCACATTTTTTCCTCACCATTTCCCTCCATGGCGATTT
>NZ_JAOZOZ010000026.1:15539-16913 GCF_029933015.1 Hydrogenimonas sp. | reverse complement strand
GAGCGGCGAGTATACTGTATCGAGCCGAAACAAGACCCTTCGGCTCGGAGAACGCCTCTACCGTCCGGCCCCATGAAAGCGACCCTTTTTTCGCTCTTTTGGATCGCGCTCGCTTTCGGTGGCCCGCTCCCCTGCCCCGAGGCGCTCCATGGCACCGCCGCCAGGCCCCTGCCGATACACCAAAGCCCCGACCCGAACTCCCCGGTACTCGCCACCGCAACGGCGGAGGAATCCGTACGCCTCAAAATCCACCGCTGCCAGACCCACGCGGACACTCTTTGGTGTGAAGTCTCGGCTCTGGAGAGTTACGTACCGATGGAAGCCATCGAAAAATTGCGAAAGGGATGGGTAGAGGCTGAGGGTCTCAAATGCACCGACGAGGGCGGTTACGTTCTCGTCGACGGCGAAGGTGCCTGCCGATACGCCCTGGGCTGCGGTCGAGATGGCTGCGAAGTGATCGAAGATTTTTTCGAAGTGGGAGGTTTTCTCCTTCCCACCAAAACCCGCCGGATTCCCCGCAGCCATCTGCTGGCGGCCAACCGTTTCGAGGCGATGGGCGACGAAGGAGAGGGCTACTGTACCCTGGACACCTACCTGGTCACCCCTGAAAGTCCCGAAGGGCGCCTCATGGGTTTTCTGGATTCTCTACATACGGACGCCTATCGGAAAGCCGCGGGGTTCATCCACCCCAAAGAGGGGATCGTACTCACCGACTGGCCGGCCTTCGGCGGCCCCATACGCCATTTCATGCCCGAAGCCTTCGCCAAGGCACTGGCTAGAAACCTTCCCGTCGTTCCCCGCTACCAAGGCGGCAACGACGAAACGCCCCAAACCCCCATCGGCGTACGGGACCTGCTGACGTCACGCTTTCCGCCCCTGACAGAGGCCGCGACCCTGCAGCGCACCAAAGAGCTGGCCGGCTACCCCAACCTCGCCGGCCCGCCCGTCGCCGTGGAAATCACCTGGGACACCGCCGACGGAATGCCTCAGGGCATGATACACATGATCGCCATCATGACACGCTATCAGAACCGGTGGTATATCGTGGGAATCGTACGAAAGCGATGGACGATTTGAATTCGGAAAAGAGATGCTTGTGATATTTTGGAAAGAAGGTATCAAGTACCCCTGGAGGGGGTGTCGTTCATCGTGCAGCCGACCGTGCGGCGTGCCGCCCGGCCATCTTCGCAGACGATGCCTACAAAGAAGTCACCGATCACCCTGACCTCCGCGAAATCCTCGCTGACGAGTTCCCTGCCCCGGGCCGGTACTAAACCGCTCTGACTCTGAAAAGTTCGTTTATTGTTTCTCCTAATGGAGAAACGGTGAACCGGAAATCGGGAATCGTAAAGAGTCCTTTTCCTGCCTCCGTTT
>NZ_JAOZOZ010000026.1:3507-15439 GCF_029933015.1 Hydrogenimonas sp. | reverse complement strand
TCGTATCAAGCCAAATTGGTGTAGACCACCTGCACGTCTTCGTCGTCCTCTAGCTTGTCGATCAACACCGACACCTCGTCCATCTGCTCGTCACTCAGCTCCAGCGGCACGGTAGGCACCCGCTGAAGCGACGCTTTTTTTATCTCGATCCCCTTCTCCTCCAGCGCCTTGCCCAGTTCACCGAAGGAGGCGTACTCGCCATATACGCGGACGATCGCCTTGTCCTCGCCGTTCTCCTGGGGGATTTTGTCCTCTTCGAGTTCCTCGAGGCCGTAGTCGATGAGTTCGAGCTCCAGCTCCTCCAGATCGATGGCGTCGTCCTTGTCGAACTCGAAGACCGACTTGCGCTCGAACATGAAGTCCAGAGACCCGCTGGTGAGCAGCTCCCCACCGTTTCGCACCAGCACGGCGCGGATGTTGGCGACGGTGCGGGTCGGATTGTCGGTGGCGGTCTCGATGTACATCAGCGTCCCATGGGGACCCTTGGCTTCGTAGGCGATCTCCTTGATGTCGGCGGCGTCCTTGCCCTGCGCCCGCTTGATCGCCGCTTCGATGTTGTCTTTGGGCATGTTCTGCGCCTTGGCGTTGAGAATCGCCGTACGCAGTTTGGGGTTCATCTCCGGGTCAGGACCGCCCTCTTTGGCGGCGATCGTGATCATACGCCCCAGCTTGGGGAAGATGCGCGACATCGCCCCCCATCGTTTGAGTTTGGCCGCTTTGCGGTATTCGAATGCGCGTCCCATACAGATATTCCTTCGGTAAAAATTTTGTCGCATTATACCTTATGCGATTTACATAACCGAAACAGCGAAGGGATGGAAACACTCAACATAAATATGATGTTCCATCCTTTTCGTGAACCGGGACGATACCGAAAAGGAAATGTTAATTAGGACAAAAATTGTCTGATTCATTGATATATATCAAGAAAAGTTTGATCGAAATTAGTATATAATCCGAATACAAAATTGACGAAAAAAGGGGAGAATATGGAAATTTTACCGTCAGATGCCGAAAAGATCGAAGTACCCGGCGCGACCGTGGACTTCTATAAGTATACGAAAGACGGCATTACCTACTATCAGTTCGACACGTCCCGCTGCGGACCGCCGGAACCTATGGTCAACGCCATGAGCGGCCTGAAACTGATCGACGGACCGGACAAGAAACTGGTCATGATCAACCACAAGAAACCGATGGGTCTGCTGGACAAGATCGGCCAGAACTTCGACATCGAGGACGAAACCCTGGAAGACGGCCGCGTCAAACTGATCTTCAGCTACAGAGAAGGCGCCAGCGAAAACGCCAATCTCAACGACGCCGCCTGCCACGGCTGACATCTACATAATATAGGGGGAAGACATGTTCAATGTCTCCAGGGAGTTCGCCCCTCCCTTCTCGCTGATCGCGCCTTTTTTCGTGATCGGCTCCATCTTCTATCTGATCGCCACATTGCTGCTTCCGATGTTCGGGGCCGACACGAGCCACTTCGACATCAGCGTCGTCGGATGGGCCCACCTCTTTCTGCTTGGCTTCGTCATGATGGTGATCTTCGGAGCGATGGCGCAGCTGGTGCCCGTCGTCCTCGAAGTGGGCCATTTCAGTGTCGACTTCTACTATCTCATCTGGCCGCTTCTGACGATCGGGACGATCCTGATGGTCATAGGCTTCTGGCTGGCGCCGGGGCTGCTGCCCTATGGGGGCATGATGGTCCTCATCGCGATGCTCACCTTCCTGGCGGACACGATCATGACGCTGCGCAAGGTCGAGCACATCTCGCTGACCGTCAAAACCGTCGCCGTCACCAACGGCTTTCTGCTGCTGGGCATTCTGGTGGGCTTCGCGATGGCCCTGGGCATCGGTGCCGGTGTCGGCGTCGATATCAACAAATGGCTCAACGCCCACATCGTTCTGGTGCTCGGCGGCTACGTGACACTGACGATCATGGGGATGAGTCTCATCCTGCTTCCGATGTTCGGCCTCTCCCACGGCTTCGACGAGCGCCCGATCAACCTGAGTTTCAAGGTGATGGTCGGCGGCGTTCTGGCCTATCTGGCCGGCGCGGCGATCGACTCGCAGGTAGTGCGCTTCCTGGCGATGCTGACGATGCTGGGCGCGATGAGCCTCTATCTGTGGCAGATATGGCTCATCTACGAAACCCGCGCCAGAAAAGAGAACGACATCTGGTTTCGCTCCATGGTCGTCGGATACGGCTCCCTGGCCTTTTCGCTCCCTCTGGGGCTTCTGGCCGCTCTGGGCGCGCCCGAAAACATCGGCATGACCGCCGTCTGGTTTCTGGTGATGGGATTCTTCACCTTCCTGATCAACGGGCACCTCTACAAGATCATTCCGTTTTTGGTCTGGTTCGAGCGCTACAGCCCGCTGGTCGGAAAACAGAAGGTCCCGATGCTGGCGGACATGTACCCGAAAAAGATGGCCGACTATCAGTTCTGGTTCAGCGCCGCGGGCGTCGTCATCGCCGGTATCGGCCTGCTTTTCCAGAGCGACACGATGTTCAAGGCCGGTGCCGCGTTCATGGCCATGGGTGCGGTCTTTCTCGTCACCAGCGTCAACTGGATGATGAAGTTCGGAAAAGAGTAAAAATATCACAAAGGAGTCTTCGTGGCTGAAAAAATCACGAAAGAGCAGGTTTTCGACGCGATACGCAAGGTGATCGACCCCGAAGTCGGGTTCAATCTCGTCGAGATGGGCCTCATCTACGACGCCATCATCGACGACGACAACAACGTCAAGGTCGTCATGACCCTCTCCACCCGCGGCTGCCCGCTGCATCAGATGCTGACCCAGTGGGTCAAGGATGCGGTCAAGGAGATCCCGGGTGTCGGAGAGGTAGAAGTGGAAGTGGTCTGGGAACCGGCCTGGAACATCTCCATGGCCGACGACAATGTTAAGAAAGCCTTGGGGGCGCTCTGAGACGAACTTCGTTCGTCGGTATCGAGTGCTGAGTATTGAGTCTGTCGACTTCGTCGATTTTTGAGTGGAAGCGGCGATGCCGCTTCTATATCTGTTCACTGTTCACTATTTACCATTTACTTCAAAAAGGAACTTTTTGAAAAACGACAATCCCTGGATGCATGAACTGCGCCATCTCTACGGGGCGGGCATCCTGCTATTCTACTACGCCAAGTGGCCGATCCTGGTCGGATGGCCTATCATGCGCCTCTATCTGGATTATCCCGACAACTGGATCATCGACGCCCTGTGGATCTGGTGTCTGATCCTGGTTCTGAAAGACTTCTACGTCTGGTTCATACTCAAAGAGAGCTACTGCGAAAGCAAATCGTGCAAAACGAAGGAGAAAGAGGATGACGGAGATCACCCCGAAAACGAAAATCAATGACCTGCTGAAGGCCTACCCCGAGCTCGAAAACTATCTGATGCGGCTCAACCCCAAATACAAAAAACTGAAAAACCCGATTCTCAGACGGACCGTCGCGAAGATCGCCACACTGACCCAGGTGGCCAAAATAGGCGGATACGACACCCTCGAGCTGGTCAACCTGCTTCGCAAAGAGGTGGGACAGCCTCCTCTGGAAGCGGCAGGCGGCGAAGAGAGCGAAGAGGTACAGGAAGCGCCCCTGTGGCTGCAAAACGAGCCCAAAGAGATCGTCGACGCCGGAAAGCTTCTGGAGGAGGAGAAAAACCCCCTGGCGGAAGTGAGCGGAATACTCAAGTCCCTCCAAAGCGGCGAGATCGTTCTGATAAAAAGCGACTTTCTCCCCTCTCCTCTCATCGACACCTTCAAAGAGCAGGGGCATGAGGTCTACGCGCAGGAAACGGAAAACGGGGAGTTTTTGACGTATATCAGAAAGCGCTGAGGCGCTTTCGTTAATTTGTATATTGGTTATTGGTATATTAGTGAAGTGTCTCCGGAGTTTTTTCCGATGAATTTATAATTTTCAGTCGGAATGGAAAGCGGTCTGTAGGAGAAAATTACACCCATCCGAGGGGAGGGAAAACCTCCGGACGGGTTTTGTGTCGAAATTCTAGGAACAGATCACCAGCTCTTCGGCGGGCACTTCCAGCAGTATCTTTTTCACTCTCTCCTGCCACAGCTCTCCGAACTTTCTTTTCTCTTCGGGTGTCGCGGCACCCTGCATCACTTTTTGCATCAGCGGCTGCATTTCCGGGTTTCCCGGCACGAGTGAAGGGTTGTAGCTCATCTCCACGTGTGCGGCGTTGTCCAGGCGGGTCAGGCGTACTTCGGCACCCATCTCCACACCGAAAACGAGTCGGTTGTTGCGGGCCATTCTGCCGCCAAGGCCTTTGAAGCCGCCTTCGTTGGCCGCGCCGGTCACAAGGCCGATACAATTGCCGATGACACCGGCGACCCCTTCATCCAGCGCCTCCCGGATCTCCACCTTCACGTTTCCGCGTACCGGCAGATCGTCGCCGTAGATTTTGGCCAGACCTATTTTGGTCATCAGCCACGCACCGGCCACGGTGGGACAGGAGTGGCCGGCGAATTTGACCATGTCGAGGTAGGTATAGGTGATGCGGCCGTTTTCCACGGCACCGAGAATGTCGGCCAGGGGGTCGACGGTATCGATCGGTTCGACTTCGTCGAAAAAAGCGGGATAGGTCATGAGAGTATTCCTTTGTCTTTGAGTTGATAATAGATTCGGGCGGCACCCACCAGGTTGATACCGTAGAGGATCGATTCGATCAGAAAGATCGCCCCCGCCGCTTTCCACAGCGGCGGTACGAACGACGCCACAAGAAACGAGATGCCAAGCGCCCAGTGCAGCCACAGATGCGGACGCATTCTGGCGGCGGGAATCACGTCCCCCATCATCGGACACTCCAGCACCCCTTTGGCGTTGAGATGGAACCAGACCAGAAAGGGGACGATCTTGTAACTCATGGCGAATATGATACTTAAAACGAAATAGCCGAACAGAAGCGCCGCGAAAACGAACGGCGTTTCGCCGCCGACGGCGATGGAAAAGAGCGCCAGAAGCACCGATGCGGCCAAAGAAGCCAGCCCCGTACGCCAGAGCCAGACCGTCGTGTCGGCCACGGGACGTTTCCGCTGGGCAAGACGCTTGAGCGTGACGATCGCGAATACCAGAAACAGCGCGCCCACCACGAAATCGAGCGCCGTCACGACCGCGGGAGAGACGAGGTAGAAAGGTACCTGCAGCGCCAATATCCCCAGTATCGCGAGAGGAAACCACTTCCGCACCACCTCCGGATAGGGCGGCGTGACATAGAACATCTCGATCACCTGAAACGCCACGGCCATGATCAGCATTCCGATCCATCCCAAAAGCATGAAGTGCATATGGACCGTGCGCAGAACGGGAAGCGAAAAGCCCAGATCCACACCCATGAAGGCGAGCATCGCCAAAAGTGCGAAGAAGAGGCCGAAACCCAGCGCCGCGACCGCGGCGATCATGCCGACGACGGAGGGGGTTTTGTTTTCCACTTTCAGCAGTTTGGAAAACATCAGAAAGACGACGAAGCCGAGGGCTCCCAGAAGCGGCAGCAGCGCCGTATGGAACATCCCCTCCAGCGCGAAATAGAAGCCACCCGAGAGCGTCAGTGTACCGAAAGCCATGAAAGCGTGGATCCAGCGGGCGTGATAGAGCGGATCCCTGATCGACGCACCGGCGATGACCGGCAGCATCTGAAAGAGCGAACCGACCATCGCCATACCTGCGATTCCCAGTACGACGAGATGGACGACGGCGACCGTCTCGGGAGCCTCCCAGAGCCAGAGCGTCGACGTGTCGGCACCCAGAACCGCGAGCGAAGCCAGGATGCCAAAGAGCGGAATCGTCAGAAAGAAGCGCAGAACGACCGCGAAAGGCGGCGCCTGATCCAGCGATAGGCCCCGGTTAAACATCGCAGTACTCCGAGAGAATCTTTTCCAGATCGGCTGCGGGGTCTTTGGTGAAGAGTATGTGCCACTCTCCCTCTTTCGTCTCGCACGAGGCGTACCGTACTCCCTGTTTTTCGGCGATCATCAGCAGAGGCGTCGGATAGCGGTGGATGAAAATGTGCAACACCTTTTCGCCCTCCAGCCTTCTCATCATCTCCACGGAGCGTTCGAGAGGCTCGGGGTGGTTCAGGCCGCGCACGTCGAGTTCGAGACGTTCCATCCGCTTCAGTGCGCCTTCATCTTTTCGACGAGCTCTTTGGCCTGCTCCTCGAGCACCTGGTCGCACATGGCGTAGAGCATCTGCTCCTCTTTCATGTTGTGCTGCTGCAGCAGAATCATCAGCGTATCGGCCACCGAGAAGAATCGGTCTTTGTCCCCTTTGTCGAGGGCGTCTTTCATCTGCTCCAGCAGACCGCGGACCTGGTTGTGCTCCAGTTTCATCACGTAGGTCGGCCCCTCGGTACTCAGCGTCGCCGCCTCGAAAGCGGGAAAGAGGATCTCCTCCTCCTTGTCGAAATGTTTGAGAGTGTCGATCATGAAGTCCTCGAAATGGGTGAAAGCCTTTTTGAAATCACCCTCGTTGACCGCCTGCTCCACTTTCGCGAACGCATCGTCGCAGTGGCGGTGTTCGTCCCGCATGAAATCGGAAATTTCCATAAATTTATTCCCCCTTTTTATAATCAATACTAAAAAACAGAAAAAGCAGACGTCGGATCTACCTGAACATCACGAAGATCTTGCCCATCAATACCGCTGTCAGAGCCAGAAACGAAACGAGAATCCAATCCATTGTCGATCCTTTCAATCTATGATGATCGATTGTACAAAAAATCTCTTTTCAAATCGTTGATACGCATCAAAGCTGTCACGAAAGCGTCACGAAATATCGCAACGAAGGGATCGCGTGACAGTTTCGTGAGAAGAATTTTTATGGCTTGGAAAGTGGAATCGTTCTATCATTTCAACAGCCGGAAAGATCCGGCACCTACTCCGCCTGCCGTGAACGAATGGCAGGTTTTTTTCAGCTTGCATCGAAGGGCAGGGGCCGAAGCCTTCCCTCCCCGGGCTTCGGCCCCTGCCCTTCAATTGAAGTTCTTACATAATCACGAAAAGATTGAACCATGATCATCAAAGAGATACTAAAACGCGACGGCTCGAAAGAGAGTTTCGCCCCATACAAAATCGAGGATGCCATCAAAGCCGCTTTCAAAAGCCAGAATACACCCTACGACAGCACCGTCTTTTTCAACGTGCTCGAACGGCTCAAGACCAAACGGGTCGCCGCCGTCGAGGATATCCAGGACATGATCGAGCAGGAGCTTTTCAAAGCGCGCTATTTCGAGGTGATGCGTGCCTTCATGATCTACCGCCATACCCACAAGATGCAGCGCGAGCACATCTACGGGCTGGCCGAGGACACCACCTTCGTCAACTCCACCGAAACGATCGAGGAGTACATCGGCAAAAGCGACTGGCGCATCAACGCCAACTCCAACACCGGCTACTCCCACGCAGGGCTCATCAACAATACGGCGGGCAAGGTGATCGCCAACTACTGGCTCGACAGGGTCTACTCCAAAGAAGAAGGATACGCCCACAGAAACGGCGACTACCATATCCACGACCTCGACTGCCTTAGCGGCTACTGCGCCGGATGGAGCCTGCGGGTACTTCTGGACGAAGGGTTCAACGGCGTCAGGGGCCGGGTCGAGAGCCGCCCGCCCAACCACTTCCGCGAAGCCCTGGGGCAGATGGCCAACTTTCTGGGGATCCTCCAGAGCGAATGGGCCGGCGCCCAGGCTTTCAGCTCCTTCGATACCTATCTGGCACCCTACGTCTTCAAGGACCGTCTCCCCTACGAAGAGATCAAAAAGGCGATCCGAAGCTTCGTCTACAACCTCAACGTCCCGGCACGCTGGGGTCAATCGCCCTTTACGAACATCACGATCGACTGGACCGTGCCGGAAGATCTGAAGGAGCAGATCCCGACCCGTGCGCAAAATCACCTTTTCAAAGGGATCGAAGACGGGGAGCTGCTGCGGATAGCCAAAGAACGGGACCCTTCCGTCGAAACCCTCGAAGATCTGCGCTACGGACATTTCCAGAAGGAGATGAACCTCATCAACCGCGCCTTCTACGAAGTGATGACCGAAGGGGACAGCACCGGGCAGCCATTCACCTTCCCGATCCCCACCGTCAACATCACCGAGGATTTCGACTGGTACGGGGAAAACACCGACATTCTCTTCGAAAACACGGCCAAGATCGGCTCCTCCTACTTCCAGAATTTCATCGGAAGCCAGTACATCCGTGACGAAAACGGCAATCTCGTCCCAAACGAGGAAGCCTACAAACCTGGACACGTCCGGAGTATGTGCTGTCGGCTGCAGCTCGATCTGCGGGAGCTTCTCAAACGGGGCGGAGGTCTCTTCGGCAGCGCGGAGATGACCGGAAGCATCGGCGTCGTGACGATCAACATGGCGCGGCTGGGATTCGTCTACAAGGGAGACAAAAAGGGTCTCTACGCCCGTCTGGAGGAGCTGATGGACATGGCCTCCTCCACGCTGGAGAAAAAAAGGCGCTTCATCCAGGAGCTCTACGACCGGGGCCTTTTTCCCTATACCAAACGCTACCTGCCCGGCTTCAACAACCACTTCTCCACGATCGGCGTCAACGGCATGAACGAGATGATCCGGAACTTCACCGGCGACAGCGACCACATCGCCACGCCGACCGGCCAGAAATTCGCGATGGATATCCTCGATTTCATGCGTGAAAAGCTCAAAGGCTACCAGGAGAGGACGGGAAACCTCTACAATCTCGAAGCCACACCGGCCGAGGGGACCACCTACCGCTTCGCCAAGGAGGACAGGAAACGGTATCCGGGAATCATCCAGGCGGGCATGGAGGAAAACATCTACTACACCAACTCCTCCCAGATACCCGTGGACTGGACCGAAGACCCCTTCGAGGCGCTGGAGCTGCAGGATGCGCTGCAGTGCAAATACACGGGCGGCACGGTCCTGCACCTGTACATGCGCGAGCGGATCAGCTCCGCCGAAACGTGCCGCAACCTCGTCAAAAAGGTGATCACCAACTTCAGGCTCCCCTACATCACGATCACCCCGCTCTTTTCGGTCTGCCCAAAACACGGCTACATTCCGGGAGAGCACGAGTACTGCCCAAAATGCGACGAGGAGCTGCTGCTCACCTGCGACGAGATCGTCGAAGAGGACGATTCGGAGGAAGCGGCCTCGTGATCGGGGAGGTCACGAAGAGTCTCAAACCCAATTTGAAAGGAGAACGAATGAATCGAGAAAAACTGCTTGAAAGACTGGAACACAAACGTACCAGATGCACCGTCTATACTCGTGTGATGGGGTATCACCGCCCCGTAGAGAGTTTCAACATAGGAAAAAAAGGGGAGCACCGACAGAGGAAACCGTTTGTCGAACGATAAACCGATCTACGACATCACCCCTTTCACCCACGTCGACTATCCCGGGAAACTGGCGGCGATCGTCTGGTTTTCCGGGTGCAACATGCGCTGCATGTACTGCTACAACAGCGACATCGTCTTTTCGAAAGAGGGGAGTTACAGTGTCGACGACCTGCTGGACTTCCTGAAGCGGCGCATCGGGCTGCTCGACGGCGTGGTACTCAGCGGAGGGGAACCGACGCTCCACGATCTGGAACCGGTATGCCGTTCGATCAGGGAGCTCGGTTTTTCGATCAAACTCGACACCAACGGCCTCAATCCACAGCGGGTCAAATCACTGGTCAAAAAGGGTCTGGTCGACTATATCGCCCTCGATTTCAAGGCCGAAAGCGAAAAGTTCGGCTACATCACCGGCTCGAGCCGTTATCTGAACTTCATCGAGACACTCGATTTTCTGATCGCCGAAGGATTCGACTTCGAGGTACGCACCACCGTCCATGCCGACCTGCTGGATCCCGATGACATCAACCGCATGATGGAGGAGCTCAAAAAGAGAGGCTACGAGCGTACCTACTACCTCCAGAGATTCGTCGAAACACCCGACAACATCGCCCACCTGGGAAAACCCACAAAAACGTTCGACGAAACCGCCCTGCGTCACACTCTGCCCGTCTCCTGGCGCTGAACCCCTTTCACTTCCGACTTTCCACCCTCAGCACGTATCCCTGTCCCGAGACGTTCTCGATGAGCCTTTTGTCGCTCTTTTGACGGACACGTTTGATGAAGGTGCGCAGACGCTCGTCGCTCACTGCCTCGCCTTCCCAGAGCCGCTCCTTGATCGATTCGTTGGAGAGATAGTGGTTGGGGCTGTAGAGAAGCTGTGCGATGAACCTGCTCTCCCGTTTGCTCAGATGCACCAGCACCCCTTTTTTGAAGAGCTGTTCGCTCTGCAGATCGTAGGTGAAAGGCTCCAGCAGCCGGATCAGGCTCTGCTTCTTGATCCTGTCGGCCAGCGTGCAGAGGTAGCTCAGAAGCTCCTCCGGATCGAAGGGCTTGATGAAATATTTGACGACTCCCACGTCGATGGCACCCAGCAGCTTCTCCTTGTCGCTGTAGGCGCTCAGAATGACGATCGGCGTGTCGGGACTCTCCTTCTTGATCGCTTCGGCCAGTTCGAGCCCCGTCATTTTCGGCATCGTGATGTCGGTGATGACCACATCGGGTTTTCTTTTTCTGAAGAGTTCGAGCCCCTCGATACCGTCGGATGCGATCCAAAAGCCGGCGAAGTAGTCCCCGATCGCTTTTTTCAGCAGCTCTGCGAGTCGTTTTTCGTCTTCGACGAGAAGAATGTTCAGTTGGGAGAGTTTGGTACGGCACGACATCTCACGGCTCCATCGGCAGTCTGATCGTAAATTTCGCACCGCCCCCGCTGTTTTGCACGTCGATCGTCCCGCCGAAACTCTTCTCGACGATCATCTTGGACATAAAAAGTCCCAGACCGGTCCCCTGGGCGGCATGCTTGGTCGTAAAGTAGGGTTCGAAAATCCGCTCCAGCGCTTCGGTTTCGATACCCCCCGCATTGTCGGCGATCTCGATCACGGCTTCCTCTCCTTTTCTGAAAATCCGGATATCGATCCGGCGTTCTTTGACGTTTCTCTGCCTGAAGGCGTCCTTGGCGTTCTGCAGCAGGTTGATGAGTACCTGTGAGAGTTCGTTGATCACCCCCGTCACCTTCAGCGTGCCGTCGATCTCCCTGTGGATCTCGATATACTCCTTCACCAGGGTCTTCTCCAATATCTGCAGCGCCTCCTCCAGGCTTTCTGAGAGCAGAAACGGTGCTTTGGGCTTGTCCGGTTTGAAGAAGTTGATGAAGTCTTCGATCGTCTGGGACATGTTCTGGATCAGGACCTTGGCGTCGCCGTAGGCCGCATCCACCAGCGCGTCGTCGTGCTTCTGGGCCGCCTTCTTGAGATTGAAGAGCGCCAGAGCCAGTTCGGTCAGGGGCTGCCGCCACTGGTGGGCGATGTTGGCCATCATCTGCCCCAGACTCGCCAGCCGCGACTGCAGAAAGAGCATCTTCTGCTTCTCTTCGTTCTTGCGCACCTCTTCACGGACACGCTCCTCGAGATGCTTGTTGAGTTCGTAGAGCTTGCGGGTCTGGAGTTTGACGCGCTCCTCGAGGGTTTTGTTGAGCAGTTCCAGCTCCCGCTCCTTCTTCTCCAGCGCCATTTTGAGCTCCACCTCTTTGGTGACGTCGTAGCGGATGGCGATGAACTCCTCGATCTCCCCTTTTTCATCGAGGATAGGTATGATCGTCGTGTTGACGTAGAAAGTGCTCCCGTCCTTGGCCCGGTTCTTGACGGTCGACTTGAAGGTCTTTTTGGCCAGGATCGTATCCCACAGCTTCTTGAAATTGGACTTGGGTACATCGGGATGCCGGACGATGTTGTGGTTCTTGCCGATCAGCTCGTCCCGGCTGTAGCCGGAAATCTTGCAGAATTCGTCGTTGACGAAAGTGATGATACCGTTGATGTCGGTCTTTGAAACGATGTTGGAACTCTCGATCGCCTCTTTGTACTGTTTGAACA
>NZ_JAOZOZ010000026.1:0-3407 GCF_029933015.1 Hydrogenimonas sp. | reverse complement strand
TCCCACTTTTCGAACTCCGGCGAGAAATACTCGATCCTCACCTTTTTGAACTCCCTGGTCGAGTATAGGTAATTATACTCTTTTACGCCGATCTCTTCGGCCATCTCCTCGACGATGCCCTCGACCTCCTCTCTGCTTTTGCCGTGAACCATCGAAAAGAGCGGATAGGGCCACTCGGGATAGACGGGGCGCAGGTAGCAGTGGCTGACGGCGCTGTAGGCGGCGACCGTCTCGCCGATCGCTTCGGCCCGCTCTTCGGGGACTTTCCAGACCACCATGGCGTTGGCGGTGAAGCCGGCTTTGCGGTGGTAGAGGATGGCGGCGAAACGGCGCATCAGCCCCGCCTTTTTCATCCGCTCCGCCTCTCGGGCCAGGGTCGCGTGGTCGATTCCCAGAGATTCCACCAGCTGGGCGAAAGGCTCGGCCACCGGCTCGATGTCTCTTTGCAGCCCCTTGATCATTTCGTAGTGGATCGGTTCCAGCTCCATCGGCTCCTTTTTCGCGCGTTTCACCCTCTCCTTTTTGGCCCGGTCTCCTTTGACGTCCAACTGCACCGAAATTTTGAACATCTTTTTCGTCGGGAGGATGATGAAGCTCTCGGCGCCCGTTCGCTCGGCCAGCAGCTCCACCGTTTTTTCGAGTCCCAGTTTCGAATCGGGCGCCACGGCGATCGTGAACCAGAGATTGTAGGGGTTGTCCCGCTCGTAGTTGTGGCTGACACCGGGGTGCTCGTTGATGATCTCCGCCGCCCTTTCGATGTCGGCCACCTTGAATGCGACCAGGGACGACTTGTATCCCAGGGACTTCGTATCGAAGATGGCCGATGTCTGGCGAATCACCTTCTCCTCTTTCAATCTCCTGTAAAGGTCCAGCAGCTCCTCTTCGCTGCTTCCCAGCTCTTCGGCCAGCTCGGCGAAAGGTCGCTCCGAGATCGGGAAACCCTTCTGAATCCTCGTCAAAAACTCTTTTTCCATCGATCTTCCGTTCCGTTTTTTGGGCCCATTATAAAGGTTTGTTCATTAACCTTTCCTTGATGCGCATCAACCCCCTCTCAACCACTCTGTGCTAAGATAATCCCATTTAAAACCGAGGCGTTTCATGGCGTATTTTCCGGCTTTCATCAAACTCGACGGCAGAAAAATCCTCCTCGTCGGCGGCGGCTACATCGCCGGCGAGAAACTCGAAAAACTGCTCGACTTCACCGACGACATCACCGTCGTGGCTCCCGAAATTTCCGAAGATGTGAGGGGGATGATCGAAGGCCACGGCCTGACCTTCCACAGGCGCCCCTACCGTCCCGAAGATCTCGAAGGCGTTTTCGTCGTCATCGTCGCCGTCGACGACCTCTCTTTGCAAAAAGAGATCTACGACGCCTGCCAGAGCCGCCACATCCTCTGCAACAGTGTCGATTCGGTCGACTACTGCGACTTCATCTTTCCCTCCTACACCAGGAAAGGGGCACTGACGGTCGCTTTCTCCACGTCGGGCATCTCCCCCTCGGTGGCCAAGTATCTGCGCCGCGCCATCGAAACGGTCATTCCCGACTCCATCGCCGACTTTCTCGAAGAGATGAAGGCTCTGCGCGCCTCCCTGCCCAAGGGAAAGGAGCGGATGAGACTGCTCGACGAGAAGGCGAAAGCCTATATCGAAAAACTTTTCAACAAGGAACTCTGAAACCATGTTCAGCAAAAAAATCGTCTACGTCCTGATGGTCGTCTTCGCCTTTCTGGCCATCTCGGCTTTCATCGTCAACATGCCCGAGAAAAAAGATCCCCAGGTGATCGAAAAGATCAAACCCTGGTTTCCCTACGAGCTGACCAAAACCCTGGGCGGGCTCGACCTCCTCGACAAACGGACCGGCGAAAAGCTCAAACTCGACAACGCCAAAGTCTTCCTCGCCTACGACAACTACCTCAAAAAGTGGGGGAAAAGCCACCTGAAACTCGAAAACGGCCGCCTCCTGATCCTGGATGACAACGGCACGCAGGTCGATACGATGGAGCTATCTCCCAAACAGGCGGCCTTCGTGCGGAAGTTCTTCTTCGAGCAGTCGCCTCAACACTGAAAGGTGGACATCTCCCCGCACAGGCTCACCCAGAAAGGTCTCTTCGGGTGAGAGGAGAAAAAGGGTCGGATACTCCAATGTATAGAGCAGCTCCACCGGGTAGTCTTCGTTCTCCCTGGTCACCAAAATGGGGATCGTCCTTTCCGAAATCGTTGCGACGAGTTCTCCGTCGGAAGCCAGACGCCGCAAAAGATCGCCGCAGGGACGGCATCCTCTTTCGACCAGCACGACGAGCATCGGTCTGCCGCTTTGGCGCGAAACCCGCAAGGCCCTGTCGAAATCCCCGTACCAGCTTATAGGCTCCGCCCCGCTCAACAAAGCCGTCATCAACAAAATGACGTAGACCCGCCACCTCATTCTCGTCGGTACTCCACCACGTCGCCTTCGAGGGTTTTCAAAAACGCGACGATGCTTTCGATCTGCTCTCGTGTCAGCGTCAGTCCCAGCTGATGCCGGGCCATGATGCGCACCGCCTCCTCGATCTTATCCACCGCACCGTTGTGGAAATAGGGTGCGGTACGGGTGATATTGCGCAAAATCGGCACCCTGAAGAGAAACTGGCCGTTTCGCCCGTGAAATCCGCCGATATCGTCGAAGGGATAGGGCGTGTCTTTGGGCTTTTGCCATCTGAAACCGGCGAAATATCTCTCACCGTCGACGAATCTCGATTCGGGCGCGAGAAGACCGTTGTAGGGGCGCAGCGGAAAACGTTGCAGACTTTGCCCCCCTACGGCCACGCCCGTGTGGCACCCTTTGCAGCCGAGACGGATGAAAAGATTCAGCCCCTCTTTCGCCCTTTGGGAAATGGCGTCGTCATCACCTTCGAGGAAGCGGTCGAAAGCCCCTCTGGTCAGCAGCGTCCTTTCATAGGCGCCGATCGCTTTCGTGACGGTGTCGAAAGTGATTCCCTCTTGTGGAAAGACCCTGCCGAACGCATCGACGTAACTTCGATCCGCCCTAATCCTGCGCACCACCTCTTCGGGCGTCATCGCCATCTCGAAAGGCGCCTGGATCGGTCCTTTGGCCTGATCCTCCACATCGGGACTTCTGCCGTCCCAGAACTGCCTTTTGGCCAAAGCCGCGTTGAGCACGGTGGGAGAGTTGAGATGCTTCGGGTTGGGAAGATCGTGAAAACCGATGGCGGTGGGGCGGTTGTCGTCACCGCCCTCCTCCAGAATATGGCAGGTCGCACAATTGATCGTCCGGTCTTTCGAGAGAACGGGATCGAAAAAGAGTCTCTCGCCCAGGGCGATCTTCTCCGATGTCAAAGGATTGTCGGGGTTGGCCACGAGAGGCAGTGCATCCCGCCACGAGGCCGGGACCGGCGCGAGACCTCTTTGCA
>NZ_JAOZOZ010000127.1 GCF_029933015.1 Hydrogenimonas sp. | reverse complement strand
ACTCGAAGTAGTTCATGATCGTATACCCGCCCTCTTTGAGGTATTCGTCCTTTTTCATCAGTTTCAGGTCGCTTTCCATCATGTCGTGGATCAGCTCTTCGAGGGAGTACTCTGGGACCCAGCCCAGTTTCTCTTTGGCTTTGGTGGCGTCGCCGATGAGCAGGTCGACTTCGGTGGGGCGGAAGTAGCGGGGGTCGACGGCGACGATCTCTTTGCCTTCCGTCAGGTGCGAAGGATCGAGGTCAAGCTCTTTCATACGCTTTTCGTCGATGCCGGCGATAAAGCCCACTTCATCCACTCCCGTGCCTTTGAAGGCCAGTTCGATGCCGGCATAGCCGAAGGCCATGCGGACGAAGTCGCGGACGCTGGTGGTCTGGCCCGTGGCGATGACCCAGTCTTCGGGGGTGTCGGCCTGGAGGATCATCCACATCATGCGGACGTAGTCTTTGGCGTGGCCCCAGTCGCGTTTGGCGTCGAGGTTGCCCAGGTAGAGTTTATCCTGGAGTCCCAGGGCGATTTTCGAGGCGGCGCGGGTGATCTTGCGGGTGACGAAGGTTTCGCCGCGGACAGGGGATTCGTGGTTGAAGAGGATGCCGTTGCAGGCGAACATGTCGTAGGCTTCCCGGTAGTTGACGGTGATCCAGAAGGCGTACATCTTGGCCACGGCGTATGGGCTGCGGGGATAGAAAGGGGTCTTTTCAGTCTGGGGGATCTCCTGCACCTTGCCGTAGAGCTCGGAAGTGGAGGCCTGGTAGATTTTGGTCTTTTTCTCCAGCCCCAGGAGGCGGACCGCCTCGAGGATGCGCAGGGTGCCGATGCCGTCGGCGTTGGCCGTGTATTCGGGAGTTTCGAAGCTGACGGCCACGTGGCTCATGGCGGCGAGGTTGTAGATCTCGTCGGGCTGCACCTCCTGGATGATGCGGGTGAGGTTCATACTGTCGGTCATGTCGCCGTAGTGGAGGA
The DNA here is from genome assembly GCF_029933015.1 of Hydrogenimonas sp. Lineage (GTDB taxonomy): Bacteria > Campylobacterota > Campylobacteria > Campylobacterales > Hydrogenimonadaceae > Hydrogenimonas. The sequence continues at coordinate 3,755 of NZ_JAOZOZ010000127.1, read as the reverse complement.
TGAAGTGGCGGTTTTCGACATGGGGATCCTGGTAGAGATGGTCGATCCGGTCGGTGTTGAAGAGGGAGGCGCGGCGTTTGATGCCGTGGACGATGTACCCTTTTTTCAGCAGAAACTCCGCGAGGTAGCTTCCGTCCTGGCCTGTGATACCGGTAATCAGTGCTACTTTTCTGTTTTCGTTGTTCATTGTGGAATGGTTCCTTTCTCTTTTGTGAAATAGTCTTTGACATATGGGTGCACTTCGGCACTTTCGAGCAGCTCTTCGACTCTGAACCAGCGGTAGTCGTCGTGCTGGTCTCTCGGCAGACCGCTCAGGGTTTCGACCCCGATGCGGTAGGCGAGATTGAGGTAGTGGGTCGAGACGCCGTCGTAGATGCCGTCGTCGTAGAGGTGCTCGAAAACGCCGACAAAGGTGGGTTCTCCTGCAAATCCGCCGCCGGTTTCATCGAGCATGATGCGATCTATGGCGTCACGGATGCGCTCGTTTTTGAATACCCGGCCGCCCAGGGTGAACCAGTACCCTTTCGCCGGAGGGTTTCGCCGCCTGCCCAGCAGCACGCGCCCCTCGCGCATCAGGATCAGGTCCACCGAAACCAGCGGCGTGTTTTCGACGATGCATCGGAAAATGTCGTCGGGGAGTCTTTTCGCGCTCATGGCTCAGCAGCGGTCGAAATCGTCGTCGACGCGGACGATGTCGTCTTCGCCCGTATACTCGCCCACCTGGGCCTCGATCAGGATAAGAGGAATCTTTCCCGGATTTTCGAGGCGGTGCAGCTCGCCCATCGGGATGTAGGTCGATTCGTTGGCCCGGACGATCCTCTCGTCGTCGCCGACGCGCACCAGCGCCGTGCCGCTGACGACGATCCAGTGCTCGTTGCGGTGGTAGTGCTTCTGGAGGCTGAGGCGCTTACCGGGCTTGACCATGATCTTTTTGATCTTGTAGCGTTCGCTGTCTTCGAGCACCGTGTAGGTCCCCCAGGGGCGGTGGACGGTGAGGTGGATGTTGGGCAGTTCGCTCTGGCTCTTTTTGAGTCTGGCGACGACCTCCTTGATCTTCTGGGAGGTTCCTTTTTTGCCGATGAGCAGGGCGTCGGGGGTGTCGACGATGTAGAGGCCTTCCACCTCGATCGTCGCGATGGTACGCCCGTCCGCTACGATGAGATTGTCGCGGCTGTCGATGGCTATGAGGTTGTCGACGGCCGTGTTGCCGTTTTCGTCTTTGGGGTACTCCTCGTCCAGGGCGTCGAAGCTGCCCACGTCGTTCCATCCGATGTCGGCCGGGACCACTTTGACGTTTCGGCTCTTTTCCATGACGGCGTAGTCGATGCTCTCTTCGGGGATGTTTTCCATATCGTCGAGGCCGATGCGGATCATGCCGTTGGTTTTCGCGCGTTCGTAGGCTTTCTGGGCCGCTTCGAAAATCTCCGGCGCATGGGTGCGAAGCTCCTCCAGATAGACGCCCGCTTTGAAGCAGAACATGCCGCTGTTCCAGTAGAATCTGCCGCTCTCCACATAGCGCTGTGCCGTCTCGGCGTCCGGTTTTTCGTGAAAGGCCGCGACATCTTCGCCGTCGGCTTCGATATAGCCGTATCCGATTTCGGGCCGGTCGGGCCGGATGCCGAAAGTGACCAGACGGTCCGCTTCTGCGAGGGTTTTGGCGCGCCGGAGCACCTTTTCGTAGGCGGCCTGGTCTTTGACGAGATGGTCGCTGGGAGTGACCAGCACCACCTGGTCCTCGTCGATGGCGAAGCAGGCCAGGGCGATGGCGGGTGCGGTGTTTCTGCCCACGGGTTCCAGAAGAAAGGTGGAGTGCCGATGGGGCCGTTTCGCATCTGTTTCGAGCTCTTCGATCTGGTCGACGGCGAGAAAGTACTGGTCTTCGTTGGAGACGATGAACTGGGAACGGCAAAGAGGCGCATTGCGCTCTACCGTCATCTGAAAAAGGGAACGGTCACCGAAAAGTTTGATGAACTGCTTGGGCATCAGTTTCCGGCTGATGGGCCAAAGCCGCGTGCCGCTACCGCCGCAGAGAATGATGTTTGTCATGTATTTGTCTGCCTTTTGGAATCTGTTACATTGTTATTAGATCGTAATTTGGTGGATTTTAGTTAAATTACGCTTTTAAACAGATTAGGATGGGAGCGGCGGTGCCGCGGGGAATGGTGAAGCGTGAACAGTGAACGGGGGGCGCCTTTGGCGCGGGGAACGGGAATCGGAAAGCGGAAATCGGGAAACGGAAATCGGGAATGGGGTGCGCCTTCGGCGCGGTGGATGGTGGATGGTTTATAGTTGATAGTTTGGAGTAAGTGGGGGATGGGGTTTGATATAATCGGGGCATTTTTGGAAAGAGGATGGATCTATGTGCGCCATTTTCGGGATTGTGGGGCCTTATGACGAAGAGAGAGCCCGCAGGGCTTTTTCGCTGCTGGCCCATCGGGGGCCGGACGCTTCGGGAGTTCTGGCGGGGGACGGCTTTTTTCTGGGGCATCACCGTCTGAGCGTCATCGATCCGCTGCCGGAGGCCGACCAGCCGATGCGGGTGGGCGACACGACGATCCTGCTCAACGGCGAGATCTACAACTACCGGGAGCTTCGAAAGGAGCTGGGCGGTGCGTTCGCCACCGGCAGCGACACGGAGGTGGCGGCGCGGGCCTTTCTGAAATGGGGGAGAGAGACGCCCCGGCATCTGCGGGGGATGTACGCCATGGCCCTGTGGCGGGAGGGGACGCTGCACCTTTTCCGCGATCCTTTCGGGAAAAAGCCGCTCTACTACGCACGGATGGGCGAGAGTTTCGTCTTCGCCTCCGAAATCGGGGCGATTCTGGCGATGTTTCCCGAGATCCAATGGTCGCGGGAGCGGATCACCTCCTACCTCTCCTTTCAGTCTTTCATCTCGCCCGAAACCTTCTATCCGCAGATCCGGCAGCTGGAGCCCGGAGGCTACCTGCGCCTCAAAAACGGGGAGATCGAAACGTCGGTCGATGATATCGCGGCGGTGGATCCCTCGGACAGGCGCATGGAGACGGCGGAAGTGGCATCTCTGATCGAGGAGAGCGTAGCGTACCGCCTGGTGAGCGATGCGCCGCTGGGGGCGCTGCTCAGCGGCGGCGTCGACAGCTCGCTGGTGGCGGCGATGGCGCAGAAACGTCTGCGAAAGCCCCTGCCCACCTTCACCGTGGGCTACGAAGGACACGAGAAATACGACGAACGGCGCTACGCCGAGAGGGTGGCGGAGCATATCGGCAGCGACCACCACGCCTTCGAGATGGGCATGGAGGAGTTTCTGGAGTGCGCCGACGCCCTGGCGGCCCGTCTGGACGAGCCCCTGGGCGACCCGGCCGCCGTGCCGCTGTGGTTTCTATCGAAAAATATTCGAAAAGAGGGGATCAAGGTACTCCTCAGCGGCGACGGGGCCGACGAGCTCTTTTTCGGCTATCGCCCCTACTACGAGATGGCCGACATCGAAAAGGCCCGCGACCTCAAATACCGCAACTGGCTGCGCAACTACTTCCGGGCCCACTACTCCCCCAACCGCGAGTGGGAGTGGTACAAGCGCGTCTTCGACGGGTCGGTCCTTTTCAGAAGCTCGGCCGAGCTCTTCACCGACCTGCAGCAAAACCGGCTTCTGCGCCAAAACGTCAAGGACGATCGTTCGTTCACCTATATCGCGCATCTGGCGGAGCGCTTCGGCGAGGCGTCGGGACCGCAGTGGTACAGCTACATCGACATCAAGGTGCAGCTGGGCGAAGTGTTTC
>NZ_JAOZOZ010000126.1 GCF_029933015.1 Hydrogenimonas sp. | reverse complement strand
CCAAAAATTTGTGCAGGAATCGTGAATGATGGATGTTTTGATCGTAGGAGGCGGCGGGGCCGGACTCTGCGCGGCGCTGGCGGCCCATGAAGCGGGCGCGAAGGTGGCGGTGCTGGGCAAAGTGCGTCCGACCCGTTCCCAGACATCGATGGCCCAGGGCGGTATCAACGCCGCCTTGGGCCATGTCGAACCCGACAGTGTGGAGGCCCATATCGCCGACACGATGAAATCGGCCCATACGCTGGCCGACGAAGAGATGGTGCGCCGTCTGTGCGAGAAGGCGCCCGAGGCGATCGCGTGGCTCGACGGCCTGGGCACCCCCTTCAGCCGTCTCGGGGACGGAAAGGTGGCGCAGCGAAGGCTGGGAGGCGCCAGCGGCAAGCGGGCCTGCTACGCCCAGGACTACACGGGACTGAAGATTCTCCACACCCTCTACGATGCGGCACTCAAAGCCGGTATCGGGTTTTACGACGAGCACTACCTGCTCAACTTCATCGTCGAGGAGAACCGGGTGACGGGCGTCACGGCGATCGAGATGAGAAGCGGCGAGGTGAAGGCGATCGGCGCGAAAAGCGTCGTCGTGGCCAGCGGCGGATACGCCGGCCTCTACCGAGGCTTTACGACCAACTCCACGGCGACCACCGGCGACGGCCTGGCGGCGGCGATGAGGGCCGGATGCGTGCTGAGCGACCTGGAGTACGTGCAGTTTCACCCCACGGCGCTGAGGTCCAGCGGCATCCTGATCAGCGAGAGCGCCCGGGGCGCGGGCGGCAGGATCGTCAACGGCAGAGGGGAGCACTTCGTCGACGAACTCCTCACCCGCGACCAGGTCTCCAAAGCGATCTGGGAGCAGCTCGAACAGGGCGAGGAGGTCTTTTTGGATATCCGCCATCTGGGGGAGGCCTTCATCGAGGAGAATCTGCCCCAGGAGCGCAAGCTGGCCCGGCTCTACGAAGGGGTCGATCCGGTCTGCGACCTCATCCCGATCAAGCCCGTGGCCCACTACACGATGGGGGGCATCGACGTGGACCGCGACCACATGACGAAGGTGGAGGGGCTCTTCGCCTGCGGGGAGTGCGCCAACGCCAAAGTCCACGGCGCCAACCGTCTGGGGGGCAACTCGCTGCTCGAGACCGTCGTCTTCGGCAGGGAAGCGGGAGAGAACGCCGCGGCCTTCGCCCGCCGAAACGGGGAGATCTCGCCCGCATCGAGCGGACAGTTCGAAAAGGACAGAAACTTCGTGGCGGCGATTCCCCGCTTCACGAACCAGATCGACTTCTACGAAAAGCGGGACTTCCTGGGCAAGATCTTCTACCGCAACGTCGGCATCCTCCGCAACGAGATGGGACTCAAAGGAGTCCTTTCGGTGATCCGGCAGATGCAGAAGGAGCTGCCCTTCATGGGGATCGCCGACAAGAGCCGCGAATACAACACCAACCTGACCGAATTCATCGAGTTCGGCAACATGGTGGAACTGGCCGAAGCGATGCTGGTGGGAGCCATCGGCCGCAACGAGTCCCGCGGCGCGCACCAGCGGGAGGATTTTCCGGAAGAGGACGACGGGAAGTTCGGCGGCGTCCACTCCCTCGCCTGGAAAGAGAACGGCGTGCTCTGCAACGAGTGGAAAGGACTGGCCTGATGGGAATGGAGAAAGGGAATCGGGAATCGGGAATCGGGAATCGGGAACCGGGAACGGGGAATCGGGAAGTGTTGACCGCCGAGCGGCTGGAAAAAGAGCTGGAGGAGGCCGAAGCGAAACTGGAAGAGACCGAAAAGCTGATCGAGACGGTCGAAAGGGAGCTCATTCCCCGGGAAGAGGAGTACGAAACGGGCGGCAACGGCCGCGAAGACTACGACGACGAGGAAGATGCATGATCAAAATTTCCATCAAACGCTACCATGCGGGCCGCGAGCCGGCGGAGATCGTCCAGGAGTGGGAGATCGAGGAGGGGATGACGCTGCTGGAGGCGCTGACGTCGATCAAGACGAAGAAGGACCCTACCCTCACTTTCCGAAGCGGCTGCAGAAGCTGTGTCTGCGGCAGCTGCGCCGTGCGGGTCAACGGAAGGGAGGTGCTCGCCTGCGCCTACAAGCCCGAAGAGGGAGACCTGGTGGAGCCGCTGCGCTTCGCTCCCGTCATCAAGGACCTGGTGACCGATCAGAGCGGCGGCTTTGAGACGCTCAAACGCGTGGGAGCCTGGCTGGGGACACCGAATCCCGAAGCCGTCGTGACGCCGGAGGCGGAGAAGCGGACCGAAGTGCAGACCGACTGCATCCTCTGCCACTCCTGCTATAGCGCCTGCCCGGTCTTCGAGACCAAACCGCTCTTCGCCGGGCCCTTCGCCCTGACCCGCGTCTGGCGCTACGTGGCCGATCCCAGGGAAGCGGACGTCGAAGGGAAGATCGACGCCGTGCAGCGTGACGGGGTCTGGGACTGCACCCTCTGCGGCGAATGCACCGCCGTCTGCCCCCAGGGGATCGATCCGAAAAACGACATACTGATGCTCAGGAGCAAAAGCACGCAGATGGGCCGCACCGATCCCAACATGGGCGCTTTCGGCAGCTTCGGATTGGATTTTTGATGCTGCATTTCAAACATCTGGAGCCTTTCGAGGAGATCGGCGGGAAACTGATCGACGAGATCAACCGCGTCGGCAGGATCCGCGAATACCCCAAAGGCTCCCCCGCCATGGACGACGACGACACCCTCAGACACTTCTACATCATCATCGAAGGCCGGATCAAAGTCTACCGCTACAACCCCGCCAACAACCGGGAACAGACCCTCTATCTTCTGGGACCCCACGACATGTTCGACGTGCTGACCGTGCTCGACGGCAGGAGACACGAAGTGATGACCGAAGCGCTGGACCATGTCAAAGTGCTGGAGCTGCCGATCGAGAAGGTGCGGGAGTGGCTTGAGACCAACCGCGCCTTCAACCGCGCCTTTTTCCCCTACATAGCCAGACAGATGCGGCAGGTGGAGGAGCTGGCGACCGATCTCTCCCTCTACGACACCTCGACGCGCCTCATGAAGCTGATCCTCAAAAACCTCGATCTCAAAAACCCCGTCAAGCATCTGGGACTCCTGCAGAATCTTCCCCACGACGAGATCGCCTCGCTCATCGGGACGGTGCGGCACGTCGTCAACCGCCATCTGCAGCAGCTCAAGAAGGAGGGAATCCTCAACATCGAGCGGAAGAAACTGGCCGTCAACGACGTGAAGAAGCTGCTGGAGAAAGTCGAAAAGGAGTATTGACCTCGGCGAAAGCCCGGTTTCCCCGTATCGGACACTTTTTTACGTTTTTCTTTAACGATATGTGTTACAATGCAGCTTTGCCAACGCAGAGAAGGGAAGTGTCCGTATGCGCGTCGAAGCCATCGATTTCTATTACCGGGACGAGCTTGACCAGGCCTATACGCGACTGGCCTATATCCTGATCATCGCGATGATGCTTCTGTATCTCAATATCTACATCTACGGCGGAAGGCCGATGCTGAAACTCGATGCCTACTATCTCTTTTTCGCCGTCGCGTCGCTGCAGCATCTGCTCTTTATCAAAAAATATCCGGAAAAAGGCGTGAACGTGAGAAAAATGGTGGTGTTGTTCCTCGATATCACGGTGGTGACCGCCCTGATTTTCTTTCTGGAGAAGTACGGTTTTCTTTTCAGCATTCTCTATCTCTGGATCATTCTGGGCTACGGTATTCGTTTTGGTATCCGATACCTCTATCTCTCCGGCGGTATTTCCCTCGCGGCGATCCTTCTGCTCTACCTGGCCAGCCCCTACTGGCATGCCCATGTCGATCTGGTGCTCTATATGGCCCTGACGGTGCTGATACTTCCGCTTTTCACGATCAAGCTCCTCCACAGGATCGAGGAGAAGAACCGGATGATGCTTCAGCTTCTCGAAAAGGTGGAGCAGCAGTCCCGCTTCGACAGCCTTACCGACATACCGAACCGCTTCTTCTTCGAAACGAAGCTGAAGCGCTGTATCGAAAAGGGAAAACCGTTCTCGCTCTTTTTCATCGATCTCGACGGCTTCAAGCAGATCAACGACACGCTGGGGCACGGTGTGGGGGACAGGGTGCTCAAACAGGTGGCCGCACGCCTGAAAAGACTCACCGGCAAAGACGATTTCATCGCACGACTCGGCGGAGACGAATTTGTCGTGATCACCTACAGAAAGGGGGGCGAAGCCCTGAAACTGGCGGGCGAGATCGTCAAGGCGTTGAAAGAGCCCTACGGTGCCAACAGGGAGATCGATACGATTTCGGCCAGTATCGGCATCAGCGATTTTCCCGAGGATGCCAAAGAGGAGTTCACCCTGAAGAAATATGCCGATATGGCGATGTACGAGGTGAAAAAGCGGGGCAAGAACAGTTTTCTGCGCCACTCCTATATAAAGAGAGGAAGATCGTGAAGATCGACGCGCTGCTGCTCGAAGACATCGAAAACGCCAGCCATCCTTCCGAATTCGAGCTCGGTGACGGATACGCCGTGTTGATTCTCCGTCTTCCCGAAATGACAGAGGAAGGGCTGCAGATCATCTCCTATGCCTTCGTCGTGGAAGGGAGCGCCTGTTACCGATTCGACCGTGCCACGAAAAGGCTGGAGGCCAGCGGCACGCTGGAGGATATGCACGCCTTTTTAGACGAGAAGACGGAGCGGCTGATCAAGGATATGCAGCGCTACCACTACGACATCGAAACCCTCGAAGAGAGCCTCTACGAGGGGTCG
>NZ_JAOZOZ010000125.1 GCF_029933015.1 Hydrogenimonas sp. | reverse complement strand
CCCAGCATCTCTTCGACGGTCTTGACGAAGGCGATGTTGTTCATCAGGGCCGAGCAGTAGTTGAGCCGGTCGGTGTAGGGAACGATCTGGTTGTAGGTGTGGCTTTCACAGCTCTTCTCGAAGCCCCGGTGCAGGTAGCCGATCTCGCTGGCGGCGGCCACGATCCGCTCGCCGTCGAGGGCCACGATGGTACGGATCGTACCGTGACTGGCCGGGTGGGAGGGGCCGAGGTTGAGGACCATCAGGTTGTCGCGCGCGATGTCGTACCCTTTGGCGGCGATTTTGGGACCCAGCTCGTCCATCATGTCCTGGGTTTCGGTACACAGATGCCTGGCCGTGGCGGGATAGTCCTTGCGCAACGGATGGCCCTGAAACTGCAGATGGTTGAGGATGCGTTTGAGAGTCGGGTGGCCCGAAAAACGGATGCCGTACTGATCGTACACTTCCCGCTCCAGCCAGTCGGCCGCCAGATAGAGCGGTGTGAGGCTCTTCACGCCCGTTTCCGGCTCTTTCACCGCTACCTTCACAGCCAGTGTATCGCGGAAATTTTCGTGACGAAAGAGGTAGACCAGCTCGAAACGCGAGGCGGGCGGCCGCGGGTAGGTGAGCCAGTCGATCGCCGTGACGTCGAGCAGAAAGGTGTAATCCATCCGCTCTTTCAGCGCCTCGGCCAGTGCGAAGAGATCCTCGGCCGCCACTTTGAGCACCGGGGTCTTCCCCATGCTGCCCGCCGCCTCCAGCGAAGCGACGGCATTTTGCAGCGCTTCGGTCTCAATCATCCAGCACCCCCTTGAAATCGGGGTGACGGGGTTCGAGCGCGGGCTCTTTCCAGAGCATCTTCTGTATCTCCACCACCGCGTCCAGGAGCGCCTCGGGGCGCGGGGGGCACCCGGCGATGTAGACGTCCACGGGAACGATGGCGTCGATCCCCTGAAGCGTCGTGTAGTTGTCGTAGAAACCGCCGCTGCTGGCACAGGCTCCCATCGCGATGACCCAGCGGGGTTCGGGCATCTGGTCGTAGATCTGTTTGAGAATGGGTGCCTGCTTCATGCTCACGGTGCCCGCCACTACCAGCAGGTCGGCGTGGCGCGGGGAGAAGCGGAGCACTTCGGCGCCGAAGCGGGCGATATCGTAGCGGCTGGCGGCCGTGGCCATGAATTCGATGGCGCAGCAGGCGGTACCGAAAACGAAGGGCCAGAGCGAGCTCTGGCGTCCCCAGTCGATCACCGCGTCGATGCGGGTCGTGATGACCGTATCGCCCAGCATACCGGTCTCTTCGAGTTTACGTGTGGTCAGATCCATTTGAGTATCCCCGAACGGTAAACATAGATCAAGCCACCCACCAGCAGTCCCATAAAGACAAACATCTCCATGAGTCCGAACCACCCAAGCTCACGCAGATCCAGCGCCCAGGGAAAGAGGTAGAGCACTTCTACGTCGAAAATGAGAAAGACGACTCCCACCAGGAAGAAACGGACATTGAAACTGTCGAAAGGATCTTTGAATGTCTTGCGGACGCCACTTTCGTAGACTTCATTCTTTCGGACATTGTCGCTTTTGGCACCGATGTAGCGTGTCAGATGAAAAACCGCAGGCAGTCCGATCACCAAAACGGCGATAATCGCGGAGGATAGGAGCAGTGAACCTGTCATACCGTTCCTTGTTGTTATTTAACGAGATGATAGCAGGAAAGAGATTAAAGGGGGGTGAATGGTGAATGGTGAATGGTGAATGGTGAATGGTGAATGGTGAATGGTGAATAAAACGATGACACGTGTTTGCTTGATCGAAAATAAAACTCAATCCTTTCTGCTGGCGCAGATGTAGCAGACATCCTCGGGCACGTAGGCGCTGTGGGGGACGTTGGCCTCGCTCTCCATCCGGTCACCGGGCAGCAGGTCGAGTGTGACGCCGTTTTCGACGATCTGCAGGTGCCCCGAGAGTATCCAGCGCACTTCGTGATAGGGATGGGTGTGTTCGGCGTAGCGGGTACCGGCCGCATCGCACCAGCGGAAGATGTTAAACCACCCCTCCTCTTCGAGAGTACTGCGGATTTCGGCCTCATCGGTGATGCCGGTACGCTCCAACGTCGCCATCACAGCGCCCTGGAGTCGACGATGAAAGTGACGGGGCCGTCGTTGTGGATCTCCACATCCATCATCGCACCGAACTCGCCCCGCTGTACGGGAACGTGCTCCGCCAGCCTCTCGCAGAAGATGTCGTAGAGACGTTTCGCCTCCTGCGGGGGCATGGCGTCGTCGAAACTGGGGCGTCTTCCCTTTTTGACGCTGCCTGCCAGGGTAAATTGGCTCACCACAAGCGCTTCGCCGCCGATGTCGAGAACGCTTCGGTTCATCTTTCCCGCCTCGTCGGCGAAGATCCGCAGATGGACGATCTTGGGGACGAGCTTGTCGATATCGGCTTCGGTGTCGCCTTTGAGGACGCCCAACAGGATGTTGTACCCCCGGCCGATATGGGCGATCTCACGACCCTCCACGACGACGGAGGAGCGGCTCACCCGCTGCAGCAGCGCGATCATTCGTCGCCCTCCTCCGGTTCTCTCTTTTTCGCTTCGCTACCGTTCTCCCCGTAACGCTCTTCGTATTTGTTGGCGTGGTAGCCCCTGATGATCCATACCATGAAGAGGACGAATCCCAGGCTCATGATCACATCCATTACCGTTCTCACATCAATCCTTTGAAGGTTTCGAAATTTTGCCGGACCGCCTCGTAGGCGACGATCCCGACGCTGATCGAGATGTTGAGGCTTCGTCCCTCCGGTGTCATCGGGATCGTGATGCAGCGGTCGGTGTAGGCCTCACGGAGCGATTCGGGCAGTCCTGTCGTCTCGCTGCCAAAAAGCAGCCAGTCGCCGGGTCTGTAATCGGCCTCGAACCACGGCTTTTCCGTTTTCGTCGTCGCCAGCCAGAGTCTCTCGTGACCGTGGGCGCCCAGAAAATCCTCCAGAGAGGGCCAGATCGTCGGGGCCAGTTTGTGCCAGTAGTCGAGTCCCGCCCGCTTGAGCCGGCTATCGCTGATCTCGAATCCCAAAGGCTCGATCAGATGGAGTTTCGCACCCATGTTGACACAGAGCCGGCCGATGGTACCGGTATTTGGGGCAATTTTCGGTTCGACGAGGACGATGTTGACCATTCACGATGACTCCATAAAAAGATGTTAAAATTGTAGCCAAAAAGCGGGGGATCTGCGATGAAACGGTTTTTCGTCTACCTTTTGCTGCCTCTTCTTCTGATCGTCGGATGCGCCAAAGCGCCGATCACGGGCAGGACCCAGATCATGATGGTTTCGCCCCAGCAGGAGCAGGCGATGGGGTTCCAGGCCGAACGGGAGATTCTGAAAAAAGAGAAGCTCTCGAAAGATCGGGCCCTGAACGAACGAATCCGCCGCATCGGCATGCGCATCGCCAGAGCGACCGGTCTGAAACTCGACTGGAAATTCTACGTCATCGAGAAACCAGACGTCCCCAACGCCTTCTGCCTGGCCAACGGCCACGTCTTCGTCTATACTGGCATCCTGAAATATGCTCAAAACGACGCCCAGCTTGCCACCGTCATGGCCCATGAAATCGGTCACGCCATCGCCCACCACGTCGCCGAACAGGTGAGCATGGCGATGGTGACCAATGCGGCCGCGATGGCCGCGGCCGTCGCGATCCAGCACAATGTCAAATCCAGCGGCGAACAGGCCGCCTACATGGCGGCACTGGGGCTGGGAGCCAATCTCGGCGTCGTCCTCCCCTACTCCCGTATGATGGAGTCCGAGGCGGACCATATCGGCCTGATGCTGATGGCCAAAGCGTGCTACGATCCCCGTGAAGCGATAAAATTCTGGGAGAAATTCGCCAAAAAAGGGAAAGAGCCGATCGCCTACTTTTCGACCCATCCCTCCTCCAGGCAGCGGATCGCGCAGCTCAAGGAGCTGATGCCCCAGGCACTGAAAATCTACAGAGAGAGCGGATGCGAAAACCTTAATGCCTCCACGGCTTCGTCACAGCCGCGGCCCGCCACCCATTCACCTCTCGGAGCTGCCGTCAGATAGTCCGTACCCGGCCGTAAAGCCGGCTCAAATGGTACAGTTTGCCGAAATCTGCTTTCTCCAGCTGCTCTTTCGTCACCCGCCACTCCCAGTTGCCATCAGTACGTCCCGGCGTGTTCATCCGCGCTTCCGAGCCCAGTCCGAGGATATCCTGCAGCGGAAAGAGAGAGAAGACCGAAACCGACGCGAGGGCCGCGCGGATCATCGCCCATTCTATCTTCGGTTCTCTGCTATCGAGATACTCCAGAACATACTCTTTGTTGTCAATCGATCCGAACCATCCCACCGTCGTATCGTTGTCGTGGGTACCGGTATAGATGACGCTCTCGTGTACGTCGTTGTGGGGAAGGTAGAGATTCTCCGCGCTGCCGTCGAAGGCGAACTGGAGTATTTTCATCCCCGGGAGTTGAAAATCGTCCCGCAGCCTTTCCACTTCCGGCGTGATGATCCCCAGATCCTCCGCGATGATCGGCAACATTCCCAGACGCTTTTTGACCGCATCGAAAAAAGCGTGACCCGGCCCTTTCTCCCACCGGCCGTTGACGGCGGTCTCTTCGTCGGCGGGTACGGACCAGTAGGCTTCGAAACCGCGAAAATGGTCGATGCGGATGATGTCGTAGAGTTCCAGCGACTTTTCGATACGCCGGATCCACCAGGCATAACCCTCTTTTTTCATCGCTTCCCAGTCATAAAGCGGATTGCCCCACCGCTGTCCGGTGGCGCTGAAGTAGTCCGGCGGCACCCCGGCGACACGGGCCGGCCTGAATTCTTCGTCGAGCTGAAAGAGCTTTTCGTTCGCCCAGAC
>NZ_JAOZOZ010000124.1 GCF_029933015.1 Hydrogenimonas sp. | reverse complement strand
ATCTTCATGGAAGACCTGCAAAAGGTCTACGACGAGATCCTGCGCCGCCAGAAGGCGCTGGGAAGCTACTACGAACTGCTGGGCGGCGGCCATGCCGACGCGGAGGCGTGGGTGGGAGACTTTCTGCGCCGTCTGGGGCTTCCGGAGACGCCCCAGACCCGTATGGCGGCCCTGACACGGCTGATCGGCCTCAGAGACGACGCCCTGACACAGGTGTTGCAGAAAGAGGGGTTCGACGAAGAGAGCGTCATCGCCGCAAAGGAGACGGCCTACAAGCTGGTGGCCGACTTCTACCTCAAGCGCCACCTGGAACTGCTCGACTGGATCGAGGACGAGGCGCTGCTGACACCTTTTTACCGGGAGATCCTCAAGGAGGCCCACCGTGTAGGGGAGGCGATGAGCGGCTGGCAGAGCGCCTGGACGGCCCATATCGTCCACGGCGTCAACCGGGAGCTTTTCGAACTCTTCAACGGCGACGAAGAAAAGATCTACGAGATGCTCGAGTCCGAAAATCTCCTCGACCTGCGGGAGGAGGGGTGCGTGGGCGACCGCTGCTACTCGGTGCTCAAGAAGACGAGAAAGGGGTACAAAAGCGTCCCCTACGCCAAGGCCTTCCGCATGGAGGTGATGGAGGTGGTCAACCGTCTCGAAAACATGCGGGGGGTACTGGAGACGATGGAGGACGAAGTCTTCGGCCTGAAAGAGGCGTGGCTGGGATATATCGACGCCCTGATCGACGCCCTCTCCCATACCGAAATAGCCGGACTCATCAAGAAGTGGGCCGAGGTGGACAGAAGATGGATGGCGATCACCTCCCCGATCCAGATCGGCCACCCGCTGGAGTACTACGAGGACCACTACCGCAAGGCGGTGGCCCTGGAGTGGGACGTGCGGCTCGCCTCGCCGAAGCTGATGCAAAAGACCCGCATTCCCTCCCGGATCACGGCGATGGGCGACGCTCTGGCGAGCGAATTCGGCGAAGAGGCACGGAAAATCCACGAAAACTGTGCCGCGCAGGTAGCCCGGACCCAGCTTTACATCGGCATCCCCGCCCTCTTCTACGGCGCGGAGTTCCAGGGGCTCTTTTCGGCCCAGGTGGTCCCCAACGACACGGAAGTGAGCCGGGAGCTCGGCAAGAAGATCTTCGCCTTCGCCGACAACGTCCTGGAGAGCAAAAAGGCGCGGCCGGTCATGCGCATCGCCCGGGAGATTCTGGGAGACGATTTCGTCCGACACCAAAGGGACGTGATGTTCGAAAAGCCCGATCTGTGGCACAGAGTCTACGAAATCACGACGATCGGTCACGAATACGGCCACATCCTCTGGGTCGACGACGACACCGAAGTGAAGATGAACGGCAGCGGCAACTACAAAAACGTCGAGGAGTTCAAGGCCACGGTCGGCGGAATGATGGCTTTCTTCATGCACGAGGAGGAAAGTCTTAAGGAGGAGATCCTCCGCGATACCGTCGCACGGGCCGTAGGACTGATGAGCTGGCGCGAAACGGGCGAAGTGGAGCCCTACTACGTCGAGGGGCTTTTGCATCTGGATATTCTCTTTGCGGCAGGCGTCCTCGCCTTCGACGGCAAGAGGCTGACCATCGACCTGGGCGAAGAGGCCTACAGAAAGAGCCGGGCACTCTACCGGGCCCGCTACATCACCCTCGTACACGACTTCTACCTGGCCAAACGGGACGCGGGAGAGTTTCTCGCGAAATATGTGGAAAAGAGGGATGGAATCTGGCATCCGACCGACGAAAAGGTCCGTCTTTTCGTCGACCACTACTGGAAACGCCACCTCGAAATCGGCCAGGAGACGATGCCTTTCGATTAATCTTTTAGATTAATGATTTTGCCATGCCCCATCGGTTATGATAGAGCCAATATCGTTTTAGAGGGAAAAAATATGTTTAAAATCATCGTATCGACACTGTTTGCGACACTCTCACTTTTTGCGACCGAATGCACCTACCGGGTCATGGATTTCGATATCGAATGGGAAGCCTACAAGACACCGGCCAAGATCGGGGTCGAAGGAACGTTCGGCAACATCAAGCTCTCCGCGATGCCTGACAAAACGGTCACCGGGCTGCTGGAAGGGGCGAAAGTGGTGATCGACACGAACAGCGTCAACTCCAAAAACAGCGGGCGGGATGCCAAACTGGTCAAGTTTTTCTTCAACACCCAGGGGGTCAAGACGATCACCGCCGAAATCAAAAAGATAAAAAAGAGTTCGGCCGATGTGGAGATCACGATGAACGGCGTCACCCGGACGGTTCCTATGAAACTGGAGTTCGACGGAGAAGATGTGAAAGCGGAAGGATATATCGATCTGGCCGATTTCGACATGCTTCCCTCCCTCCAAAGCATCAACAAAGCCTGCTACGACCTTCACAAAGGCAAAACCTGGCAGGACCTCAAAATAGAGTTCGAAATCAAAACGATGGAGAAGTGCAAATAGCCTCTCCCCCTCCCATGCGGCCGGCCGGATGCAGCACAATCCCTAACACGATATAATCTGCGGTATGAATACAGTACGACTGCTTTTGACGACACTTCTACTGCTGGGTACACTCTGGGCCGAAGAGAGCCCACCTGCTTCACATACAAACCACACGGATATCCCCACCGAACAGAAAGAGACCGAACTCTACGCACCGGAAGAGATCCCCGAAGCGGCGGTCCGCACTGCCGATCGCATCGCGCGGATGGAAAAGAGTCTCGAAGCCGCCGGAGAAGTCCGGGAGATCGAAACGTCGCTTCCCGACTTCATCCGCTCCATCGAACGGATACGCAAAGATATCACCCACCACGACCCGACGAAACAGAATGTCAAACAGCTGCGTAAGTGGTACGAGGAGTCCATCCATTACAGCAGACAGCTCAAAAGCTATGCCGAGAAATTCGACAGGCAGATCGAAAGCTACAACGAAATGCTCGAGTCGCTCCGACAGATGCTCCAACGCTGGAGAGCGACCCGGGAGAATGCCGCGAAACGAAACGCTCCGAAAGCGATCCTCCAACGTGCAGACGAGACGATTTCACGGATTCTCACCATGCAAAAACGGGTCAAAAAGCTCTACGACGAGACACTGACACGCATCGACACGATCTCCGAGGAGAGCCGGCAGTTCACCGCAATGACGACGACACTCGAAGAGGCCCTCGCCAAGCGGGGTATGGAGCTGCTGACCCTCGACCACCCCTCTATCTTCGCTTCTCTGGAACAGCAGGGGTTTCATCTGCGAAGATACCTCACCGAAAGTTACAAAGCGATACGTTACATTCTGGAGCAGACGCGTCTTTTCTACGCCACCAATATCGTCGCCCTCTACTCCCATATGGGGACGACGCTCTTTCTGGGCCTGATCCTTCTCTATCTCCATCTGCGCCACAGACGCGGAAAACTTTTCGTCATTCATGACGAAAAGGTGCGCAGCTCGATCTTTTTCATCGAGCATCCGATCGCTGCGACAATACTGCTTTCGGTTCTGATCGTACCGCTCTTCTATCCGGAACGGCCCGTCTCCGTCGGGTATCTCAATGCCGCCGTGGCGCTGGGAGCGCTTCTTGTCATCGTCCACGGCATCGTCTTACCGTCGGTACGCCGATTCATCTATCTGCTGACGGTACTCTTTCTGCTCACCACCATCCAGGTCCATATCGTCGAAGCCGAAACCGAAGCCCGTCTCGTCTGGCTTCTAATGGGGATCCTTCTGCTCACCGCATCTTTGCGTATGCTGCGAAAGAGCGGCCCCCTCTACAGGGAGGAGTACAGCAGCGAAATACGTTTTTTTGTCCGTTTCGCTCCCGTGGTACCCATGATACTCATCGTCTCGATCGGTGCCAACGTCGTCGGCGCGGTCAACCTTTCGGTGAAACTGCTCGCCTCCCTGATCACGTCACTCTACCTCTTCATGATCTTTCTGATCGTCGCGCGGATCTTTCGAGGGCTGATCGTCATGTTCGTCCGGCGACGTTCTCTGGAGTCGAAACATCTTCTGCAGGAGTACTCCCAGCAGATCCAGAGCTACCTCACTTTTCTGGTCAATCTCTTTCTGATGCTCTATTGGCTCTATCTGGTCCTCAAGCAATTCGATCTGCTCTACTTCCTGGAAAACTGGTGGCAAAAGCTGATGGCCCTCTCCTGGCAGGTGGGCGAAGTGGTGGTCTCAGTCGGTGCCGTTGTGGATTTTCTCTTCGTTCTGACCCTTACCTGGTTCCTGACGCGCTTCATCACGATTATCCTCGATCTGGAACTCTTCAGCCGCTACGAATTCCCCAGAGGCGTTCCGGCGGCAATCCAGATGATCGTGCGCTATCTCATCATCACGGTCGGCGTCATTTTCGCGCTTACAGTGTTGGGAATCAGGCTGACCGACCTGAGCCTGATCGCCGGAGCGCTGGGTGTGGGTATCGGTTTCGGCCTGCGGAACATCATGGCCAATTTCGTCTCGGGGTTGCTACTGATTTTCGAGCGCCCCGTCCAACAGGGAGATGTGGTGGAGGTGGGCGGTGTCTTCGGCGATATTCAAAAGATCGGTGTACGTGCCACCACGATCAAAACCTACGACGGTTCGGAGGTGATCGTCCCCAACGCCGACTTCATTACCAAAGAGGTAACCAACTGGACCCTCTCTTCAAAGAGCCGTCGGGTCAAGATGCAGTACAAGGTCGCCTTCGGCAACGACCCCAGACGCATCATCGAGATCATCCGCAGTGCCATCGAAAAACACCCGGAGATCCGCAAAGAACCGGCCCCCAAGATTCTTTTCGACGGGTACGGTGACTACTACCTGGAGTTTACCGTCTACTTCTGGGTCGACGGACGACTGCTGGACATCAGGAGCGAAACGGCGCTCAACATCTATGAGGCCCTGACGAAAGCAGGAATCGAAATGCCGGTACCCTTCAGCCGGATATC
>NZ_JAOZOZ010000123.1 GCF_029933015.1 Hydrogenimonas sp. | reverse complement strand
TGTCTTGTATGGAGTCGCGAAGTCGTTCGATGGGGGAAGCGTGCGAGGCTTTCATCTCTCTCGTGGAGGCGGGGGAGTACTACGAGGCCCACGAGGCGCTGGAGGAGATCTGGTATCCCAGGCGTTTCGAAGCCGGGGACGAGATCCTTCTGATCAAAGGTTACATCAACGCCTCCGTCGCTTTCGAGCTTCTCAGAAGAGGACGCAGACATCCTGCCGAAAAGACCTGGCAGGTCTATCTGAAGTACCGGCCGCTCATAGAGAGGCTCGATTCGCCCCTAACGCCGCTGTATAGGCGTATCGAAACGGTGCTGGAGAGACGATATGAACAGCTGTTCAGGACTTGATTACCACGAGGCGACGAAGCATTCGTGGATTTCGGTCCGTCAAAATCCCCACCGTCTCGACTGGGAGAGCCAGCCCGCCTCGATGAAGTTCTATCCCGCATCCCTTCCGCGGATCCCGCTTTCAAAAGCCTCTCCCGCCCACAGATTCATCTACCATATCGGCGGCATCACGGCCAAAAAGAGCTATCCCGGCGTCGAATACTACCTGCGGACCCATCCCAGCGCCGGCGCCCTCTACCCTACCGAGCTCTACTTCCAGGCGCGGGGCGTGGAGGGATTTTCCGACGGTATCTACCATTTCGAGGTGGGCAGCACCTCCGCCGTTCTCCTTGTCTCTTTGGAGGAGTACGAAGGGCTCGAACCCTTTTTGAAACTCCGCCGTCCGATGCGGGGGCTCCTCTTTTTCGTCAGCTCCCCCTGGTACCGTTCCGCCTGGAAATACAGAGAACGCGCCTACCGCTACTGCCTTCTGGATGCGGGACATCTGCTGGGCGCCGTGGAGGCGGGCAGCCATCTCTACGGGCACGCCTACCGTATCGCCTACGACATCGATCTGGCCGGGCTCGACCGCTTCTTCGGTTTCGGCGACGAGGAGTTTTTCCTCTCCGCCGCCATCGCCGCGGTCCCTCTCTCTTCCGCAGATGTCAAGATCCCCAGAAACAAACCGGTGCAGACCGATCCGACGGGCGTTTTCGCCCATGTTCCCCTCATCGAAAAAGCCTACCGGGAGACGATGGCTCTGGCGGGGTGTAAAAAAGAGCCGCGGTTCCCCTCTCTCTCCTTTCACAAAGAGGCGTGGGAGGACGCGATTTTGAAAAGGCGGTCGGCCAGAGAGTTTACGACGGTGGGCATGACGAAGATGCAGTACGAAGCGATCCTCGACTTCGCGCGTCAGCCCGTTCCCAGCGACTGCGACGAGCCGCTGCGCCTCTATGCCGTTCTCAACAGAGTGGCCGATATGCCGATAGGTATCTATAGCGACGGAAAGCTCGTGGCGGCGGGCGATTTCGCGAAAAAGGCGGCCTATCTCTGTCTGGAGCAGGGATTCGTCGCACAGAGTGCCGTCACCTTCTTTCTGCTTTCAAACGGGTGCAACTACCGCGCCCTCTATCAGAAGGCGGGGATCGTCGGCCACAGAATCTATCTGATGGCCCGGTATCTCGGCCTGGGCTGCAGTGGCGTGGGCGCCTATTACGACGATGAGGTGCGGGAGTTTCTCAAAGATGATAAAATGGTCCTCTACGCTCTGGCGGTAGGATCAATATAGAAAGACGGTAAAGCGAATGGCTCGGACAAACGATCACGAATGGCTCGTAACGGCGATGAAGTGCGCGGGTATCATCATACTCGGGCTCTTTCTCTATCTGGGTATCGAGCAGTATGCCGAAAGTGAACTGAACGCGATAGCCAAACGGACGGCCCACTCCGAAAAAGAGCTCATATCTCTCGAGCTGGAAACCTTCAAAAACACGACGGACACTATCGCTTCGGCCATTCTGGACGAAAAGACCTCCCTCCTGCTGGCCAGACTCTACCGTGGCGAAGAGAACAACGTCACCGTGCGAAAACAGCTCCTGAAGCGTTATGCGCCCCTCTATGAAAAGCTGCGCGATTTCTCGCTGGAACATATGCGCTTCTATCTGCCCGACGGCATCGTGCTGCTGCGCCTTCACTCTCCCGAAAAGTATGGAGATTCCATGCTCGCCTCCCGCTCTTCCATCGCGATGATCGTCCAGGAGCACAAACCGCTCCACGGGTTCGAGTCGGGCCTCTACCGGGCGATCTATCCGATATTCCACCGAAAAGATTTCGTGGGCATCGCGGAGATCTCTTTCTCCTTCGCGCCGATGAAGAAGGTGCTCGAAAAGATCAACGAAGAGAAAGCCCGCTACTTTCTGGTATTCAATCTCAGACAGATCGAAGAGGGGATCGACGAGGAGCAGCTGAGCGACTACAGACGCTGTCATGTCGATCCGGCTTTCATCATGCGAAAAGGGGAAAATCACGGGATAGAGCTCTTCAGGGAGGTGGATTTCAAAACCTCTCTGATGCCCTACAGGGAATTTTTCACCATACTGATGTCCCGGTCCGGACGCTACCATGTCGTCAGCTTCCTGCCTCTGAAGATGATCGACGGAAGCCACGGCGGATACGTCATCGTCATCCATGACGAGAGTGAAGCGGTCCACGCCCTGCTCAACGGTGTCCAGGTGGCGAAGATGGCTGTGGTTCTCATCGTTTTCGTCGCGGTTCTTTTGATTTTGATGCTCCATTTCTACCGCGTCAAGGCGATAAGAGACCGCATCGATCCGCTGACGGGTGTCTACAACCGCCAGGGATGTATGGTGGCCCTGGGCAACGGTGGCAGACGCTACGCCCTGATCTACATCGACATCGACGGCCTCGGAAAGATCAACGAAGCCCACGGACGGCAGAAGGGGGATGAAATCCTCAAAACCGTCGCCAGAATCATCGATTCCCATATCCGAAAAGACGACATCTTCTGCCGTCACGGAGGAGACGAGTTTCTCCTCTTTATCGCCAACGCCACGGAGGATCAGGCGAAGATCATCGCCGACAAGGTGCGCAAACATGTCGATATCCACCGCTTCGACATCGACGAGGATGTAACGATCTCCACCGGCATCGCCATCCGTCGACGCAGCGAATCGATCGCTTCGCTGATCGCACGGGCGGCCAAAGAGCTCGAAGAGCCCGGGGATCGGGAGAGTCGGGCTTCCACACCGGAGTGATCCGCCCCGATAGAAATCTGTCCCTTTTTGCATCTTTCCGCCGCTCAATCGATCAGTTCCATAAGCTTCCGGTCGAACTCTTCGTTGCTTTTGGGGTAATATGCCCTGCCATTTTCGATGACGAAGCCGAAATCTTCCTTCAGGCACCGCTCCACCTCTTCGACACTCAGACGCTCCTCTTTCGCGATCGACCCGATACTGCAGTCGAGTTTCGCCTTCAGGGCGATCTTCGCCGCTTTGATCTTTCTCAGTTTTTCATTCGTTATCTCGAAATCGAGCAGTTTGCTTCTGTTTTCCTCTTTGAACATGGTCGTCTCCTTTTTGGATTACAGGAGCATCATCGCGTATATCTCAGAGTGGCGGAAGAGCATATCCGGAAGGTTTTTTCGGTCGAAAATGCCTACAGGAGGTTTAAAGAAGGATTTTCGAGACGGGTTCCATGCATCCACTTGAAACTTTCCTACGCTTTATGTCACAATGTGGCTTATCTAAAAAACAAGGAATCCCTATGGCTCTTGAGAACCTGACCACGGAAAACTTCAACGACAAAGTCGCTTCGGCCGAAATAGCGATCATCGACTTCTGGGCGCCCTGGTGCGGTCCGTGCAAGCAGTTTGGCCCCATTTTCGAAAAAGTCGCCGGAAACCATCCGGATATTCTCTTCGGCAAGGTCAATACCGAAGAGGCGCAGGAGATCGCAGCGTATTTCAATATCCAGTCGATTCCCACCGTCATGATCATCCGCGAGGGCATCGTCCTTTTCCAGCAGCCGGGCATGGTTCCCGAAGAGGGCCTGGAGGATCTGATCAAGCAGGTGAAAGCGCTGGATATGGACCAGGTACGCAAAGAGATCGAAGCGCAGCAACAGCAACAACCCTCTTCCTGATTCGCTCGCACGGTAAAATCCATCTGGCTATTCGATATCTTCCGCAGGGTGGATTTCACTTGTTGCAACAAATAGCTTGCCGCCCCTTTCCGTTTCCGGAAAGGAGGAGGGTCCCCAGTCGGATGCCTCTGGAAGCTCTACGAGAGAAATTCCTTTTCTATTGATACAATAGATCCTGCATCTGCTGTCAAACCCATCGAGAAAAAACCCGCCAATCATCTGCCCTACACAGTCCTCTTGCTATCATTCAGAAAACGAAAAAATATGTGAATGTTCACAAGATGTTAAAATTGTTGTCGATAACGATGTCAAGAATTTCGGGTTTGATTGAAATACCTGTGATGCGAGGAGAAGCGATGAAAAAGAAAAATCACCCAGAAAAAGAAAATACACGGAAACGTTCAAAGCGGAAAGTCGAGATCGTCGACATCGAGGGTTCGGATTACATGAAAAGACTCATCGTCTATGAAAAAGGAAAGGTGGTTCAGGAGCTCGAATACGACAGTCGGGTCGAAAAACCCATTATAGAGTATTTCGAGAAAGGGTATAACCTGAATTGGTTTATAGCGACTGCCGAAAACGAAATCTACAAAGAGGGCTTGCAGATGGGTGGCATGATCTACACCGGGAAGAAAAAGAAAAAACGTGACAAAGAGTGATGATGATCTTCTGATTTTCTAGGCGTATGACTGTGGCAAGATACCTGTCTCTTTCGAAACCGGCCTTTTTGAATAGATTTTTGTGAAAGTGACTTTGCTGTTTGCAACAGACAATCCCCGCTCGATAATCGTGTATTTGAATGCAAAAAAGAGAAAAGTTTGAAACATGGTTGCCAATAGGTCACCAATCTATCGGAATGGGATTCCTAGGAATGAGCCGAAAATACCAGAACGGAGGGGTTTAAGTCGATTGAAGCAATGGTCGGAGTGGCGGGATTTGAACCCGCGGCCTCTACCACCCCAAGGT
>NZ_JAOZOZ010000122.1 GCF_029933015.1 Hydrogenimonas sp. | reverse complement strand
ATGAAGGCGTCGTGTTTGCGCTCTTTGGAGTAGGCGATGTAGAGTTTTCTCTTGATACGGTGTCCCCGGATTCTCGCTTCGTAGAGCTGTCCGTTTTCCACTTCGTCGGCGATGGCGACGTGGGAGATGAAAGAGAGGATCGGTGGACGTTCGTCATCTTTCTCCGCTTTGAGTATCGCCGCTTTGAGTGTCGCGGAGCTGTCGACTTCGTAGAGAACGTCGAGATTTTTGCACTCGATTCCGATATCTTCGAAAACCTCTTTGACCATGCGTCGGGTATGGGACGCCTCGTCACGGCAGATCCAGCGGTAGTTGTTCAGATCCTCGGGTTTGAGCGTTTTGGGAAGCGGCCGGTTGCTGAAGACGACGAGTTCGTCCTCCAGCCACTCCCGATAGATCACATCCTCTTTGAAAATCGGCGATTCGATGAGTCCCAGGTCGATCTGTTTGGCGATGATGTCGTCGATCACCTGCTCACTCAGCTCCACTTTGATCTGTACGTCGTTGTGGATCACCTGCTTGATGTTGTTGAGGCACTTGCCGGGGATGATGAAGTTGCCGATCGTGAAAGAGGCCCCGATACGGAAGGTGATCTCCTTGTTGATGATCTTGATCAGATCCCTTTCGGCGTTGTTGATGCACTTCTCCAGCCGCAGGGCGATACGGTAGAGGTCTTCCCCCTCTTTGGTGAGGATGACGCCGTTTTTCTTCCGTTCGATGATTTTACAGTCGAGATACTTTTCGATGAATTTGATCTGTTGCGTCACGGCGGGCTGGGAGATCCCCAGTTTCGCCGATGCTTTGGAAAAGCTGTGTTCGCGTACGACCGTCAAAAAAGTCTCCAGTTTCGCGAAATCCTTTAACATAACTATTCCTTAAGATTTTTATTTGTTATTCTATCAGATTATATTTATAAAATCAATAATTTTTTGTTATCCGTTTCTTTTCTTTTTCTCTCTTTATTGTATTCAGATATCTAATCCTAAATATTTTTTTGATATACTAAATACACTTTATAAGCAAACAGAAGAGACCATGGACAAAATACTCGACCAACTCAACGACCAGCAGCGTGAAGCGGCACAGCATATCGACGGCCCGATGCTCATTCTCGCGGGTGCGGGCAGCGGAAAGACGAAAACCGTCACGACACGGCTCGCCTATCTCCTCTCCCTCGGTATCGACCCGGCCAATACTCTGACACTGACGTTCACCAACAAGGCGGCGACCGAAATGCGCGAACGGGCCCTTTCGATGATAGAAAATCCGATCTATCCGCCGCTGCTTTGCACCTTCCACAAATTCGGCCTTCTCTTTCTCAAGTTCCACATCGAGAAGCTCGGAAGGAAAAACGACTTCGTCGTCATCGACACCGACGACAAGAAACGGATCATCAAGCAGATCGACAAGGAGCTTCCGACGGCGCTGGTCGCCAGCGAGATATCGCGGTACAAAAACTCCCTGATCAAACCCGACCAGGCGATCGCCCAGGCCGAACATCCCCAATACAAGAAGATCGCCGCCATCTACAAAACCTATCAGGACTACATCACCGAAAACAATCTGGTCGATTTCGACGATCTTCTGATGCTGACCCACGAACTGCTCGAGACGGACGACTCCCTTCGCAAAAGCGTGAGCGAACGCTACCGCTACATCATGGTCGACGAATACCAGGACACCAACGAGCTGCAGCTGCAACTGCTGAAAAAACTCTGCGACACCCATACCAACCTCTGCGTCGTGGGCGACGACGATCAGAGCATCTACGGCTGGCGCGGCGCCAACATCCGGAACATTCTCGAGTTTTCCAACATGTTCGAAAACACGAAAGTGGTCAAACTCGAAAACAACTACCGCTCCACCGAAGAGATCCTCAAGGCGGCCAACCTGCTGATCCAGCACAACCGAAGCCGTCTGGGGAAAACCCTCATCAGCACGAAGGGCAGAGGGAAGCCGGTGGAACTTTTCCAGAGCGCCGACGAAAACGAAGAGTCGGACAAAATCGCCCGGGCCATCCAGCAGCTGATCGACAGCGGCGTGCCGGCGGGCGAGATCGCCGTACTCTACCGCATCAACGCCCTCTCCCGCTCATTGGAGGAGGGGCTCAACCGCGCCGGCATCGCCTACCAGCTGGTCGGCGGGGTCCGCTTCTACGAGCGGGCCGAAATCAAGGACGCCATCAGCTACCTGCGCATCATCGCCAACAGCCACGACGACTTCAGCTTCAAACGGGTCATCAACCGCCCCAAACGGGGCATCGGCAAGGCGACGATCGACAAGATCGAAAAGGCGGCCTACGAACGCCACCTCTCTTTGTACCAGTTCCTGAGCGAAACGCCCAAAACCGAACTCTCCAAACTCCTCAGCAAAAAGGCCTACGCGTCGATCAACCGCTTCATCAACGATCTGGAGATCCTGCAAGAGACACTGGAGCACTCGATCATGGGTTTCATCGACCAGTTCGACAAGACGATCGGCCTCAAGGAGTACTACGCCGCCCTGCCCGACGGAATGGAGAGGGTGCTCAACCTCGACGAGTTCTACGGCCTCTTCCGCGACATGGTCAAGAAAAATCCCGACATGAGCCTGGACGCCTTCTTGAACGAGATTTCGCTTCAGAGCGACCAGGACCAGATCAAAGGGGAGCAGATCTCCATCATGAGCGTTCATGCCTCCAAGGGGCTGGAGTTCACCCACCTCTTCGTCATCGGAATGGAGGAGGAGTTCTTCCCCCTGCTGGGCGACGGCTGCGACATGGAAGAGGAGCGCCGCCTCGGTTACGTGGCGATGACCCGGGCCAAGGAGACGCTGACACTCTCCACGGTCCAGAGCCGCTTCCACAAGGGGCGCCGAAAGCAGCTGGAGAAGAGCCGCTTCCTCACCGAAGCGGGACTGCTTCAGGGGGCGCTCTCCATCGAAAAGAGCACCGGATACAAAAAAGGGGATCTGGTCAAGCACAAGCTTTTCGGCATCGGACGGGTCCTGGAAGTCTCGCGTGCCGGACGCGACTACAAACTCAAAATCAATTTCGGAGGCAACCGCAGGGAGATCCTCTCGAGTTTCGTGGAGAGAGTGTAGTGTTGAGTTTTGAGTATCGAGTGCTGAGTATTGAGTAGATGGAAGCGGCGAAGCCGCCTCCTCCATTTTTCATTCTTCTTTTTAATTTTTCATTCCAAAGGAGCTCGTATTGAGCGACTGCGATAACCGTCTCTTCGTCGCCCGCAAGCCGATGTTCATCGGCTCCAACACCTTTCTCTCGCGGATCAAACGCCGCTACGGCGTCAAAAAAGCGGGATTTTCCGGAACCTTGGATCCCTTTGCCTGCGGGGTTTTGATCATCGCCTTCGGGCAGTACACGAAACTCTTCCGATTTCTGAAAAAAACGCCCAAAACCTACCGTGCCACCCTCTGGCTGGGAGCTTTTGGCGAGACGCTAGACATCGAAAGCGTCGAGCGCATCGAAGAGGTCCCGCCGCTGAGGGAAGAGGAGGTGAAAGAGGCCGTACTCTCCTTCCGCGGTCCCTTCACCTACACCCCGCCCCGGTACAGCGCCAAACGGATCGGCGGCCGACGCGCCTACGATCTGGCCCGGGAGGGAAGCGAAATCGCGCTGCAGCCCTGCACCTCGACGATCCACGACATCAGACTGCTGCACTACCGCCACCCCTTCGTCACGTTCGAAGCGGATGTGAGCGAAGGAACCTACATCCGCTCCCTGGGCGAGGCGATCGCCAAAAAACTGGGCTGCCCGGGATCGCTTAGCTATCTCGAACGGCTTCGCGAGGGAGAATTCGTCTACGAAGGAGAGAAACCGCTCGATCCGCTGAAATATCTGGAGCCTCCTGAAAACCGGTATCTCGGGGATTCCGACGATCTCGTCCTGGGGAAAAAACTGAGCCGGGAATCGTTCGCGATCCAAGAGTCCGGCATCTATACCGTTGTTTTTGACCGATATTTTGCTATTATAGAGATAGAAAAGAGCGGAACCGTCAACTACCTGCTCAACAAGGTGAAACTATGCTCGTACTGACCCGCAAAAAAGACGAAGCGATACGGATCGGCGACAATATCGTCATCAGGATCGTCGCCATCGACAAACAGAGTGTCCGTATCGGTATCGAGGCGCCCGACGACGTGACGATTTTGAGAGAAGAGCTGGTCCAGGCCGTCAGCGAAGAGAATATCAAAGCCGCCAGAGAGACTTCCGACGCTCTGCTCGCCTCCCTGAAAGAGAAAATCTCCGGAACATGACTGTCGAAGCTCCCGCCAAAGTCAATATCTTTCTGAAAATCGTCGGTATCCGGGGCAGTTACCACGAACTCCGCTCCAGATTCGTACGCGTCGAGTCTCTGCACGACACCCTCTCGATCGAAAGAAAAGAGTCCGAATCACCCCTTTTCGAACTCCTCTCTTCCTCTCCTCTGCCGCAGGAGAACACCGTTTCGAAAGCCTATCGTCTCCTCAAAAAGGTCTCTCCAAAAATCGAAAAGTTTTTCGAAGTCCACCGGATCAGAATCGAAAAACGGATCCCCATGGGTGCGGGACTGGGGGGTGGAAGTTCCGATGCCGCCGCCTTTTTGAATCTCTGCAACGATGTTTGCGGACTGGGGCTTACAAAAGAGTTTCTGGCCGGAATCGGAGAGAAGATCGGCGCCGACGTCCCCTTTTTCGTCTACGGCTATCCGAGCGCCAACGTCGAGGGTATTGGAGAGAGGATCGCCCCTTTCGACGAGGAGCCGCCCTCTTTGGAGCTGTTCACCCCGCCGGTTCACTGCGATACGGCACTCGTCTACCGCACTTTTCGGAAAAACTTTTCCGACAACATCGACCCAAAGGCCGCCGGAGAGTGGCTTTCTCTGCAGAGTGCCGAGTTGATGCGCTCGATCGATCCGCTCGATGCGAACGATCTTTACAGAGCGGCACTGCTGGCCTATCCGGAGCTAAGACGATGGGCGGCACCCGACCGCTTCTTCAGCGG
>NZ_JAOZOZ010000121.1 GCF_029933015.1 Hydrogenimonas sp. | reverse complement strand
ATGACCAATGACCAATGACCAATGACCAATGACCAATGACCAATGACCAATGACTAAAGAATATCGTGCAGCTTCTGGGCCTCCTCCATCCAGTTTCGCAGATCCTCCCACTTTTCACCCATAATCAGGGCGCGGCAGACACGCAGCTCCTCTTCGAAGTGGTCCATCGCTTCCAGAAGATGGCCCCGATTCTGTTTGAAGATCTCTTCCCACATGATGGGCGAGCTTTTGGCCAGTCGGCTCATATCTCTGAAACCGCCTGCCGCCAGTATCAGGATGTTTTCGGCATCCTCCTGGGCCATGACGGCATTGGCGAGGGCGTAGCTGATGGCGTGGGGAAGGTGGCTGATGTAGGCGGCGTGGCGGTCGTGTTCGTGGGCGTCCATCGTGACGATTTTCATGCCGATGGCTTTGAAGAGTGCTTTGGCCGTTTCACGCTGAAGCTCTCCGCTCTTTTCGAGATCGCAGAGCACCACGATCTTGTCTCTGTAGAGGTTGGCCAGCGCGGCGGAGGGGCCGAACTTTTCGGTGCCGGTCATCGGGTGGGCGGGAACGACGTTTTTACGGATCTTTGGCGGAATGTTGTCGACGATTTTGGCTTTGGTGCTTCCCAGGTCGATGATGGTGGTACGAGGCGGAATATCGGTGAGGTCGTGGAGCGCTTTGATGATCCCCTCCACGGGAATGGCGAGGAAGATCACGTCACACCGCTTGAGCTCTTCCCAGGAGACGATCGCATCGACGAGGCGGCGTTCGAGTGCTTCGGCAGAGTGGTGAGGGTTGCGATCGTAACCTACGACCCTGTTGACCTGGGGAACGCTTCTCAATGCGAGTCCCAGCGATCCTCCCATCAATCCCAGTCCGACGATTCCGACAATCATGGTTGCTCCCGAGTGTTTAAAGTCCGAAATTGTAACGCAGAATCTGTTTGAAAGAGATTAATCGGGGGGAGTGCCGCAGATAAAAAATAAACGGGGTTTAATCGAAATAATGATAGACTTGAAGCCTTTTTAGAAAAAATTATATGCCCCAATAATGAGGATATGAATGAAACGTTTTTTATCTGCCATCTTGATGACGGCGGCATTCGCGAACGCCCAGCAGATCAAGGAGCTTAGGTTCGAGGGTCTGCTGCATCTGTCCAACGACATCGCCCAGGAGATCACGGGGATTCATCCGGGTGAGCCCATCGATATCGAGAAGGTGGATGAAGCGATAAGAAGACTCTTTGCCCAGGGATATTTCAAAGATATCTGGGTGACGGAGGAACACGGCATCCTCACATTCCACTTCAAGGAAAAACCGGTCATTTCCCAGATTCTCTTCAGCGGATACGGAGAGAACAAAAGAGACGAACTGCTCTCGGCGATCGGCCTGCACAAGGGGGACATCTACGACGAAGCGAAAATCGAAAAGGCCGAAGCGCTGATTCGAGGTACGATCGAGGCGGAAGGATTTTTCGACACGGTTGTCGAGACGGAAGTGACGCCGCTCGAGACCGGAAGCGTCAAGGTCGAATTCAAGATCAACAAGGGTGAAAACATCATCATCAAAAAGCTCAATCTCTGCGGGGCCGAGCATCTGGAGAAAGAGGATATCGAAAGCGTCATGGCCAACCGGGAGCGGGATTTCATGGGCTGGATGTGGGGTTTCAACGACGGGAAAGTCAAAATCGACCAGCTCAAGTACGAAGCACCGAGGATCAGGGATTTATACATGCGTCACGGGTATCTCGACGCCAAAGTGGAAGATCCCCTGCTGCGGGTCGACTTCAACCAGTATGCTGCGATTCT
This sequence comes from Hydrogenimonas sp., assembly GCF_029933015.1. Taxonomy (GTDB): domain Bacteria; phylum Campylobacterota; class Campylobacteria; order Campylobacterales; family Hydrogenimonadaceae; genus Hydrogenimonas. The sequence continues at coordinate 3,274 of NZ_JAOZOZ010000121.1, read as the reverse complement.
CGATTTCAAGATCGAAGAGGGAGAGGTCTATACCGTCAAGGATGTTCAGATCGATCTGGCCAAAGCGGTGATCGATCCCGTCATCCTCAAAGACGAACTGAAAGTGGAGCCGGGTGACACTTTCAACATCGACGATCTTCGTAAAGATATGGAGAAGATCAAGGAGCGGATCGCCAACATGGGATACGCTTTCGTCAGGGTCGTCCCCGATTTTTCGAAAGATGAAAAAGAGCACACGACGGTCGTCAAATACAAGGTTTTTCCGGGGGATAAGGTCTATATCAGAGATGTCGTCATCTCCGGAAACACGAGGACCCTCGACCGTGTCGTGCGGCGTGAAATATTTCTGGCTCCCGGCGATCTCTACAACCTGACCGATATGAAAGACTCCAAATCGGCTCTGATGCGGACGGGATATTTCGAAAACGTCGTCATCGACGAACGACGGGTCAGCGAGAACCAGATGGATCTGGTCGTCAACGTCAAAGAGGCCCAGACCGGCAACATCATGGTGGGCGGCGGTTACAGCAGTTACGACGGCATCATCTTCAACGCCTCCATCAACGATCGGAACATCTTCGGAAGCGGCCTTTCCGTGGGGCTGAGTACCGATCTTTCAAAACACCGCACCAACTTCAACTTCAATATCACGAATCCCCGTATCTGGGACAGCGAATACAGCGCCGGATTCAACATCTACAACAGCGAATACGAAAGTTACGACTACACCGAAAAACGGTTCGGCGGTTCCATCACCTTCGGCCGGCAGATCGCCCGCTACTGGCACGCATCGGTGATGTACCAGTACTATTCGACCAGTATGAGCGATCTCGACCCCAACTTCCCCGATTATGACTTCTACAACAACAACGATTTCGTCACGAGTGCGGGGACGCTCAGTCTGCGTTTCAACAACACCGACGACTACTATCTGCCGCGCCACGGTATGATTTTCGGTATCAGCTCCCAGTTCGCCGGGCTCGGTGGCGATGCGGAGTACAACAAGAACTATATGAACTTCTCCATCTTCCAGGGTATGGAGGACTATATCAACTACGATCTGATTCTCCGCTACAAGGCGCGTCTGGGATTTTTCGGCTACGACGACAAGCTTCCCGTCAGCGCGAAGTTCTACATGGGAGGCGTCCGAACGGTACGCGGATACGAGTCGGGCTCCATCGGCGGTATCGTGGAAGGGGAGGATTACTATTACCGTACGGGCGGAAAATATACCTTCTCCAACTCCGTCGAAGCGAGCGTTCCCCTGCTGGAAGCGGCGAAGATGCGCCTGGCTTTCTTTCTGGACTACGGGATGATCGGGGATGACGATTTCAACGAGTACGAGCGTGCCGGTACCGGTGCGGTGATCGAATGGTTTTCACCGATGGGGCCGATCAGTCTGATCTTCGCCTATCCGCTGATGAAAGAGGATGGGGACAAGACGTCGAACTTCGAATTCACGATGGGGCAGCAGTTCTAAACGCGTGAACGTGCGTTTGGAACGATGGAGAATTGAGAATGGAAAATGGAGAAATGAAGGAGGGTGACGCCTTTTACGTTTCTCTTTGAATCGAGTGGCCTGTGGCAGTTTTCTCAACGCCGATACTCAAACAAACTGTACGGCGATGGGGCCCGGTTTCTGGAGTTTTTTGATCCGTTCCTGGGCCAGTGACGTTTCGAAAGGGACGTGGAGGGTCAGGACTTCGTTTTCGAAAGCGGCTTCGATTCTGCCCGGTGCACGGCTGATGTGGATGATCTGCGCCAGCGATACGATATAGCTGAGCCACGCCAGGGTCTTTCCGTCGGGAAGCAGTTTTTTGTAGGGACGGGTGAAGCTGCTTTTTGGAAGATTGTTTTTGTTGAAACGGATCAGGGTGGCGATGAGAACCATCTCCTCGTGGGTGAATCCGTAGTCGAGACTGTTCATGATGAAGTAGGCGCTGTGTTTGTTGTAGTCGAAAAAGTCGAGACGGATGCCTATCTGGGAGAGTTTCGCCGCGATTTCGAGATGTTTCAGTGCTTCGTCGGGGAGGCCGAAGGGATCTTTCAGAGCCAGAAAAATCGTTCTGGCGGTGGATGCGATGTTGGCGGAGAATTTTCTGTCGGTGCAGAAACGGTCCTGGAGGCTGCGGACGCTGGGATTGAAGTTGGCCGGGAAGAGGTGGCTGCTGTTTCTGAGCAGATCGCTCAGGAAGAGTCCTTCGCGCACACCGGCGCCGCTGGTCATGACGGTTTGGGCACCGATCTTTTCCAGGACTCTGAGAAAAATCAGCGCTCCGGGACGGATCGTGTCGAGACGATCTTTCTTTATCCCCAGCTTGCCGAGTTTCATGATCGAAGCGTGTGCCACCTTGCGTATGAACTTTTTCTCCTCATCGAAGCGGAAACGAAAGGCGTGGACCTTTTCGATGGCGTGATCCTGCCGGTCCATGATCGTTTTTGCGATGGCACGGATCGTGCCGCCGATGCCGATGGCCAGCTCGCTTCTGAAACTATCCGGCAGGGCCGCCAGTGCGCCGTCGATATAGGCCTGCGCCTCTTCGATAGGCGCTTTTTTGTCGAAGAAAAGCTCTTTGAGACGGACGGTTCCCAACTTCAGCGTGAAGGTTTCCACGACTCTCCTGTTGCGAATCAGGGAGAGGTCCGTGGATCCGCCGCCGATGTCGATGGTGATGCCCTCACCGATCGGCAGAAGGTTGACGGCCGCGATGCCTCCCAGCCACGCCTCTTTGTGACCGTCGATCACTTTGATCCGCAGACCGAGATCCTTTTCGATGCGCTTGAGAAAGAGTTTTTTGTTGGGGGCGTCACGCACGGCGGAGGTGGCGACACAGAGAATTTTGCGGACTTTGTAGCTTTTGGCGATGGTCAGAAACTGAGAGAGGGCCTGATAGGCCCTCTCCATTGCCGCTTCCTGCAGTTCACCTCCCTTTTCGTAGGCGCCTTCGCTGATGCGGACACGGCTGCGGGTTTCGTTGATAAGGTGGAAGCCGAAGCGGCTAGTCCGTTCGAATACCACCATCCTCGCGGAGTTGGATCCGATGTCGATGATGGCGGTTCGTTTGGCCATGAAGGGGGCTTCGGTCCTACTGTTCTTTCTGGAGATGTTCGAACTTGAACTTCAACTCTTCGACGCTCTCGACATTGTCGGGGTCGGGTACGATGCAGTCGACAGGGCAGACGGCGATACATGCCGGTTCGTCGTAATGGCCGACGCATTCGGTGCATCGGTCCGGATCGATGATATAGATGGGATCACCCTCTTCGATGGCCC
>NZ_JAOZOZ010000120.1 GCF_029933015.1 Hydrogenimonas sp. | reverse complement strand
AGCTGCTCTTTGATCTCCTTTTCGAGATCGGCGAGGGTCGCGTCCTCTTTGCCCAGCAGCTTCTGGGCGAAAGCGTCGTCGATCTCGACCGGCTGTTTCGCTTTGATGTCATTGAGCTTGATCTTGAACTCGACCTCTTTGCCGGCGAGATCCTTGTTGCGGTAATCTTCGGGGAAAGTGACCTTGATCGTCTTCTCTTCGCCCTTTTTCATGCCGATCATCTGCTCTTCGAAGCCGGGGATGAACTGGCCGCTGCCGATGCGCAGCTCGAAGTTTTCCGCTTTGCCGCCCTCGAAGGGTTCGCCGTTCAGGAAACCTTCGAAATCGAAGACCGCCAGATCTCCCTCTTCGAGGCCGCGATCCTCTTCGACCGATTCGAAGGGCGCCTGGGCTTCGGCGAGCTCTTTGATGCGCTCTTCCACCTCTTTTTTCGTGACGCGGGGCGTTTTGACTTCGGGGATGATGCCGCTGATGTCGCCGATCTCCACTTCGGGGCGGAGGCTGAGTTTGAGCTCCACTTCGATGAACTCTTCACCGCGGTCGAACTTCGTCACGGCGGGTTCGCCGATGATCTTCTCCGCGTCGAGTTCGAGCTCTTTGGAGGCCTGGTTGAGAACGTCGCGGAGCGCTTCGGCTTCCGCATCCTGTACGAGTCTTTCGCCCAGTCGCTTCTTGATGACCGAAACCGGCGCTTTGCCGGGACGGAAACCGTCGATCTTCATCTGCTTCGCCGCCTGTTTGGCGATCTTTTCCACTTTTTTGTCGATGTCGCTCTGTGCGATTTTCGCTTCGACACTGACGTTGGCGCTGTCAGTCTTTTTGGCAGTCACTTCCATAAATTTACGATCCTTCAGAAAAATTAGTCCATTATTTTACCCAAAACTCACTTTCAAAGTCCACCTGCCTTTCGCACCCCCTCTTTTTACCCAAAAATCGATATACTTACGAAAAGATTTATCTCTCGAAAGTGAGCGGAAATGTCCAGCGAAAAAGCGAAAAAATTCGAAGAGGCGGTCACGACCATTCTCGAACTGATCGGGGAAGACCCGAAGCGCGAGGGGCTCGTCAAAACGCCCCACAGGGTCTACAAAGCCTTCGAGCATATCTGCGAAGGGTACCGGATGGACCCCAAAAAGGTACTCAACGACGCGATGTTCGAAAGCAGCAACGACGAGATGGTGCTGGTGCGGGATATCGAGTTCTACTCGATGTGTGAACACCACATCCTGCCCATCATCGGCCGGGTCCACGTCGCCTACATCCCCAACGGAAAGGTGGTGGGGCTCAGCAAGATCCCCCGGATGGTCAACATCTTCGCCAGACGCCTTCAGATCCAGGAGCAGATGACGGAGCAGATCGCCGACGCCATTTTGGAGACGGTGCAGCCCAAAGGGGTCGCCGTGGTCGTGGAGGCGCGCCATATGTGCATGGAGATGCGGGGGGTGGAAAAGATCAACTCCACCACCGTCTCCTCGGCGCTGCGGGGACTCTTCAAGACCGACGCCAAGACGCGGGAGGAGTTCATGAGCATGATCAACGCGCCGCTGAGGCCGCGCTACTGAGACGCGGGTCGCCATGCCTCTGAAGTCGCTTAGAAACCGGGTCAAAAAGGCCTCGCTCTCTCCCGCCTACGGGACGATCCAGAGCATCAGCGCCAACGCCATCGTCGCCACGGGCCTGAAGGTGAGCATCGGGCAGAGCGTGACGATCCTCGCCGGCGAAGAGCGGCGGCTGGGTATGGTGACATCCCTGGGAAGCGAAAGCTTCACGATCACACCCTTCGGGTTCATCGAGGGGATGCGGGTCGGCGACCGCGTGCTTCTCAATCGCGAAAGCCTCGACATTCCCGTCGGCGAAAAGCTGCTTGGGAGGGTGGTGGACCCTTTCATGAACCCGATCGACGGCAAGGGGCCCGTGTATCTGGAGGATTTCGAGCCGATCATGAAAGCCCCGATGGACGTGATGAAGCGGGGGCTCATCGACGAGCACTTCAGCGTCGGAGTCAAGAGCATCGATGGACTGCTGACCAGCGGCAAGGGGCAGAAGGTGGGGATCTTCGCGGGAAGCGGGGTCGGCAAATCGACCCTTATGGGTATGATCGTCAAAGGGAGCGAGGCGACGATCAAGGTGGTGGCGCTGATCGGGGAGCGGGGGCGGGAGGTGCCCGAGTTCATCGCCAAGAATCTGGGCGGCGACCTGACCGATACCGTCATCGTCGTGGCCACCAGCGACGACAGCGCCCTGATGCGCAAGTACGGCGCCTTCAGCGCCATGAGTGTGGCGGAGTACTTCAAGCGCAAGGGGCACGACGTGCTCTTCATGATGGACTCGGTCACGCGCTTCGCGATGGCGCAGCGGGAGATCGGCCTGGCCCTCGGCGAGCCGCCGACGTCGAAGGGATACCCGCCATCCTCGCTGACGCTGCTGCCGCAGCTGATGGAGCGGGCCGGCAAGGAGGAGGGGCAGGGTTCCATCACCGCCTTTTTCACGGTACTGGTGGAGGGGGACGACCTGAGCGACCCCATCGCCGACCAGAGCCGGAGCATCCTCGACGGGCATATCGTTTTGAGCAGGGAGATGACCGACCGGGGAATCTATCCGCCCGTCGACGTTCTTTCGTCGGCCTCCCGGGTCATCGGCGACGTCACCGAGCCCGACCATCTGGCCGCCGCGCAAAAATTCCGGCAGCTGCTGGCGCTTCTGAAGGAAAACGAAATGCTGGTGCGTATCGGCGCCTATCAGCGGGGGACCGACCCCCGGCTCGACGAGGCGCTGAACAAAAAGGAGGCGATGGAGGCGTTTTTGAAGCAGGCTGCCGACAAGCCGGTCCCTTTCGATGAGACCGTGGCGATGCTCAAAAGGGTGGTGAGCTAGCGGAACATTTTCCCAAATAGGTTCATCGCGCCCTCGAGACCTCCCATCTGCCTCAGCAGATCGTCGAGCATGCCCCCTTCGGGCGGAGTGGCCTTGTCCACGATCACAGGAAGTGCGTCGGCGAGCGCCTTTTGCGCGCTCTCTTTTCCGATGCCGAGTTTTTCGGCGAAGATTTCGATCCGCTCCTCGTCCACGATCTCTCCGACCCGTTCAGGCTCGATGGGTGCGTTTTCTCCCTGACCGATCCACGTACCCACGACCTCTTCCAGCCCTCCGTCCATCGCCTTCTGTACCAAAGAAGCCAGATCGAACGTCTCTTCGCCCGATCCGGAAAGGACGGTATCCAGGGCTTGTGCGATGCCCCCGATATCGAGACCGCTGGTGGCGGGGTCGTCGTTTTGCTGAATCATCTTCGCGCCGATTTCGAGAAGTCTGGAGATATCCATTGTACGCTCCTGTTCGGAAAATTTCGGAGATGGTAGCGAAAAAACGTGGAGCGATCGGGGAGAAGTTCTTCCGAAAGTTTCAAAAGATGGTCTGTCGGGGAGTTTTTTGGATTGCCGGTTTCTTTGGCCGGCGCCGTTTTTCAGAGCGTTTTCAGACGTCGGAGGAGAAGCTTTTCGAATCCTTCGAAGTCGGGAAGATCGAGTCTGGATTCGCGCTGCTTTTTCCCCCACATCGGTTCGGGGAAATGGGTGTCGTTTTCAAAACGCGCCATGACATGGATGTGGACCCGCGGCACGTAGTTTCCGAAGGAGGCCATATTGATCTTGTCGGGACGGAAATAGTCGATCATCGCCTTCTCTACCGTTTCGTACACCCGCCAGAGCCTGGATCGAAGCGCGTCCGGGCACTCCGTCAGCTCTTTGAAAGGCTCCCGGGTGAAGATCTTCACCCAGGGAATGTCGGCGCGTTCCCACTCGATGTAGAGATCGCTATCTTCGTAGATTCTCTCCATGAGGCTACAGAAGGTCCCGAATGCCGATGGCGTACCAGACGATGACGAGGTTGAGCAGAAAGATCATCATGGAACTGCCCCGGGAGATGAGGTTCTGGATGAAGGTGCGCTCGGCGTTGTGGGTTTTGAAGGCGATGATCATGTGGATGATCGTCAGCAGGGTGATGGCGGCCACGATGGAGAGTTTCACGGTCATCTTTCCTGCCAGCTCCGAGTCGGGAGCGTGGGCGAAGATGTCCGGGAAGCCGTAATGGAAAAACATCGTCAGGCCCGTGATCCACAGAAGAACGAGCCAGAAGGTTTCGAAGTAGCCGTAGATGGGACCCAGATGGGCGTAGACCGCTTTTTGCGCCTGCCTGTCCCGCAGCAGGATACCCAGAGCAAAAAGCAGCAGCGATCCGCCCACCCACGCCGTCGCCGAAAGGATATGGGTATAGAGGACGATCTTGATCAATAGAGATACCTTTTGGGATTGTTCATGATCTCTTCGGGGCTGATGCCGGTCCATTGGCGGATCGTGTCACGGTCTTTTTGAGAAAGCTGCGCCTCTTTGTGCATCTTGACGTAGGTGCCCAGAGGCATCGCCAGGCCGACCGCTTTGAAGATCATCGCCTTGAGCTTCTCCTTTTTCGCCTCGTCGTATTTTTCCCATTCGCTGAAATTGAGCCACTGGCGTCCCACTTTCACGTCCCGGGCGATGAACCATTTGGCCGGCGCGATGTTGCTGTACCAGGGCCAGCGCGTTTCGTTGGAATGGCAGTCGTAGCAGGAGCGTTTGAAGATCGCCTTGACGTCGGCCGGCGCCTTGATCTCCAGGGCAGGATCGCTTTCGGGATTGGCGCGTTCGACCGGAATGAGCTGCATCCCTATGAAGAGAGCCAGAAATATCAGAGCCAGTGTTTTTCCTACCGACATAACCATCCTTGTGTCAACATAATGTGTAATTGTAATCTAAACGATAAAAAAATCGAAAGAGTTTTTCATCTGGTCGAAAAATTTCAATTTTCTTCAAACTTGTTCCCGCGACGGGGAAGAAAGCGGTTTTTCCGGAAGGAGCGAAGCTACTTTCCGGATGTAAAGAGAGTATTGTACAGCAAGGGGACTGAAAGTTTCGGGCTACTCCCTCTCTATCGTCGCGCTTCCGCTTTGCAAAACGGCGACGGTTTCACCCGTTTCAAGATCGGTTTCGATGACGACGACGGTGTTTTCCGCGTTTTTGACGATCGTGTCACCCT
>NZ_JAOZOZ010000119.1 GCF_029933015.1 Hydrogenimonas sp. | reverse complement strand
ACTCCTTCAAAACTTTCAGAAACGCCTCGCCGTAGCGCTCGAACTTCACTTCGCCGACACCGCTGATCTCCAGCATCGCCTCTTTCGTCGTAGGCAGCGCCGCCGCCATCAGCGCCAGCGTCTTGTCGCCGAAAACGATGTAGGCGGGCACCCCCTCCTTTTCGGCGATCTCGCGTCTCAACGCTCTAAGTCTATCGAAAATCGCCTTATCGTATGCGATATCCGAAGGCACCGATTTGGAGACTTTCGCCTTCTTCTCCCTGATGCGGAGCCGATCGGCCCGGATATCCACCGGCTGCCTCCCTTTGAGAATCTCCGCGCCCGCGGGGGTGAGCGTCAGATTTCGGTGTTCGCCCCGTGACAGGGCCCCCAGCTCCATCAGCCGCTCGGCGATCACCTCCCACTCCCCACGGCTCCGCTCTTTCCCGATGCCGTAGACCGAGAGCTTTTCATGGCCGAACTGCAGGATCTTCTGGCTCCCGCTGCCCCGAAGCAGATCGATGAGATGGTTTTTGCCGAATCGCTGCTGGGTGCGATAGAGGGCCGAGAGAAACTTCCTGGCATCTTCGGTGATGTCCAGCTTTTGGCTATCGGTCGCCGTGCAGTTGTCGCATCGCGTGCCGCACGCCTCCATCGATTCGCCGAAATAGTCGGCGAGCTGTCCGTGGCGGCACGATTCGCTGCGGCAGAAACCGACCATCCTTTCGAGTTTGTCGTAGGCGTTCTGCTTGTAGGGCCCCTCCTCCAGGTCGTCGATCAAAGAGGCGCGCTGGGCCGCGTCGGCGGCGCTGTAGAGCAGCAGCGTCTCGCTGGGCAGCCCGTCGCGGCCGGCGCGGCCGATCTCCTGGTAGTAGTTTTCCAGCGTCTTGGGCATGCTGGTGTGGACCACGTAGCGGATGTTGCTCTTGTCGATTCCCATGCCGAAAGCCACCGTCGCCACGATCACCTCCGCCTCGTCGTGGACGAAGGCGTGGTAGGCCGCCTGCCGCTCCTCTTTCGAAAGCCCGGCATGGTAGACCGCGGCCCTGAACCCCCGCTCCTTCAGATAGCCGCCCAGCTTCTCGGCGGCGTTGCGGGTGAAGGTGTAGACGATGCCGCTCTCGCCTTTGAAGCCTTCCAGAAAGTCGGTCAGCTGCCTTTTGCCGTCTCCGGCCCGCGGCTCGGCACGGATCAGAAGATTTTCCCGATAGACCGACCCCCTCAGGCGCACGGGATCTCTCAGTCCCAGCTGGCGGACGATATCCTCGGCCACCTCCGCCGTCGCCGTCGCCGTGAAGGCCGCCACCGGCACGTGGGGAAAACGCTCTTTCAAAAGCCCCAGCCGGCGGTAATCCGCCCGAAACTCGTGCCCCCACTCGCTCACGCAGTGCGCCTCGTCGATGACGAAGGAGGCGACGGGCACCGATTCGAGCAGATCCATGAAACCGTAGGCCGAAAAGCGCTCGGGGGCGATGTAGAGGAGCTTCAGTTCACCCCGTCGCAGCCTCTCTACGACCTCGCCGATTTCCGAAGGAGACTGCATCGAGCCGATCATCTCCGCACAGATCCCCTGCAACTTCAGAGCCCGCACCTGGTCGTGCATCAGCGCCAGCAGAGGAGAGACGACGACCGTCACCCCCTCTTTCATCACAGCCGGCAGCTGGTAGCATAGAGACTTTCCTCCTCCGGTGGGGAGTATCATCAGCAGATCCCGTCCCTGCAGGGCCGCTTCCACGGCCTCTTGCTGCAACGGCCGAAAACCGGTATGCCCGAAAACCTGTTTGAGTACCTTTTCCAAAATTCTCCTTCCGATCCTGTGGCGTCATTTTACCATTTCGGGGCGGATTTTGGAGACCCAAAAAGTGTCGTGAAAGGTGGGAGGGGATGGGGTCAGTTGTTGTCCAGGCGGTTTCGGATCTCGAAGAAGAGGTCGATGTTTTCCAAAAAGAGGTCGATGAGTTTGGGGTCGAACTTCCTTCCGCGCTCTTTTTTCATATAGTCCATGATTTCACGGGGAGGCCAGCTTTTTTTGTAGACCCTGTTCATGCTCAGGGCGTCGAAGACGTCGGCGATGGCGACGATACGGCCGAAGATATGGATCTCTTCGCCCTTTTTGCCGTTGGGATAGCCGGTACCGTCGTAGTTTTCGTGATGCTCCAGCGCGACGATGCGGGCCGCCTGCATGAAGGGGCGCTCCGAATGGCCGAAAAGTTCGCCCCCGATGACGGCGTGGCGCTTCATGATCTCGAACTCTTCGGGGGTCAGCTCGTCGGGTTTGAGGAGTATCTCGTCGGGTATCGCGATCTTGCCCACGTCGTGCATCGGCGCGACGACGGAAAGAAGCTCCACCTCCTCTTCGCTCAGACCCGCGAGCTGCCCCAGCACGCGGCTGTACTCCGCCACCCGTTTGACGTGGTGTCCCGTCTCTTTCGAGCGGCTCTCCGCCACTTCGCCCAGGATGTAGAGCAGCTCCTTCTGGGTGTTTTTGATCTCCTCGTTGAGCTTGATGATATCGGTGATGTCGTTGTGGATGCTGATGATCTCCTCGATTTCGCCATTGAGTTTGTAGATGGGGATGAAGACGGAGTCGGCGACATGGAGCTGGTTGTATTTGTCCTGGCAGCGGATGCGCATCCGCAGGACCTCCCTCTTCTTCACCGCTTCGGCGACCTCCCGCTTCAGCACCGACTCCATATTGGGGCAGAGCTGATAAAAAGATCGCCGCTTCAGCTCGTCCTTTTTGAATCCGAAGATCCGGTCGAATCGCGAATCGGTCTTGAGGATCGTGCCGTCCTCGACGAAGCGGCAGATCGCCGTCCCTTCGTTGATCGCGTTCTGGTACTGCTCGAGAAAGTGGATCTTCTCCTGGAGCGTATCCTGCGTCTCGTCCAGCTCGTTTTTGATGATCTTCCGGTAGTTGACCAGCTCCGTGATATCCTCCAGAAGCATCATGAACTGATACCCCGGCTTCTCGATGTCGTAGAGGGGGATCAGCGTCGCCTTGAAGGTCAGCTCCATATCGCAGTGGCTGATCAGATGGATCTCTCCGTGCCAGCTGTCTCCCAGCTCGATCGCTTCGAAGAGCGACTGGTAGTAGGCCGTATGTCCGTCTTTGTAGATGAGACTCTTGAAAGGCTCTCCTTCGAGCAGATCCAGAGGGTAGTTGAGTCTCATCGCCATCTGTTCGTTGATCTTTTTGATCTTTCCATACTGATCGATGTAGATCAGCAGCGCCTCCTCTTCGATCGCCAGATAGTGCTGCGCCATCGTCGCCTGCACCTTTTTCTGCGCCCGCTCGAAGGTGATCTTTTTGGCCAGGTCTTCGACGGTTCTGAGGAGTTCGTTGATTTTGACGGGTTTGCGCAAAAAGGCGGTGATCCGCGCGTCGATCGCGGCGAAGAGATGGTGCTGGTCGCTGTAGGAGGCGGTGAGAACGATCGGAACGTCTCTGTCGTCGCTGCGGATGATCTTGGACATTTCGATGCCGTCCATTTTCGGCATCTTCAGGTCGGTGACGATGATGTCGGGTTTGTGGCGTTCGTAGAGTTTCAGCCCCGCTTCCCCGTTTTCCGCCACCCACAGCGTCTTCACACGGGGGCCCAGAAACGGGATCACGTAGTTACGGATCTCTTTCTCATCCTCGACATAGAGTACGGTACACGATTCCAAGGGATTTTCGAGTTCCACCCACGACCTTTGTTTCTACGATCTGCATATCGGATTTCACGGAAAAATATGCGATGCTCTTTTTTCTCGACATGACGTATCATACGCCCGCTCCTCTTGTCGGATACGGCGAATGATACGTAACGTCAATACTAATATCGGCACTTATGGGAATTTGATTGCAGCGGTAAGCGAAAAAACTTTCGAAATCGGGGAGAACCGGCCCGTTTTTTTCGCAATTTGGCGAAAAAGATCGACCGGACCGATCGGCATGCGACAGATTATGTGAGTTTGCGCTACGTTTTGTTCAAAAGCGTGCGGCAGGGGTGGAAACTATTTCCAGACCCCCGCGATGTGTGTGTGGCACTTGGGACAGTCGCCGTTTTCGTCCAGGTGGTTGACGACACGCTCGCCGATATACCCCTGCCGCTCGATCACTTTGAAACCGCAGTTTGGACAGTAGGTCGATTCGCGGTCGGCGTCGGGGTAGTTGCCCACGTAGATATACTTCAGTCCCGCCTCTTTGCCTATCTCGTAGGCGCGCACCAGTGTCTCGATCGGAGTCGGGGGACGGTCGAGCATCTTGTAGTCGGGATGGAAGCGCGAAATGTGCCACGGCATGTCGGGGCTCAGGTCCGCCTGGAATTTCGCGATCTCCCTCAGCTCTTTGTCGCTGTCGTTGATACCGGGTATGATCAGCGTCGTCGTCTCGATCCAGATCCCTTTTTCGTGGGCGTGTTCGATCGCCTGAAGCACCGGTTTGAGACGGCCGCAGCTGATCTTTCTGTAGTTCTCGTCGTCGAAATACTTGATGTCGATGTTCATCGCGTCGATGTAGGGGGCCAGCTCGTCGATCGCCTTGCGGGTCTCGAATCCGCTGGTGACGTAGATGTTTTTGAGCCCCTTTTCCTTCGCCAGCTTCGCCGTGTCGTAGGTGTACTCGAAATAGACGATCGGCTCGTTGTAGGTGTAGGCCACCGATTTCGACCCGGTCTCCAGCGCCAGCTCCACGATCCTCTCGGGCGGCAGATCCTGGCCGAACACCTCGTAGTTGTGGGTCTGGGGATGCTGGCTGATCTCCCAGTTCTGGCAGAATTTGCAGCAGAAGTTGCACCCCACCGTCCCGATGGAGAAGACCGGCGTATCGGGCAGAAAGTGAAAGAGCGGCTTCTTCTCCACAGGATCCACGTGCACCGCCGCCGCCAATCCGTAGACCGTCGATTTGAGCTTGCCGTTTTCGTTGACCCTCACACCGCATTTGCCGTATTCGCCCGGTTCCAGTTTACAGGCGTGTCCACACGCCAGACAGAGGACCTTTCCATCTTTGAGCTCTTTGCTCAGCCACGCATCGTGCGCCATGATATCCTCCTTCGCACTATATACTTTCAGTTAGCATACATCACCCGCCATTAAAAAGTATTGAAAACTCC
>NZ_JAOZOZ010000118.1 GCF_029933015.1 Hydrogenimonas sp. | reverse complement strand
GGAAGGTTTCGTAGGCGGTGGCGGGGATGTTGCCGATCAGGATGTCGATCTTTTTCTTTTTCACCTCTTCGATGAAACGATCCTTGTCGTTGCCCCAGTGGTAGACGACGGTCTCGATCCTGTCGGGCCAACCCTTGAAGTTGGAGCGGTCGAAGAAACGGAGTACGTAATCGAGATACAAGAGCCCCAGTCTGGGGAGTTTTCTCTTTTTGGCCATGGGTCAGTCCTTTTTGCTTTTTTTATCGATCAGTTCGACGATTTTGTCGATTTTTTTGTCGTTGAAGTCGAGCCCCATCTTCTCCTGCTCGGGGGTCGCGAAGGCGGGAATGCCGTTGACTTCGAGCACGATGTACTCCTCTTTGGCGCGATCGTAGATGATGTCGACCCCGGCGATCTCCAGGCCCGTGACGGCCGCCGCCCTCTTGGCCAGCGCCACCACCTCGTCGTCGGGTTCGCGCAAAAAGACGCTGCCGCCGCTGGTGACGTTGGTGCGCCAGTCGGTGCCGCCCGCTTTGCGGCCGTAGCAGCCGATGAATTCGCCATCCACGATGTCGACACGCCAGTCGGTGCGGTCGTAGTCGATGAACTTCTCGACGTAGAAGAAGCGCAGGTCCATCTGATTGAGAAAGGGCATCAGCATATCCAGCGTCTCCTGGGAGTCGATCTTGGTCAGCCCCACGCCGCCCCATCCGTCGGTGGGTTTGTAGACCATCTGCTGCCACTCCTGGATGAACCTGCGGAGCCTGTCGCTGTCGTCCCGATGGCAGAGACGGAAATCGGCCGTCGGCACGCCGTGGTTGCGGAGCAGATGGGCCGTCTGGAACTTGTCCTCGGTCAGAGCGAAGGAGCGGTAGTTGTTCAGGCACGGCACGATGCGGTCGATCGCTTCGTAGAGAAACATCTGGTACTGCGTCTGCTCCCCTGCGTTGTAGCTGAAAAAGAGATCGAGCTCCTCCATCACGGTTCCGTTGCAGTGGGTCCTGCCGTTTTCGACCCAGGCATGGCGGAGGTTGAGCCCCGTCACGCTCTCGATACCCCGTTCTCGAAGTTTCTCCACGATTTTCCGCTCGATCGCGTCACCGCCGCCATTCTGATACATCCAAATCCCCACCCGTCGATTATCCATCTCTTATTCCTTTTCTTTTCCGTTCACCGTTCCCTGTTCACCGTTCACCCAATAATCCCATGCTCCTGATGGTACAGCAGCACCTTCGTCATCAGATCGATCCGCTCGTCGAAACTCTTTTTGAGCGCCCGCTCTTTGGGCGTGTGGTCGCCGTCGCCGTAGGGTCCCAGGCCGTCGAGCGTCACGACACCCGCCGCCGCGACGATATTGGCGTCGCTGACGCCGCCGCGGCTCTCCGTGGGCAGAGGATACCCGCCGATTCTCTCCATCGCTTCGACCAGTTTCGTCTGCCAGGCGTTGGGCTCCATCACGTCGCGCTGGATCGAGCCGCCGAGCACCGCTTTGGAGCCTTCGACGAAACTGGTGCAGACCACTTCGTCGAGCCCCTTCATCAAACGCTCTTTCTCCCTGTGATCCGCGTAGCGCAGCTCCAGCAGCAGTTTCGCCTGGGGGCTGATCGTGTTGGCGCCGATCCCCCCTTCCATCTTACCGACATTGACTGTAGAACCCTTCTGCAGATCGGTCATCGCCACCAGCTTCTGCAGCTTCACGGCGGCTTCGAGATTGGCGTCGATTCCTTTGGCGTAGCTGGTGCCGGCATGGGCGGCTTTTCCCTCGATCGCGATCTCGAAAGTACCGATCCCTTTACGCCCCACGACCACCTCCATCTTCGGCCCTGCCGCTTCGAAGACGAAACATTTGTCGTAATCTCGTGCCAGCGCCGTCGTGAGCATCTTCGAATCGTCGCTTCCCGTCTCCTCGTCGCTCACGAGCAGCACGTCGATATCCCCGATCTCTCCGTTGGTTTCAAAAAGCGTCCGCAGCGCGTGAATGGCGACGACATTGCCGCCTTTCATGTCGCAGACGCCCGGCCCGTAGACCCACTCCCCGTCTTCGCGCCACTCTTCGAAAACCCCGGGAGGGAAAACCGTGTCGAGATGACCCAGAAGCAGGATCTTTTCCCGTTTTCCGCTCCTGGGAGAGAGGAAATGGAGATGGTCCCCGATCAGCTCCCGCCGATGCCTCTGCGTCCTGTAGCCCAGAGCTTCCAGCCACTCGGCGAACCGTTCACCCGTCGCGTCGACCCCCCGCTTGTTTCGCGTGAAGGAGTTGATGCGGACCACTTTTTCGAGATCTTTTTTCCACTGCATATGCCAAACCGCCCCTTGAGATGGAAAATTCTAACATTAGAACCATTAATCAACGATGATTCAGCGCCAAAGCCCGGACCACTTCGAATTCGAGCCAGGGGAAAGGGTAGGTTTCGACGATCCGTTTGATTTCTCGGTACCCCAGCAGGCCGGCGCCCCCGCTGACGCCGCTTCGTTTGATATAGCGCAGCATCGAGAGCGCGTCTTTGAAAAAAAGCCTGTAGCGCAGGAGGTCGATTTCGGCATCGAAATGGCGCCTAAGCGCTTCGATGGTCTCCCTGGCCGATCGGATCGGCGAAGGGGTGCCCGTCACTTTCCGCAAAGAGGCGAAGGTCCCGGATGTGAAGATCGTCATGGCCGCGGGGCGCTTCAGGGAGGCGATCTGCCCCAGCGTCCAGTCGAGATCCTCGCTCCACTGCAGGGCCGAAGAGGAGATCAGAAGGTCGAAATCGAGCCTTTCGAGCGTTTCGAAAAGTGACGCGTCGTTGAAATTTCCGACCACCTTTTCGACCCGGGGATCGGAGGGGTGCAGGGCCAGCATTTCCGGCGCCGCATCGACGGCCCAATACTTCATGAACGGCTGTTCATAAGCTCGAAAAAGGCCGCCGCTGCCGCATCCGAGATCGACGAGGACGGGGTAGGGACGGTCGATTTTCGAGACGAGCGCGCGGGCGACGCGCGCCTGGATGAGATTGTAGCGGCCGTAACTTGCGGCGAAACGGCGAAACTCTTTGTGTGCGGCCATATTTACTTTCAACGGATCTTTTCGATATAATAGCGCGCTAATTATAACCAAAGGCTTTTTCAACAATGATTACCATCCTGTTCGTCGCACAGATCGTACTGGCCGTTATCCTGACGATTCTCGTCCTGCTTCAGAAAAGTTCGTCCATCGGCCTGGGTGCCTACAGCGGCTCCAACGAGTCGGTTTTCGGCGCCAAAGGGCCCGCCGGCTTCCTGGTCAAGGCGACCTTCACCGTCGGACTCGTCTTCATCTTCAACACGATCGCCCTGGGCTACATGTACAACAAGACCTACAACAAGTCGGTGGTCGACGAGATCAAGGTGGAGCAGAGCGCTCCGACAGCTCCCGCCGTTCCCGAAACGCCGTCGGCGCCCGCCGCGCCTGCCGCGCCTTCGGCACCGGCCGAATAATCTCCGCGCCTCCGCGCGGCATACCGCCCGACCCTTTCGGCCGTCTGTCAGGCGGCCACGCTTCGAAACGGACTTTATCATGAAACTCATCGTAACCATCCTGCTGACCGCCTTGACACTCTGGGCCGACGCCCACATCTTCGTCTACCACCGCTTCGGCGACGATCGCCACCCCTCCACCAGCACCTCCCTCGACGTGCTGAAAAAAGAGTTCGACTACTTCAAAACCCACGGGTACGAAGTGATCCCCCTCTCCAGGCTGGTGAAAGCCCTCGAGGAGGGAGAGCCGATCTCCGATAAGTGGGTCGTGCTGACGATCGACGACAGCTACAAAAGCTTCTACGAAAACGGTCTGCCCCTCTTCAGGGAGTACGGCTACCCCTTCACCCTCTTCGTCTACACGAAAGCGACCGAAGAGGGGTACGGCGATTTCATGACATGGGAGCAGATAGCCGAAGCGAAGAAGTACGGCGAACTGGGTTTTCACTCCCACACCCATCCCCATATGGTCTCCAGAAGCGACGCCGAGCTGAAAGAGGATTTTACGACAGGTATCTCGCTGATGCGCGAGCGTACCGGCGAAAAGCCCCGCTACTTCGCCTACCCCTACGGCGAATACGACGGCCGGGTCCGGAAGATCGCCGAGTCTTTCGGATTCGACGCCATCTGCAACCAGAACGTCGGCGCCGTCTCGGAAGCCTCGGACATCCACGACCTCGACCGTATCGCCCTGACGGGAGAGACCGGCCTCAAGAGCAAACTGGCGATCAGATTTCTGCCGGCGAAATGGATCGAGCCGACGGCCTGGCCCAAAGAGGGTGTCGTTCGCCGTGTGCGTGTCGAAACTAAAAGCGCCGCGAAGCGGGGATGGCTCTACCTGACCGGCTACGGCTGGCAGCGGGTCGAAGTGCATGACGGTATCGTGGAGACCCGGCTGGACAAACCGCTCAAAAACCGCCGCAGCCGTCTCATTTTAAAGCTTGAAAACGATAGAATATCCACAAAAATTCTCGTCAAACCGTAAGGAGCATCGATTATGGAAGAACTGAACGAAGTCTACGACTATGCCAAAGAGCATATGGAAAAGAGTCTCGAAGTCCTGAAAAAGGATTTCAGCACGATCCGCACCGGCCGTGTGTCGACGCATATCGTCGACAACATCAAGGTCGACTACTACGGCACGCCGACACCGCTGAACCAGGTGGGAAGCGTCATCGCCACCGACGCCCAGACCATCACGATCAGCCCCTGGGAGAAGAACCTTCTTCCCGAGATCGAGCACGCGATCCAGCAGGCCAACATCGGCGTCAACCCCAACAACGACGGCGAAACGATCAAGCTCTTCTTCCCGCCGATGACGGTCGAGCAGCGCCAGGAGAGCGCCAAGCAGGCCAAGCAGATGGGCGAAAAGGCCAAGATCGCCATCCGCAACATCCGAAGAGAGGCCAACGACAAGGTCAAGAAACTGGCCAAAGAGAAAGTGATCACCGAGGACGAGGAGAAAAAGGGGCTCGATCAGGTCCAGAAGATCACCGACGACTACATCAAAAAGGTCGACGAGCTGGTCAAAGCCAAAGAGCAGGAAGTGCTGAAAGTTTAGTGAAAAGTTAAAAACTAAAAACTAAAAATTGTTCGCGAAGCGA
>NZ_JAOZOZ010000025.1 GCF_029933015.1 Hydrogenimonas sp. | reverse complement strand
TGTACAAACGAGAATTCGACCAGCTTCTGGCATCGGGTGCCATTCCCAAATCCCTGATGCTCTACGGCGACAACGACTACTACATCGACACGGCCGCCGAAGCCTTCATCGACAGAAGCGGCGCCCGGGAGGGGATGCTCAAACTCTACTTCGACGAGTACGATTTCCAGACGGCCAAGAACTATCTGGGGCAGAGCTCTCTCTTCGGCGACCTGAACCTGCTCGTCGTCCGAAGCGACAGGAAGATCCCCAAAAAGGAGCTGGTCCACCTGATCGACCTGGCCTACCGCAACGCCAACAACTTCTTTCTCTATATCTATACCGGCAGCGACTTCAAGACGATGACGTCGGCCTTTTCCAAAAAGGCGCATGCCGAGCATGTGCGTTTCTTTCCGCCCAACCTGCGGGAAGCGGCCGACATCCTGCAAAAAAGAGCCGTGGAGATGGGAATAGAGATCGACCGGTACGCCATCGAGCATCTGCTGATGGCGCTCAATCTCAATCTCTCCATGGCCGTCAACGAGCTGAACCGGCTCGCGATACTGGAGGGGCCCATCGGCGCCAAGGAGATCGACGAACATGTCTTCTCCCTGGCGCCGATGGCGATGGACACCTTTCTCTTCGCACTCTTTTCCAGAAAGCCGCTGACGGAGATTCTTCCCCAGATGCAACAGCTCGGGGAGGACGAATTCGCCATTTTGCGTGCCATTCAGTATT
Source organism: Hydrogenimonas sp. (assembly GCF_029933015.1). Taxonomy (GTDB): domain Bacteria; phylum Campylobacterota; class Campylobacteria; order Campylobacterales; family Hydrogenimonadaceae; genus Hydrogenimonas. The sequence goes on along the minus strand of NZ_JAOZOZ010000025.1, from coordinate 17,285 downwards.
TCGTCGACCAGCTCTTCATGTTTCATCTCTACATCAAGCTCCACGGCGCTCCCGATTCGGCCGCGATCCTGGGCTACCGCCTTCCCCGGCAGTTGGAGCAGCAGCGCGCCCAGCTGGCCATCAAAATCCCTCTTCCTCTCTTCGACCGTATCTTCGATGCCCTGGCCGAAGGGGAACTCGCCATCAAGACGGCAGGAGGCTCCAGCCAGAAAGAGACACTCTTGTTGTCGATCTTAATAAAAATTAAATCTTTCTTAGGGTAGAATCGCGATGCTCTTTGCTCTTTCTTTCGATCGACGAGAAATCGAAGGAGACAAACCACAAGGGCTAATACCACAAGGAGAACACCTTATGACAAGACATTACGAGACACTCTTCGTCGTCAAACCGACACTGACGGAAGAAGAGATCAAAGCGCAGATCGACAACGTCAAGTCGATTCTGGAAAAGAACGGTGCCGAAATCGCCGGCGAATTCGACTGGGGCATGCGCAAGCTCGCCTACGAGATCGACAAGAATCAGCGCGGATACTACTACGTCATCTACTACACGGCTCCCAGCAGCCTGATCAAAGAACTCGAAAGAAATTTCCGATACAACGAAGACATCATCCGCTATATGAACGTCAAATACGAAAACAAAAAAGAGATCGGCGCATGGCAGAACCTCGTCAACAAAGCGGGTGCGGCCAGCGCGAAAAAAGCGGAAGCTGCGAAAGCGGCCGAAACTGCAGGTGAAACTGCATAACTGAAAACCAAGGCTAATCGATGTTCAACAAGGTCATCCTGATCGGCAACCTCACCAGGGACGTGGAGCTTCGCTACCTTCCCAGCGGACAGGCGCTCGCCAAGTGCGGCATCGCCACCAACCGGCGCTACAAAGACGCCAGCGGCATGCAGAAAGACGAGACGATGTTCATCGACTTCACCGTCTGGGGCCGCTCGGCCGAAGTGGCCAACCAGTACCTCCGCAAGGGAAGCCGCGTACTCATCGAAGGGCGCCTCACGCTCGAGCAGTGGACCGACCAGAGCGGACAGAAACGCAGCCGCCACTCGATCACGGTGGAGAACCTCAAGATGCTCGACCGCAAGGGCGAAAACGAAGGGTACACGCAGCAGCCTTCACAGGGAGGCCACAGCGAGCCGAGTGCCGGGTACGGCGGAGGACAGCAGCCGCAGCAGAGCTATACGCCGCCGCAGCAGCCCGCCCAGCAGCCCAAGCCGGTTCAGGAACTGCCCGAAATCGACATCGACGAAGACGATATACCATTTTAATCAAGACGAACAGAAAAAGGAAACACCATGGCTGAAAGAAGAAAATACTCCAAAAGATACTGCAAATACTGTGAAGCGAAAGTCGAATTCATCGACTACAAAGATCTGAGCAGCATCAAAGCGAGCCTCAGCGAGCGCTACAAAATCATGCCCCGCCGCCTGACAGGCAACTGCAAACGCCATCAGGAGATGGTCGAAAAAGCGATCAAACGTGCACGCGCCGCGGCACTCGTACCCTACGTGGTCGACCACAAGCGCGTCATCCCCAATCCTTTCGAAGAGATCAAGTAATCTCTATTCTCCCGCGCATCCTTGCGCGGGACTTTCCGAAACGACCTTTCCCCTCGCCTATTTCTCTCCTATCCAGAACCCGTACTCATTCCGATGTCCTGAAACAGCTCCGACTCAGAAGATCCACCCGTTTGAGCATCGCAGGAATCCGATGGTTTCCATGCATCGAGACGACGGCCTGTTTCGCTCGCTCCAAATCGATCCCGACCGATGTGACGTAAAGGGGTTTGATACTCCCTTTTCGATAGACGGCGAAACCTTCGGGCAGATCTTTGAAACGGTTTTTCGCGACGCCGATGACGGGAACTTTTGCATGCAGATATTCGTAGAGCCGGGCTCCGAGGCCCGGTTTTTCGATGCCGTCTAGAAAAACGTATCCGTCGATCACGACGATATCCGGTCTGATGTCGTATTTTTCGATCAAAGCCACGATCGGAGGAAGTTCGCGCCTGTAGAACTCTCCGGGAATGTAGTCGCTCTGCACCGGGAAAGTGGCGGAGTATTCGGCCGTCGGTTCGGAAGCGTCGAAGCGGTCAAACGTCACGGCGGCGGCACACGCCTTCTTGTCGGAGTAGGAGACGTCGAAGGCCGCGATCATCGTTTTTTGAAAAGGAGTATCTCTTTGTCCGGTTCGTCGGCATACATTCTGAGCGGATAGCTCTGGATCAGCTCCAGACCGCTCATCCGCGCGATCTCTTCGGGGCGGTGGTAATACTGCACAATCGTGTCGCTCCTGCGCACGTAGCGACCCTCTTTTTCCGTTTCGAAATAGTCGATTCTCGTTTCGAGGACACCATCCTCGAAGATGGAGTCGAGGGCCAGGAACTTCTCTTCGAAGGAGCGCACGAGAGCGCCGGGAGCGACCTCCTCGAATCCGAAGAGGGTATTGATATCGGCGATGAAAACGCCGCCGGGTACGAGGATCTTTTCGACGCAGCCGAGAAATCTGACGAGCTCCTTTGGGGGAAGGTAGTTGAGCACGTCGAAGACGGCGGTGGCGGCGTCGAAACGGCCTTCTACCTCGCACAGATCGATCCTCTCCGCCTCCACACCGGCCTCCCGGGCACGCCGTACCATCTTTTCGCTCAGGTCGACACCGTAGGCACGCTCCGGCTGCAGAGCCTCTTTCGCTTTCGCCAGAAAGGCCCCGCTTCCGCATCCGATATCGATGAGCGAAGCGGGCTCCCAGCTTTGGAGAATCTCGATGTAAAGATCGTAGAGACTCCGGATCTCCTCATCGAAACCGAGAAGCGGTTCGATGTCGGCATAGAGCTCAAGCCCCACGCACGACCTTTTCCATCTGGGTGTAGAGTTCCATGATTTCGCTCTTCTTGGCCAGGAAACTGTGTTTGTTGGCGATGAGATGGGCACTCGATTCCATGATCGTCTCGGCCACCTTCAGACCGTTCTCTTTCATCGTCGTGCCCGTCTCGACGATATCGACGATCGCGTCGGCGAGCCCCACCAGGGGTGCCAGCTCGATGGAGCCGTAGAGCTTGATCACCTCCACGCCCATCGCCTTTTTGCTGAAGTAGTTGCGGGTGATGTTGACCATTTTGGAGGCGACTTTCATGTTGGGCCTGCTCCAGTCGATTTCGTCCTCGTTACGAATGCCGACGGCCACTTTGCAGCGGCCGATTCCAAGATCGAGCAGACGCACGATATCGAGCCCCTGCTCTTCGATGACATCCAGTCCCACGACACCGATATCGGCCGCCTGATGGGCCACATAGGTCGGTACATCCTGGTTTCTAACGAGGAGGAAACGGAACCCTCCCATATCGAGAATCAGTTTGCGCGATTCGAATCTGAACTCGTCTCCGAAAATCGTTCCGAAAATCTCCAGCGTCTCTTCGGCGATCCTTCCTTTGGGCAATGCGACTGTCAGCACTCGTTATCCTTTATCAGTTTTTTCATTCCTTCGAAGACGACCTTCTCGTCGATCTCGGCACCGGGCAGCACTTTGGCCACGATGGTGGCGTCGCCTCCGGTGACGACGACTCTCTTTCCCGGTGCGTATCTCTCCACCAGCGCTTTGACGGGGGCCAGAATCGCGAAGCTGAGCGCATCCCGGGTATCGAGGGGAAGGCGATCCAGCGAAACTTCGGGGTTGAGTGAAACGGCGAGCTTTTCGGAAATGTTCCGGTAACTCTCCAGCATCGCCCGGATGCCGGGCCAGATCCATCCCCCCAGATGTCTGCCTCTCTCCATCACGTCCACCGTGATGGCGCTGCCCGCATCGATGACGACACCCTCTACGACCCCGAGACAGGCCGCTTCACGGTCGATTCCAAGCCCCGCGTACTCCGTCTCGAGCAGGTGCCTGTCACTCAGATCGGTCCAGGGAAGGTTCCTCGCTTCGATCTCTCTGCGAACGGCCTCGTTGACACAGATGAAAAAGAGATCGTCCCTTTCACCGTACCGTGCGATCCCCTCCTCGTGGGAGCAGTGGATCACGCTTTCGCCGTCGTAGAGGTGCATCCGGCTGTTGCCGATATCGCAGAGGATCATACGGCGATGACGCTCCACCCTTCCGCCTCGAGGAGAGCTTTCGCCTTCGAACAGATGGGAGCCCTCAGCAGCAGAACGTTCTGCAGAATCCTGTAGCCGTAATGGTGCTCGATCTTCGATTTGATCTCCAGCCACTCCCGTACCTCTTTCTGCAGCACCCGGCTCTTTTTTTCCACGACGAAGACGAGGGTGTAGCGGTTCTCGAGATCGACACCGTGATAGACCCCGATCCGTTTCCGGCTTCCGATCGTCCTGAGCGAAAAGGGTTCGAACCGTTTGAAAAGAAGACCGCCGGCCTGCAGCGGTTCCATCACCTCTTTCATCACTATTCGGCCTCTTTGACGCTGTCTTCGTTTTCGTCGGGTTCCGTCATCTTTTTCAGTGCGTTCCATATATCGGAGAACCAGGATTCCTCCTCCTCACCACTCTTCTGCGTGGAGAGATCGTCACTCTCCTCCTTCACGGAAGCTTCGGCGGAGATCTCCCGCTCTTCGGCGGCACTCTCAGCCGCACCACCCTTCCGCTCTTCGGTGACGGCTTCGTTTCCACTCTCCTGCACATCGGCATGAAGTTTGAAATAGTACCGTTTGTAGTAGAGCGCATCTTCGGTCGTAAAAAGCCAGTCGTCGATCCTGTCGGGTATCTCGAATACGTTGGAAGTGGAGAGAATCTGGTCGGTGGCTATGACATACCCTTCCCTCTCGATGACGTAGATGAACTCTCCGTAGATCGCCCCGACAAAGTGGGCGAAGGGGAATTTGAGGGAGTGAAGGATCTTCAGATCGGTATCGCAGTGGTAGATGTTGCCGTCTTTTGCCAGGATATAGATGCCGTCGGCGACGAAGATGACATCGCTGATCTCCATCGACTGGGCATCCATCAGCTTGGGACTGACGGAGATGATCCTGTGGGGCGTGGCCGCGACGAGACGGTTGCCGATAACGTCGAGGAAGATGATGTTGTTGAACTCTTCCCCCTTGCCGACGATGATCTCTCTGACCTTCTCCCCCGTCGTCTTGTTGAGAATCACCAGTTTGCCGTCGAGTGTCGGGATGAGCACAAGCTGTTCGAGCATCATCGGGTTGGCGATGCGTATATCGGCGGTCACCGCCTGGTCGGAAGCGTATTTGGCCACGATCTTCTTCGCACCGTAGTCGTAGATACCGTAACTGTTGCCTTCGATCAGAAAGGCGATATTTTCGGTTCCGGGAATGAAAAGGGCCGCGAGCAGCCTTCTGGGCAGATCGACCGTGACCGTTTCGTTCGTTTCGGTGTTGTAGATGATGTTGGGCCTGCAGTCGCCGGCCGCGGCGACGAGCGTGCCGCTCTGGGCGATGTAGCGGTACCCTTCGGGCAGGCGGTAGGACTGCAGGCCCGCTTTGGTGACGACCTGTCCGTTCTCGAGCGTGGCGGCTTCGTAACCCACCTCGACGATCGGCGCCGGAAGCTCACCGTCGTAGTTGACCGATCCCTCGACATTCTCGGGTTCGAAATAGTTTTTTTCGCTGCAGCCTGTATTGAAAAGCAGAAAAAGCGCTATCAGAAACGCCGAAAACGGGAAACGGATCATTTCGTCCCTTTGTCCGCGGCGATTCCGTAGTGTCCCAGCATCTTCGCGACCGGTTTGAGCGGCGAATTCTCCGTAATCATCGCCAGTCTCTCTCTGGCTTCTTTCACTTTACCCTCTTTCATCAGGAGATAGGCTTCGTCGAAAAGGGCGAAATCTTTCAGAAGCGCACCGCTTTTCATCCGGTAGTTTTTCAGCACGTCGGCACGTTTCTCCAGCACACCGAGGTGATAGGACGCCAGGTCCGCCACGACCGGATCCTTGCTCGACTCGAGTCGCTCGAGGGTTTTTGTATCGCCCTCTCTGATCGCCCGGTCGGCCAAAACGAGTTCCGCCAGCGCGGGATTCTCCTTCTTTAGCGTCTCCAGTGCCTTCTTGTCCGTCGGATCGGCCTTCAGAGCCAGAAAGGCTTCGTTGGCGGTCAGCAGCTTCTGCTCTTTCATATACCCCATGACACCGTAGCCCACACCGCCGAAAACCAGGATGGCGACCAGTGCCAGAATCATCGTTTTGTTGCGCTTGTAGAAACGCTCCGCCTTGATCAGTCCGGCCAGAAGTTTCTCGTCCTGCGTCAGCTCCTCTTTCGCATACTCCATCTGCTCTTTGATACTCACGTCTGCTCCCATTTAAAAGGCATTAAAAATTAGTGTGATATCATATCAAAACTAAAGTTAAAAAGTTCGAAAGGGACCCAAACGCATGAAATTTGACGACGCGATGCTGCAACGGCTCGAAAAACTCTCGATGCTGAAGATCGAAGAGGGGAAAAGGGCGGAGATGATCGAAGAGCTCGAAAAGATCGTCGGATTCGTCGACATCCTCGGCGAACTCGACACCGAAAACCTCGATCCCTCCTTCAGTACCCTCGAAGGCGGCACGCCGATGCGCGAAGACACGCCCGACGAAAATCCGGAAGTCCGTGAAATCATCCTCGAAAACGCCCCGAAAGCGAAAGACGACTACTTCGTCGTGCCCAGCATCATCGAATAGCCGATGAAAATCTACGGCATCAAAAACTGCGACGCGGTCCGCAAAGCGGTCCGATTCTTCAAATCCCATAACATCGATTTCGATTTGGTCGATTTTAGAGTAACGCCCGTTTCGTGCGAAACGATCGACCGCTGGCTGAAGCAGGTCCCCGTGGAGAAGCTTTTCAACACCCGGGGAACCACCTACCGCACCCTGAAACTCAAAGAGCTCGGTCTCGACGACGACGGCAAAAGAGAGTGGCTCTGCAAAGAGAACACGCTCATCAAACGCCCGGTCGTCGAGACCGACGACGGCAGAGTGGTCGTGGGCTACAACGAATCCATCTACAAGGAACTGTTTTTATGAGCAATGTCGCGCCCGATATAAGAAAACTTCTGAAAAACGTCGTCGCCTACAAAGCGAGCGACCTGCACCTCGTCAGCCGCAGCGAACCGCAGATCCGTATCGACGGCAAACTCGTCCCCCTCAACCTTCCCAAACTCGACGGTGAAGCGATCGAGCAGATGTGCTACTCGATCATCACCGAGAAGCAGAAGAAGGCCTTCGAGGAGCACAAGGAGCTCGACTTCGCCATCCAGATTCCCGAAGTGGGACGTTTCCGTGCCAACTACTACCGGACCATGGGAGACGTGGCGGCGGCGTTTCGTGTGATTCCGACCCATATTCCCAGCATCGACGACCTGGAAGCGCCCCAGATCTACAAGAAGCTGATCCAGCGGGAGAAGGGGCTCATCCTCGTCACGGGACCCACGGGAAGCGGTAAATCGACGACCCTGGCGGCGATGCTCAACGAAATCAACATGACCGAACGCAAACACGTCATCACGATCGAGGATCCGATCGAATTCGTCCACGAAAACAACCAGTCCCTCTTCTCCCACCGCAACATCGGCACCGACACCGACTCTTTCGCCGCGGCGCTCAAATACGCCCTGCGGGAAGACCCCGACGTCATTCTGATCGGTGAGATGCGGGACAAAGAGACGATCGCGGCGGCCCTGACGGCGGCGGAAACCGGCCACCTGGTCTTCGGCACCCTCCACACCAACTCCGCATCCCAGACGGTCAACCGTATCATCGACGTCTTCAGCGGTGACGAGCAGCCCCAGGTCCGGGCCCAGCTCTCCACCTCCCTGGTCGCCGTCATCTCCCAGGCGCTTCTGCCGAAAATCGGCGGCGGCCGTATCGCGGTGCCGGAGATCCTCATCACCAACCCCGCCATCGCCAACCTGATCCGCGAAGACAAGGTCCACCAGATCTACAGCCAGATGCAGCTGGGTCAGGGCGAAAGCGGCATGCAGACCCAGACCCAGATCATGGTGAAACTCGTCAAGGGTCACATCATCGAAAAATCCGAAGCGCTCCGCTTCTCCACACGCCCCGACGAACTCATCAAGGCGCTCCAGCACATCTGACACGCTCCCGGCCCTTCGCGCCACGGCTTCCGCACGTTTGACCGGAAGCTGTGGAGAACTCTTCCGATAATTTTTATCATCCGATTGTTTCCTTTTTTATGGTATGATTGCGCAAATTTTTTAAGGACGGAAGCAATGAGTACGTGGAGCCCCTCGAGCTGGAGAGATTTCCCGATCAAACAGCAACCCATTTACAAAGACCCCGAAGCGGTCAAACGCATAGAGAAAGAGCTTGAAAAGTTTCCGCCGCTGATCTTCGCGGAAGAGGCGCGCAGCCTCCAGGAGAAGCTGGCCGACGTGACCGAAGGCAAGGCGTTTCTGCTGCAGGGCGGCGACTGCGCCGAAAGTTTCAACGCCTTCAACGCCGACACGATCAAAAACCTCTTCAAGGTGATGATGCAGATGGCGGTCGTCATGACCTACTCCAGCGGCAAGCCGGTCGTCAAAGTCGGACGCATCGCCGGACAGTTCGCGAAACCGAGAAGCTCCGATTTCGAAGCCAAGGGTGACGTCCAGCTTCCAAGCTACCGCGGCGACATCGTCAACGACGCCGACTTCGCGCCGGAAGCGAGAGAACCCAAACCCGAAAAGCTGGTCAAAGCCTACTACCAGTCCGCCGCCACCCTCAACCTTCTGCGCGCCTTCGCCAGAGGCGGAATGGCGGATCTGACCAAGGTCCACACATGGAACCTCGATTTCGTCAAGGGCAAGGCCCTCGGGAAGCGTTACGAGGAGCTGGCCGAAAAGATCACCCAGGCGATGGATTTCATCGCCGCCTGCGGCATCACGCCCGAAAACACGCCGCAGCTGCACGAGACGGTCCTCTACACCTCCCACGAAGCGCTGCTTCTGAATTATGAAGAGGCGTTGACACGCATCGACTCTCTGACGGGAGACTGGTACGACTGTTCGGCCCATATGCTCTGGATCGGCGACAGGACCCGGGAGCTCGACGGTGCCCATATCGAGTTTTTCCGTGGTATCAAAAACCCGGTGGGTGTCAAAGTGGGACCGAGCATGAAAGAGGACGAGCTGATCGAACTGATCGACCGCCTCAATCCGGAAAACATTCCCGGACGCCTGACGCTGATCGTCCGTATGGGGGCCGACAAGGTCGAAGAGCTCTTCCCGCCGCTTCTGAAGCGTGTCACCCGCGAAGGGAAAAATGTCGTATGGAGCTGCGACCCGATGCACGGCAACACGATCAAAACCGATACAGGCATCAAGACCCGCGAATTCCACAACGTTCTGGCCGAAGTGAAGAAGTTCTTCCAGATCCACAAAGCCGAGGGAACCGTCGCGGGCGGACTCCACCTGGAGATGACCGGCGAGGATGTCACCGAATGTACCGGCAGCCAGAGCTGCAAAATCACGGTCGATGCCCTGAGCGACCGCTACCATACCCAGTGCGACCCGCGGCTCAACGCCAACCAGGCCCTCGAAATGGCTTTTATGGTTTCTGAATTTTTCAAAGATCTCCACAAATAAACGACCCTGTTTTTCAATGGAGAAATGTTCTTTTTTACATTTCTCCTCCTTTTCCCGATATTTGAATAGAGGCAATCTTTGCATTTCAGCTATTTTTACCTATAATTGACGAGTTATTACCGGGAGAATCCAATGCCAGCAACAGACAATATCGCCGAAGTGATCCGAAAAAGTTGTGAAGAGATCGACCGATCCATCGCGGAGAAAAAAGAAAAAGGCGCGGATGCGGCGGAGATGATCAAAGAGGTCATCAACACTTTCTTCGACGAGCTGAAAAAGTCGGGATTTTCGATGGATCTCGACGAGTTCATCGAAACCAAGATGGAGAAGAGGTCGAAACGCTGTCTGGATATCGCCCAACAGAGTATCGACACCTTCAAACAGACCAACAACAATCTGCAGGGCATCACCGAATCCCATACCATCGAAATCGAACGTATCAGCGAAGAGAAGAACGAGATCGACGTTCAGACCTTCAGAAACCGTTTCGAAGCTTTCCAGCAGGATCTGATGGAGGAGCTGCAACACGCCAACGACATCATCAAATCCCTCGAGAGCGAGATAGAAGAGCTCCAGAAACAGTCCAACATCGATCCGCTCACCAAACTTTTCAACCGCAAAGCGCTGGAAATCGACGGCAGGGAGCTGCTCAGACACTCCGACGAACGCAATCTCAACATCGTAGCCCTGATGATCGACGCGGACGATTTCAAAAAGGTCAACGACCGGTTCGGCCATATCGCAGGGGACAAGGTGCTGATACTGCTGGCGAAACTCTTCAAATCGTCGATCCGCGAATACGACAGAGCCTACCGCTACGGTGGAGAAGAGTTTCTGATACTTTTCAATCGCGCGACCAAAGAGCAGGCGGTCAACGTGGCCGAAAGGATCATGAAACTGGTCCGCGACAACAAACTGATCTACAAAAACCAGGTGATACATATCACACTGAGCATGGGACTGACCGAGCATCAGAAGGGCGATACCCTCGAAAGCATGATCGAACGCGCCGACGCCGCCCTTTACGAGGCGAAACGGACAGGAAAAGACAGGCTGGTGATTCGCTGAAATGGAGTTCAACTGGTTCGATGCCGTCACGGCGGCACTTATCATTTTCATAGGCATCAAAGGGATCTTCAACGGTCTGGTCAGGGAACTCTCTGGACTGATCGGAATGATAGCCGGCATCTGGATGGGATCGCTCTTCGCGAAAGATTTCGGCGCATGGCTCGGGGCCCATCTGGTCCCCGTCGATTCGGTCTCCGCCCTCAACCTGATAGGATTTCTTCTCATTCTCTCTGCGACCTGGCTGGGATTTATCGTGATCGGTGTCGCCGTCACCAAATTTCTCTCGATCTCCGGGTCCGGCCCCGTCGACAGACTTTTCGGTTTCGTTTTCGCTGCGGCCAAAGTTTTCGTCATTCTCGCCGTGATCGTTTTTTCCCTTTCCCAGATCGAGATCGTGAAAAAGAATACGGCCGAATTTCTGCAAACGAGCCGCCTCTACCCCTGGTTCATCAAAGCGGGTGAGACGATCGTCCACATCGATCCCGCAGGAATCGTGAAAAAGGGCGAGATCATGAAAAAAGAGGCCGAATCCTTCATCAAAAAAGATAAAATAGAGATAGAAAAAAAGGAAAAGAACAGCGAAAAAGGCTCCCAATGAAGCAAGAGAACAAGGTCGCCACGAAACCCCTCATCTCCTACGAAACGCTGTTGACGCAGTTCAAACAGCTTTTGCGATCCAACAACCTGAAATTCACCAAGCAGCGGGAAGTGATTCTCCATACCCTCTACACCCATCCCGGCCACTTCACGCCCGAAGAGCTCTACCAGCTCATAAAAAAAGAGAGCCCGGAGCTCAACACCGGCATCGCCACGGTCTATCGGACCCTCTCCCTTCTTGAAAACGCCGGCATCGTCACCTCCATCTCCTTCGGAACCCAGGGCAAGAAATACGAGCTCGGCATCAAGGCGCACCACGACCATATCATCTGCACAAATTGTGGTAAAATTCTGGAATTTTTTGACGAGGCGATCGAAAAGAAGCAGGAGCGCATCGCCAAAGAGTTCGGTTTCATCATGGAAGACCACTCTCTCAAAATATTCGGGATCTGCCCCGAATGCCAGAAAGAGGGAAAAAGCTAAATTTTCAGTAAAGGAAATAGAAGATTGATATTTGACAATCAATACCAGCAGCAACGGATCGAAAAAGCCGACAAACTGCGTGAAATGGGCATCAACCCCTATCAGAACCGTGTCGTCAAAGAGTGTACCAACAAAGAGTTTCTGGAAAAGTACGCCTGGCTCAAAGAGAGCGAAGAGAAGGAGGCGCTGGACGAAAGCTGCACCGTCGCCGGCCGTGTCAAGTTTCTGCGACTGATGGGAAAGGCGGCCTTCGCCAAGATCGAGGACGAAACGGGACTGCTGCAGATCTACTTCAGCCGTGACGACCTGGGAGACGAGTGGTTCAAGACGGTCAAAAAGATGATCGAAGTGGGCGATATCGTCGCCGCCACCGGTTTTCCCTTCATCACACGCACCGGCGAACTGACGATGCACGTCAAACGCCTCGAACTGGTCACCAAGGCGATCACGCCGCTGCCCGAAAAGTTCCACGGTCTGCAGGACAAAGAGCTGCGCTACCGCCAGCGCTATCTCGACATGATCATGAACCCGGAGGTCAAAAAGACCTTTCTGATGCGCAGCAAAATCGTCAGTCTCATCCGCCGCTTCTTCGAAGAACACGGCTTTCTCGAAGTCGAAACGCCGATGATGCACCCGATCCCCGGCGGCGCCAACGCCCGCCCTTTCATCACCCACCACAACGCCCTGGGGGTAGACCGATACCTGCGCATCGCACCGGAACTCTATCTCAAACGGCTGATCGTCGGCGGTTTCGAAGCGGTTTTCGAAATCAACCGAAACTTCCGCAACGAGGGGATGGACGCCACCCACAACCCGGAATTCACGATGATCGAATTCTACTGGGCCTACCACCGGTACGAAGATCTGATGGAGCTGACCGAAAAGCTCTTCGAATATCTCTTCAAAGAGCTTGGGCTGCCGAAAAAGCTCCCCTACGGGGATCTGGAGATCGACTTCTCCACACCTTTCAAACGGATCGCCTACAAAGAGGCCCTGGTCGAGATCGGGGGTGTCCCCGAAGAGATCCTCGACGACGTGGATGCGATGAAAAAGTATCTCAAGGATCACGGCATCGAAGTGGAAGAGCATCTGAGCAAGGGACAGCTCTGGGGTGAGCTTTTCGACGCTTTCGTCGAGGAAAAACTGATCAATCCCACCTTCGTCACCCATTTCCCGATCGATATCAGCCCCCTGGCACGCAGAAGCGACGACAATCCGGAAATCGCCGAGCGTTTCGAACTCTTCATCGCCGGCAAAGAGATCGCCAACGGCTTCAGCGAACTCAACGATCCGCTGGACCAGTACGAGCGTTTCAAAGCCCAGGCGGCCCAGAAGGAGAGCGACGACGAAGCGATGCACATGGACGAAGACTATGTCAAAGCCCTCGGATACGGCATGCCTCCGACAGCCGGCGAGGGGATCGGCATCGACCGCCTCGTGATGCTGCTGACCAATCAGCACACGATCCGCGACGTCATCCTGTTCCCGGCGATGCGTCCGCAAAAACCCCAGTCCGAACAGAGCGAAGAAAAAACCGAAAAAGAGGAAGAGCAATGACCATTCTCCAGCAAAACGACTCCATCGTCTACGACATCATCGAAAAGGAGCTCCAGCGCCAGACCGATCACCTCGAAATGATCGCCAGCGAAAACTTCACCTTTCCGGAAGTGATGGAGGCCCAGGGCAGCGTCTTTACCAACAAATACGCCGAAGGCTACCCCTACAAGCGCTACTACGGCGGCTGCGAATACGCCGACGCCGTCGAGCAGCTGGCCATCGACCGTGCCAAGCTCCTCTTCGGATGCGAATACGCCAACGTCCAGCCCCACTCCGGAAGCCAGGCCAACGGCGGCGTCTACGCGGCGCTTCTCAAAGCCGGCGACAAGATTCTGGGCATGGACCTCAGCCACGGCGGCCACCTGACCCACGGCGCGAAAGTGAGCTTTTCGGGCAAGAACTACCAGAGCTTCACCTACGGCGTCGAGATGGACGGACGCATCGACTACGACCGTGTCGCGGACATCGCGCAGATCGTCAAGCCCAAGCTGATCATCTGCGGCGCCAGCGCCTATGCCAGAGAGATCGACTTCGCCAGATTCCGCGAGATCGCCGACAGTGTCGGAGCGCTGCTGATGGCGGACATCGCCCATATCGCCGGTCTGGTCGTCGCGGGTGAACATCCACACCCCTTTCCCCACTGCGACGTCGTCACCTCGACGACCCACAAAACCCTTCGCGGTCCCCGCGGCGGTCTGATCCTGACCAACGACGAGGATCTGGCCAAAAAGATCAACAGCGCCATCTTCCCCGGTATCCAGGGCGGTCCGCTGGTGCACGTCATCGCGGCCAAAGCGGTGGGATTCGGCAAAAACCTGAGCGAAGAGTGGAAAGTCTACGCCCGCCAGGTCAAGGCCAACGCCAAAATCCTCGCCGACATCCTGATCGCCCGGGGTTACGACGTCGTCAGCGGCGGCACCGACAACCACCTGGTGCTGGTGAGCTTCCTCGACAAGAATTTCAGCGGCAAAGACGCCGACGCGGCTCTGGGACGGGCGGGCATCACCGTCAACAAAAACACGGTCCCCGGCGAGACACGCAGTCCCTTCGTGACCAGCGGTATCCGTATCGGCTCGCCGGCGCTGACGGCACGGGGTATGAAAGAGGCGGAGTTCGAGACCATCGCAAACGCCATCTGTGACGTTCTCGACGATATCGAAAACGAGGCCAAACAGGCGAAAATCAAAGAGGAGATGACGGAACTCGCGAGACGATTCGTCATCTACGACCGTCCCACCTATTAAGGAGAAATATGTATAATGTCGATACGCAGCTCATCAAATTTGTAACCGACCACTACTATGTCCAGCGACCCAATATCGTCAGCAAGATCAATTACAACGGTCGGATTTTCTACAACAAATTTGAGCGTGTCGACGAACCTCTGACCCGCATGGTCATGAACAGACACGCCGACGGCGAGATCGTCGTGGCGCACGATCTGATCAACCGGTTCGACAAAGTCGAAAATATCGTTTTCGACTACAACGGACGCAATCCGGAACGTTTCTGGCACCGGGCGCAGCTGCTGCTGCGTGAAGAGGGATTCATCAATTTCACGGCCTACGAAACCAAAACGCCGGGACATCTGCATCTGTATGTCCACAAAGGGCATACCACTCTGGCCGAAGCGTACCAGCTCGGCAGGCTTCTGTCGACGAAACTTGCCACCAAACTGCCCAGAGAGTGGAGAATGTTCCCGACATCCGATCTGCCCAGGGAGTACAACATCCTGATACTCCCCTACAGACTCTATGCCAAGGAGCGCGGAGCCGCCTGGTCGAAACATATGTAAGTGCAAAAGAAGGAGAGACGCATGGAAGAGAACAACGAGCTCGACAACCTGATCATACAGACGGAAAAACCATCCGGGCTGAAAAAGCTGCTTCTGGCGGCCGCCATACTGCTGCTCGTGCTTATCATCATCATTCTGGTTACCAAAAGTCTGATCCAGCCCGAGGAGAAACCGCAATCTTCCATCATTCTGCCTCCCGAGCCCACGGTGCAGACCCAGCCTCCGGCCAAAGAGCCGCTTTTCGAAGAGGTTCCCATCGAAGAGGAGCAACCTGCCGAAGAGCAGGTCAAGCAGGTGATCGAGAAAGTCAAAGAGGAACAACCGACGACGGAAGGGGCCAAAGCCGAAGCTCCCACCCCCGAAAAAGCACCCGTCACCGAAGAGGTGATCGAAAAACCCGCCGCTCCGGCCGAAACGGTCACACAAAAGCCAAAAGCGAAGCCCAAGCCCAAACCGGCGGTATCGAAAGGGAGATATTTCATCCAGGTCGGAGCCTTTTTCCGGTACCCGCCCAACAGGAAATTCCTCAAATCGATCGAAAACGAGGGCCTGCACTACGTGATCGTCGAGGGTACACGGGCCGGCAAACCCTACAAAAAAGTGCTGATCGGTCCCTATGCCACCAAAGCGGCCGCGAAAGCCGATCTGGGACGCGTGAAAAAACGCATCAACCAGAACGCCTACATCACGACGAAAAAATAGCGCGATGGTTTTCGTTACAAAGATCCTTTTCGACCAGTTCGCGCCGCCGGCACTGTACGCGAAGGTCAGAGACCATTTCAAAGACGACGTGACGATGCTCTTCGAGAGTGTCGGCGGAAGCGACGAAGGCAACTGGAGCTTCATCTTCGTCGGGGCGAAAGAGCGCCTCGTCTACAAAGATAACCAGACCACCTATATCGACGAGCTCGGCAACCGCCACGCCATGGAGGAGGACCCTTTCACCTTCCTCAAATCCTACTATGCGAAGATAGACCGTGAAGCCTACAGAGCCAAACGTCTGGAGACGGGACTCGGATTTCTCGACGGTTTCATCGGATATATCGGCTACGACATGGTCAAAGTCTTCGAACCGGTTCTGGGGCCCTTCATGGACGCGCTGGAGGACCGTGACCACATTCCGGACCTCGACATGATCCGTCCCCGTCTCGTCCTCGCCTTCTCCCACAAGACGAGCGAGCTGAGCCTCGTCACATCCGACGAATCGACCTTTGAAACTTTCGACGCCCTGATCGACCTCATCGAGTCGCCCTACGAATATATGACGATGAAGCCGATCGAAAGAAGCGAGGGGGGCGAGTTCGCCTTCGACGAAGCCCGCTTCCACAAAATGGTCGAGGACTCCAAGGAGATGATCCGCAGCGGCGATGTCTTTCAGATCCTGATGTCCAACCGTTACACCGAAAAGGCGAAGGTCGATCCTTTCAGTTTCTATAGGATACTGCGCTCCAAAAACCCCTCCCCCTACCTCTTCCTGCTGGAGTACGAAGATTTCAGTATCGCGGGCAGCTCCCCGGAGGTGATGGTGCGCCTCACCGACGGCAACATCCTCCTTCGCCCCATCGCCGGCACACGCCGCCGGGGCCGTACGCTCGACGACGACAAGCGGATGGAGGAGGAGATGCTAAGCGACCCGAAAGAGCGGGCCGAGCATATCATGCTGGTGGATCTGGGACGCAACGACGTGGGCCGCGTCGCCAAGGCCGGCACCGTCAAAGTGACGGCGCTGATGCGGGTGGAGCGCTACAGCCACGTCATGCACATGGTCAGCGACGTGGAGGCCAAGATCGACGACGGCAAGGATATGTTCGACCTCTTCGCAGCCACCTTCACCGCCGGCACGATGACGGGGGCTCCGAAGATCCGCGCCATGGAGCTGATCGCCGAGTTCGAGGGGATCAAACGGGGATTCTACAGCGGCAGCGTGGGATACTTCGGCTTCGACGGCAACATGGACAGCTCCATCACGATCCGCACCGCGCTCGTCAAACCCGACGAAATCGTCCTCCAGGCCGGTGCGGGCGTCGTCGCCGACTCCAAACCGGAGCTGGAGTACCTGGAAGTCAAAAACAAGCTCGCCGCCCTGCGAAGCACGCTGGACGATCTGCGCGAGTAGTTTTGAGTTTTGAGTTTTGAGTTTTGAGTTTTGAGTTTTGAGTTTTGAGAAAGCTGACATGAGTCAGCTTGATGCAAACTGAAACGAAAGCGGCGAAGCCGCCACCTTTACCCGTTCACGGTTCACGATTTCC
>NZ_JAOZOZ010000117.1 GCF_029933015.1 Hydrogenimonas sp. | reverse complement strand
GCGCTCATGTCCTGGATGTAGATGGACTTGATGTTGTCGACGCTTTTGGAGGCCTCACTGACGGCGTTGGCGGCCGCATCCTCCCAGCTCTTTTTGGACTGTGCGATCACTTCGATAACTTTGACGACGGACATGTTCTCTCCTTTGAATTATGGTTTCACTTTTATTATACCCAAACCGGGATTTTCTGTTGAACGGAAGAGGAAAGCGTGATTGAATTTTTTCTCCTTTATGGGTTACAATAGGGCAAATCACTCGAAAAGGGTAAAACCAATGGCAAAAAAATTCGGACCGCTTTTCAGGCTCTGGCACTGGATGATGGCGTTTTCCATCTTCGGGCTTCTCTTTACCGTACTGCTGAGGGAAACGTTTCTGGACAAAAAGGAGATGGCGGCGATTCTGACCAAGAAACTGGCGTCGTTCGGTGTGGCGTTGGGATCCGATCAGGCGATCGCCGCGGCGAAGGCGATCCGGGCGCCGATGTGGGAGTGGCACTATGTTTTCGCCCTTTTCCTGGGCCTTTCCATCGCCCTTCGCCTCTGGCTTATGGTGACGAAAGAGGCGAAGATGCCGCTTTTGAAACTTCTGGCCGCCGAGGGAGCACAGGAGAAGATGAAAACGGGGGTGCATCTGCTGCTCTGCCTGACGATTGCCCTGCTGACGGTGACGGGAGCTTTCTACTACTTCAAAGATGCGCTCGGTTTCGAAAAAGAGGCGGTCCATTGGGTCAAGGAGCTGCACGAGTGGCTGCTCTGGCCGCTGCTTCTTTTCGTCGGGCTCCATATCGCCGGGGTGATCCGTCACGAGCTGGTGAGCAAAGAGGCGGTCGTTTCACGAATGATTCACGGGGATGAGGTAAAATAGAGCATGATCGAGTACTTTTTCGTCTGTCCCTGCTGCTGGCAGCGGATCTCCATTCTGATAGACGGGGGTCTGACGCGGTTTCAGGGGATCGAGGATTGTGAAGTGTGCTGCAACCCCATCGTCTTCGATATCCGTATCGAAGAGGGTGAGGTCGCGGCTTTTCGTGCCGAAAAGGCGCAGTGAGGAGGTTGTATGAAAAGGTTTTTTCCTGTCTGGATGGCGGTGGGTGCGGTTTTGTCGCTTCAGGCGGCGACGCTGGATCTCTACAGGGACGGCGCGGTCTATACGTTCGAGCCCTCGGGAACTTTTCTGGGCTTTTTGCCCAAACGTGCCAAAGCCGAATGCGGGGATCGCAGTCTGAGCATCGTGCCCTCCGCGGAGTGTCCCAAAGAGAGTCGTCTTTGCCGCGAGAAGGCGACGATCGAGCGCTGGGGTCTGGAGAGCGCCTACGCCTTTCAGCGGATGCACTACATCGAGACGCTGATGAAGCGCGCCGAAGTGAAAACCGCCGATCCGAAAGCGGTCATGGCGATGGCGGAAGAGGCGGCCCGGAACTATTCGGCGATGCAGAAGAGAAAGGAGCGTGCCGACAAGGAGATGAAGTGGCGTCGGGAGAACTTTTTGAAGCAGGCCCCCATGCTGGAGGCGCAGCATCTGGCCAAAGCGTGCGACAAGCCCCTGAAGCTGACCATTCCCGGAAACTACATCTCTTTCGGCATCGAATACGAAGCGGATCTTTCGGATGAGAAGCGCATCGCCGTCACCCGGAATATCGTCCTGAGAAACCGCAGCGGCATCGACATCGACGCACAAACCGCGACGCTCCGTTACGAGCCGATGCATCGGCGTCTTTCTCCCATCCGCTTCTCTCCCTGGGTGATCCGTGACAGGCAGACGCCGAAGATGCGCGTCGCCAAGAGTATGACGATGTCGGCTCCGGCTCCTGTATACGAGATGGCGGAGGATATGGAGTACGGCAGGGTCGAGAGCGACAGAGCGAGAAACTACCGCATCGACGGGTTGAAACTCCCCTCCAGCGGCGAGCGTGTCACCATCGCCGCAGGCAGGTGGAAACTGCCCGCCGAGCGGGAGGAGGCGGTCTACCCCTACCGTGACAGCCGGGTCTACCGGGTGATCCGTTTCAAACCCGAAGCGCCGGTCGAGGCGAACCGCTGGCGAATCCGAAAAGACGGCCTTCTCGTCGCTTCGGAAGTTTATGGCGATTATGAAAAGGGGCGTTACACGCTCTTCGTGTCGGTGGACGAGGATCTGGTGGTGAGAAAGGAGCCGATGATTCTCAAAGAGAAAGAGAGCTTTTTCGGCGGTACCGTTCATAAAAAGGACGGCTATGTCATCCATCTGCTCAACCAGTCCAACGAGACGAAACGGCTGAAAGTTATCGAGCGCATTCCGCTGGCGGTCCGCAGCGACGTCAAGGTGAAACTCCTGAGCGTCGAGTGCGACAAATCGCTCAAAAAGAGACTCCTGGAAAAGGGGCGGCTCGAGATGGAGGTGACGCTGCCTCCCAAATCCCACGCCGATCTGCGGGTGCTCTTCGAGATCTCCTACGACAAGGAGAAACCGATCCTCTACTGAGTTTCGGGTCGGGTTAGGAGGATCCCGCCCGCGATAATGAAGGGGACACCCAGAAGCTGCCGGAGTGTCGGGACCTCCCGGAGGACAAGATAGGCGAAAAGCAGCGTGAAGAGGGGGATCAGCGCCGTCATGGCGCTCAGCTTCGTGATCGTAAGACGATGCAGCGCCTCGATCCAGAGGATTTTGGCGAGGCCCATCACCAGCAGACCGCTGGCGAGGATCCACGGAAGGGCCGAAAGGATCTTTCCGACATCGGGGTCCGGTTCGAAGAGACGGGCGAAAACAAGCAGAAGCGGCAGGGCGAAGAGATACCTGAAAAGCAGCACCGTTTCGCTGGGTACGTGACGTCTGGCCCGCTGCTGGTAGTAGTTGGCCACCGGGGCGATGGCGGCGGCCAGCAGGATCAGCGCATCGCCGGGATTGAGGCCGCCGAACTCTTCGGGAAAGAGGACGATCATGGCGCCGACACCCATCGAAAAGGCGCCGAAAGTGTGAAGGGGATCCATCCTTTCGTCGCCGAGAACGTTGAAGTAGAGATAGGCGAAAAAGAGCTGCGTAAAGATGATCAGCGACATGTTGCCGGCTGTCGTGTAGCGCAGACCGATGTAGATGCACAGAAACATCAGGGTGATGAAAAGGGATGTCAGCAGAAGATCCCTGCGCGCCTCTTTGTCCAGAAGTCTGCCGAGCGTTCCGTGCCTCCACGAAAGTATGAGGAAAAAGAGGATGGCGACGACGAGGGCGTAGGCGTAGGTATGGATCGCGCCCACGTAGGCGATGGCCCGGATCGTCAGGATCGGAAACCAGCTCTCCAGAAGGCTCAGCAAAAAGGCGTAGAGTTCACCCTCGCGCTCTTTCGTCATCTTCATCATATCGCGATTGTAGCATAGAACCCATCTCGAAAATCCCCGTTTCCGGCCATGGGATTGGTAAGGTGGGTTCCAATAGGATAAAATAGTGCCATGAAAAAGGGATGGATACAGCTCTATACGGGCGACGGCAAGGGAAAGACCACGGCGGCGACGGGACTGGCACTCAGAGCGCTGGGCAGCGGCTTTCGGATCCTCTTCGTACAGTTCATGAAGAGTGTACCAAGTGCTGAAGTGGAGATGCTCGGCCGCTGCGGCGGCGAAGATATCGTGATACTGCGGGAGTGGGACGACAGTTTCATCATCGGCAGACCCAGCGAGAGACAGCTCGAAATGGCCCGTCATCTCTGGTCGGAGACGATGACGCATCTAAAGAGTTTCCGACCCGATCTGCTGGTACTCGACGAGATCGCCGTGGCGATCAGATACGGACTCGTCGAAGAGTCCGTCGTACTCGCATTTTTGCGGAACAAACCGGAGAGTGTGGAGGTCGTGATGACGGGACAGCAGGCGTCGCGGGCGCTGATAGACGCCGCCGACCTGGTGACGGAGATGCGGAAAATCAAACACTACTACGACCGGGGTGTCATGGCGAGGAAGGGGATAGAGTATTGACTGGTCATTGGTCATTGGTCATTGGTCATTGGGATGATGAAAACGGTCTTGCCTCGTTTTCCGATTTCCGATTTCCGATTCCCGTTACAAGGCGAAAGCCTTGAAGATTCTCCCACGAAACTACATCCGCTACAAAGGGGTCAACTCCTTTTTCATGGGGCTGACGGTGGGGGCGATCTTCACGATCTACGCGGTGCTGGATCCTTCCATCTTTTCGCTGGGCGGCATCGTGCTGGCGGTGGGGATGCTGGTCGTGGCGCGCTACTACGAAAAGATTCTCAATCTCCGTACCTTTTTCAAGATCTCCCTCTTCGTGGAGCTGGTGATGCTGGTGCTGGTGGTCTGGTATCTGGCGATGCCCTACGGATTCGCGACGGCACTTTTCGTCTATGCCGGGTATCAGCTGACCTTCATGTTCGGCAGCTATCTGGTGCGGGCGGAGACGCTCTTTCTGAATCGCAAGCAGATCCTCTCATGGCTCGATATGGCCAAACAGGCGGGATATCTGGCGGGGATGCTGGTGTCGTGGCTTTTTTACAAGCTGCTGGTGTGGATATGGGGTATCGAAGAGCACGCCCGGCAGGTCTACTACCTGCACTGGCTGCTACTTTTCACCGAGATCGCCATCATCTGGCTTTTATTGAGGTCATTTCAAGCAAAAAAGCGGTCTTCCGATGTTGCAGTTTTTGCAACATCATCTCGAAAGCGATAGCTTTCGTAGCTTTAGGGGGGTGCAGGGGACGGTCAGTCCCCGCCAAACAGTGGGCTTCGCTCACTGTTTGCGTGATTTAAATCGGAAAAGATCAAAAAAAGAACAGCCGTCCGGTGAGCATCTGCCTTTGTGCTTCAAAATCGCCTTGACGTTGTTCTGCAGCAGCCAGACGAAAAAGAGGGCGATGACGGAGTAGAGAAGGGCGAAGGGCCAGTCGGAAGCGATGAAGGCCTGGACGGCCAGGACGAGAAAGACGACGGTGAGGATCAGGCACATAAAACTCCTTTGTGGTCATTTGCCGCTGCGCGGCGGTCATTTCGCTTCGCTGTCATTATGGGGTATTTCGCTATGATACAGCGATCGCCGGGCGCGAAGCGCACAAATGACCCATAATGACAAAAAGGGCTTCGCTCTTTTGAAACGACGAAAGAGAAAAATGACACGCTA
>NZ_JAOZOZ010000116.1 GCF_029933015.1 Hydrogenimonas sp. | reverse complement strand
AGAAGTTTCAGTGCGGCGTGGGCCGCCTCCTGCTGGGCCGCCTTTTTGCTTTTGCCTTTGGCCGTCGCCAGCAGCCGGTCGTTGACCAGAACCTGCACTTCGAACTCCTTGTTGTGGTCGGGACCGGTGGCGTCTTTGAGCACATAGTCGGGAATGACGCCGAACTTCGCCTGTGTCAGCTCCTGAAGTGTCGTTTTGTAGTCCTTGAAAAGCGAGCCCAGATCGATCTTCGGATAGCACGCCTCGATGAGATCGATCGTGATGCGTCGCACCTCATCGAGACCCGATTCCAGATAGATCGCTCCCATCAGCGCTTCGAAGGCGTTGGAAAGAAGCGACGGTTTCTCCCGGCCCTTGTTGTTCTCTTCCGCCGGCGATATGTAGATGTAATTACCGAGGTTCAGGGCGTCGGCGAGCTTCTTGAAACCCGCTTCGTTGACCAGGGAGGCACGCATCTTGCTCAGTTCACCCTCTTTGGCTTTGGGAAAACGCTCGTAAAGGTACTCACCCACCACCAGATCGAGCACCGCATCGCCCAGAAACTCCAGACGCTCGTTGTTGTAGGGTTTTTTGTAGCTTTTGTGGGTCAGCGCCTCGACCAGTTTCTGACGATCCTTGAATCTGTAGCCGAGTTTCTCCTCCAAAGACGCAAGCTCACCCATCGGCTTCTCCTTTCGCTCCATTGCTCATTCCTGCTCCTTCTTGAATTGTTCTGCGGTTTTCCTCGCAAGCTCGTCGCACCGCTCGTTTTCCGGGTGGCCGTTGTGGCCGCGCACCCAGACCGCCTTGATTTTGTGGGGTTTGGCCACTTTCAGATACTCTTTCCACAGATCGGGGTTTTTGACTTTTTTGAAATCCCTGGCGATCCATGCCGGAAGCCATTCGTTGATCGCTTTGACGACATAGCTCGAATCGCTGTAGATCGTCACTTCGCAGGGCTCTTTGAGGGCTTTGAGCCCTTCGATGACGGCCATCAGCTCCATACGGTTGTTGGTGGTCATCGGTTCGCCTCCGGTAAGCTCCTTTTCGTGCTTGCCGAAGCGCAGTATCGTTCCCCATCCACCCGGTCCCGGGTTTCCGAGACTCGATCCGTCAGAGAAGATTGTAACCCGTTTCATTTCCCGCCTTCGTAATTTCCGTCTCCACCACCACGCTGTCGAGTGCCAGACACTTCGGGCACCGCTCGAAAGGTACCGGAAACTGCTGTTTGCAGTTTTTGCACAGATAGGCAAACTGCAGCGTCGCTTCGTCGAATCCCGTCTTTTTCAGATGGTTCAGCATGTCGATGAGAAACCATCCCGTCGGCCCGCAGGGCTCGATATCTCCCCGCGCACCGTAAATGGCCCGGAGTCTGGGACTCTCCTTGATCTTGTCGTAATCCATGAACGAGGTGGGCAGAAACCAGAAGATATCGACGAGTCTTTCGATATTGGCCTCCTGCACCATCTCCCACGCCCGCTGGGGTTCGTTTCTGAGCAGATACTCGAAAACGACGCGCTCATATTTTCTGTGTGTCAGATAGAAATCGATCACCTTTTCGATCTTTCTGTTGTGGTCCATCTGCAGATCGGAGGTGATCAGTTTGAGCTCGATATAGAGCTTCAGATCTTTCACATCGACACCCATCGCTTCGAGAGACTCCACCACCTCTTTGGCTTTTTGGAAGTTCTGGAGTCTCTCGTAGACGACCATCAGGTCGTTGAGTACCTTCTTGTTGCGGGGGTTGGATTTCAGGATCTGCAGAAACGTCGAATGGGCACGTTCCAGAAATCCGGCATGCATATAGGTGGTACCCACCAGCTCCATCAGTTCGTAGGTCATGGCGTCGTTGTCGCAATGCTCCAGCAGATAGAGCCCTATCTCGATCGCGTTGGTGTACTCGCCGCTCTTTTCGTAGGCACGCGCCAGCAGAACCAGCGGCTGAACCATCGCGGGGGTATAGGGCATCGTCTCGAGGCTCTTTTTTACGCCATGGGTCTCGAAACGTCGAAGAAACCGCTGCAGACGCCGCGATTTTCTCGATTTGACGTAGACACCCCACCAGTAACTGACGAATGCGATGATAAAAACCATCCCCGCAATCAGCAAAATGGCGAAGAGAGGATCGCGGTAATCTATGAGAAGGGCATCCACCTACCGAACCTTTTCCAAAAGTTGGCAGTGGGTAGTGGGCAGTAAGTAGCGGGCGGAGGATCGGATATGCACCTCTCTTCTGGCTCGCTACTCACTACTCACTACTCACTCTTATTTATTATATAATAAAACAATGATAGATAACAACTCCATCGAACAGCTCAAACAGACCATCGACATCGTCGACGTCATCGGCAACTATGTCGAACTCAGGAAAAACGGTTCCAATTTCAAAGGTCTGTGCCCATTCCACGACGAAAAGACACCCAGCTTCATCGTCAGCCCCTCCAGACAGTTCTACAAGTGTTTCGGATGCGGGGCGGGAGGCGACGCCATCAAATTCGTCATGGAGTTCGAAAAACTGAGCTACCCCGAAGCGATCGAAAAGCTCGCCAGCCAGTACAACTTCACCCTCCGCTACACCAAAGGGGAACACGGAGGCGGACAGGAGCGCCGTATCCTCGAAACGGTGGGACAGTGGTACCGGGCCAATCTGGAACGGAGCGAGAGGGCGAAAAACTATCTGCGCGACCGCGGCGTCTCCCTGGCCAGCATCGAAAAGTTCGCCCTCGGATACGCCCCCTCTTCGGAGGAGACGCTGCAGTTTCTGCAGCGGGCGATGATCCCTTTTCCCAAAGCGGAGGAGGTGGGGATTTTGGGCCACGACCGCGGCAGGTACTACGCCCGGCTGATCGAAAGAGTCATCTTTCCGATCTTCTCGCCTTCGGGTATGCCGGTGGGGTTCGGCGGCCGGACGCTGGGCGACCATCCCGCCAAATACATCAACTCCCCCCAGACGAAACTCTTCAACAAATCGCGGCTTCTTTACGGCTACCATCTGGCCAAGGAGCAGATCTATCGTAAAAAGAGGCTGATCGTCGTGGAGGGTTACATGGATGTCATCATGCTCCACCAGGCCGGTTTCAACACCGCCGTCGCCACCCTCGGCACCGCGCTGACCAACGACCACCTGCCTCTTCTGAAAAAGGGCGAACCGGAGGTGATCGTCGCCTACGACGGTGACAACGCGGGAATCAACGCCGCGATGAAGGCGGCGCTGCTGCTGAGTGCCCACAACTTCGAGGGGGGCGTCGTGCTTTTTGGAAACGGCATGGATCCGGCGGATATGGTGGTAGAGGGCAAGGCGGACGTCATCGAGTCACTCTTCGCCAAGCCGATCCCCTACGCCCAGTTCGTCATCGACCAGACCGTCGCACGCTACGACATCGGCACGCCAAAGGGCAAAGAGGACGCTTTTCATGCCGTCAGGAACTACCTGGCGACCCTCTCCCCTTTCGTAGTGGAAAAGTATTTGCCCTACGCCGCTTTGCGTCTGAAAGTCAACACGGCGATGCTCTCGCCCAAAAGCGCACGCCGGGAGTATCGCGAAGGGCCCGAACGATCCGCCCCCATGCAGGAAAATCCCTCCGTGCTGACCCTCAGCGACGTGGCGGAGGAGAGTATCATCAAGACCCTTCTGAAAACGCCCTCGCTGACCGACATGGTGCTGGACACGATGGACAGTTCGATGTTCGCGATACACAGGGCCGCTTTCGAAGCGCTGCTTCAGGGGCGTGAACACGAGGATCTTCTGCGCATCGATTTCGACGACTCCATCGTCACCTACAGTGAAGAGGAGCTGAAGAGACAGCTGCTCTATTTTCTTCAGCGCTACTACAGAAAAGCCCTTGACATAATAAAAAAAGATGATACACTTCCCTTCGAAAACAAGATATTTTTCATCCGGAAATATCAGGATTACATCAACCGTCTGAAACGAGGAGAACTTGTCCCCTATGAAAGTCATGAAAAAATCTCATGAGAGAGCCGCTTCGGCATTTGTATACGGAGATCGCGCATGAGAGCGATCGCCCTCTTCAGCGGCGGCCTCGACAGTGTGCTGGCCTGCCATCTGATCAAACGCCAGGGAATCGAAGTGATCGCCCTCAACATCGACATCGGCTTCGGCTCCACAAAGAGCAAACTCGACCACATGCGGAACATGTGCGATCAGATCGGCGTGGAGCTGCGTACGATCGACATCCGCGACCAGTATCTCAAAGAGATCCTTTTCGATCCCAAATACGGCTACGGCAAAAACTTCAACCCCTGCATCGACTGCCACGGCAACATGTTCAAAATCGCCAGAGAGCTGATGGAACCCTGGGGAGCGAGTTTCCTGATCAGCGGGGAGGTGGTGGGTCAGCGCCCCATGAGCCAGCGGCGCGACGCCCTGGATCTGGTGACGGGCCTTTCGGAAACCTCCGACATCCTGCTGCGCCCTCTTAGCGCCAAAGTACTGCCGCCGACCCTGCCCGAAAGAGAGGGGTGGGTCGACCGCGAGCAGTTGCTGGGAATCACGGGGCGCAACCGGGAAGTCCAGCTGAAGATGGCCGAGGAGATCGGACTGAAAGATTTCGAAAAGCCGGGTGGCGGCTGCCTGCTGACCGATGAAAACTTCTCGAAAAAGCTGGCCGAATTCGTCAAATACGACACCCTGGAGGTGGAGGACATCGCGCTGCTCAAATGCGGCCGCCACTTCCGGCTGCCGGATGGCGCCAAACTGGTCGTGGGCCGCCACAAAGAGGACAACGAAATGATCGACGCGGCGATCACGCCCAAATACCGGAAGATCCGGCTGCTAAACGCCACGGGCCCCGTCGCCGCCATCAGCGCCGCAGCGACCGGAGCCGACAGAGAGCTGGCCGCCAAAATCACGGCGACCTACGGCAAAACGAAACCCGAAGAGACCTACGAAGTACAGGTGGGCGACGAGGTTTTCGAAGTACAGCCGTTCGAATCGAAAGAGCCCTGCCAGAAATATTTTATAAAATCTTAAGGGAAGTTGAACTAAAATTCGGGTCTCTCAACTTCGTGGGGCATTAGCTCAGCTGGGAGAGCGCCTCGCTGGCAGCGAGGAGGTCAGCGGTTCGAGCCCGCTATGCT
This sequence comes from Hydrogenimonas sp., assembly GCF_029933015.1. GTDB lineage: Bacteria > Campylobacterota > Campylobacteria > Campylobacterales > Hydrogenimonadaceae > Hydrogenimonas. The sequence goes on along the minus strand of NZ_JAOZOZ010000116.1, from coordinate 31 downwards.
CCACCATCCAATCTTCCAATCCATTCAACCC
>NZ_JAOZOZ010000115.1 GCF_029933015.1 Hydrogenimonas sp. | reverse complement strand
CCCGCCAGATCGTTGTAGCCGATCAGCGCGTAGCCGGCGGCGATGAGCACGGGCAGCAGGATCAGCGAAGCGATCAGCCGCTTGAAAAAGAGATTGGTCTCGTCGTAGGCGATGAAGTCGTTGAGAATCGCCAGGCTCGCCGCCGCCGTGCCAAGGGCGATCCATCCCAGGGCACGGTTTTCGGGCCAGAAAAACTCCACCGTCGTATAGAGCGCGATCATGAAGATCGTCAGGTTATAGGCCGGAGGCCTGGCGAAAAAGATCTCTTCGTACCCCTCCTGCTCCAGGGTCTCGTTGACCGCCTCGATATTGACCCGACGAATCGCCAGGACAATGAGCACCATGAAGACCCCCAGGCTCGCCTTGAGCACCGCCAGCGGCGATGTCGCCACCCATCCCGCGGCCGAGAGGTAGAACCACACCTGCATCGCCTGCACCGCCACGAAGGCGTAGGCGATGCTCACATGCCGTTTGGCCGGGTCTTTGAAGATCGGTTTGGCCACCAGCGCGGTAAGCCAGGCAAACAGCGCCACATTGATCGCCATCGCCGGATAGAGCGTGATCCACCCCGAAAGCCAGAACGCGACGCGCCCGGCGATCCAGAGCGCCATGATGTTGCGCAGCGTGGGGCCGACGATGGGGACCGTGCCGGGATAGAGCTCGGGAGCCCCGGTGAAGATGAAGGCGGCCATCCCCAAAAATCCGACGCCAAAAAGCATCTCGTAGATGTGCCAGCTCATCGTATCGCCGATCATGGGCAGCGGCAGGTAGCCGGCGTAGTGAAGCACCCAAAGCAGGATCGAAAGCACCATATAGGGCGCCATCAGCAAAAAAGCGGGCCGAAAGCCGTAGGCGAGCCAGATCGGAAACTCCCCTTCGGGATAGGATTCGTAGTGTTTGGTGGCGGCCATCAGAGGGCTCCTTTGAGGGTCCAAAGACCGATAATGACAAAGAGCGTACCCGAGACGATTTCGAGTATCCGCTCTCCTATATAGCGGGAGATCGCTTCGCCAAAAAGCACGGCCACGGCGCTGGTGGCCACGAGGGCCAGGGCCGACGCGGCGAAAACGAGCCATTTGGAGTGCTCCGTGCCGGCGGCGAATCCGAAGGTCGCCAGCTGGGTCTTGTCACCCATCTCGGCCACAAAGATCGAAACGAAGATCGTCAGAAAGATTTTCCATTCCATCTATTTCAGCTCCAGTTCGAAGGTTTCGATGATTTTTGGGTGGGCAAGCAGCCTGGCCGTCTGGGTGTAGACCCACTCGTCGGTTCGCTCCTTCTGGGGAAGGTCGAAGGCGAAGGTCTCGACGATTCGGCCGGGATCGGGTTCGAGCAGAAGAATCTTGTCGCTGAGACGGATCGCCTCCATCAGATCGTGGGTGATGAAAAAGATCGTGATCTCTTTACTTTCGATCAGTTCGATGACATGGTTTTGCAGCTCCCGCTTGAGGCCTATGTCCAGCGCCGAGAACGGTTCGTCCAGAAAGAGCAGATCGGGCCGGGTCACCAGGGCCCTGGCGAAGGAGACCCGCTGGCTCATGCCTCCGCTGAGCTCTTTGGGAAATTTGTCGAAATCCTCCTCTTCCAGATCGAAACGCAGGGCGATTTCGCGCGCCTTTTCGAGGCGTTCGGCTTTGGGAACGCCCCGGGCCTTGAGGCCGAAGGCGATGTTGTCGAGCACATCGAGCCAGGGAAGCAGGCGGGGATCCTGAAAGGCGATCGCCTGGGTGGCGAAGCTGTTTTCGATCGTCCCTTCCTGGCGATCCAGCAAGCCGGCGCAGAGCCGCAGCAGCGTGGTCTTGCCGCCGCCGCTGGGTCCCACGACGGAGAGGACTTCTCCTTCCTTCAGCTCGAAGGAGATATCTTCGAGGATGGTCTGATAGCCGAAGGAGAAGGTGAGATTCTCCACTTTCAGTCGCGCCATTTTTCCACCTCCCGCTTGATCGGTTCGAGGAAAATGTACTCCACCACCATCAAAAGCCCCACCATCACCACGACCAGCGCCAGCGCCGTTTCGGTATCGAGCTGGCTGCGGGCCAGGGCCAGCTGGGCGCCGATGCCGTCGCTGGTGGCCAGCAGTTCGGCCATCACGACGATCTTCCACGCCATCCCCAGCGCGCTGACCCACGCGGGAAAGATGTAGGAGAAGATATGGGGGATGTAGATGTCGGTGAATTTCATCGTCCACGGAACCCTGAAGGTATCGGCCATCTCCTCGAACTTGTCTTCGAGGGTGCGCGTACCCTGAAGCGCCCCGATGAAGACGATGGGCATCGACGCGACAAAGACCGTGAACTCCACCGTCGCATCCCCCATGCCGAACCAGATCATCGCCAGCACGATCCAGGCGATGGGCGGCATGCCCATCAGGATCGTCACGATGGGACGGCTCGTGATGGAGGCGGTGACGAAAAATCCCGCCAGCAACCCCAGCGCCGTTCCCACGCCCATCGAAAGGGCAAAGCCCACCAGGGCGCGATCGACGGTGATGGAGAGGTTTTGCAAAAAGGCTTCGTCTTCAAAGAGCTTCAAAAGGTTGGCGAAGGTATCCAGCGGCGAGGGAAGGATCATATCTCCATAAAACTGGTTGCCCACGTCCCATGCGGCGATGAAGAGAAAGATGGCCGCGATGGCGCCCCATCCGCCCCACAGAAAGGCGGGAAAGTCCCGTACGATCTTCTTGACGGCGTCCATTTAGCGGTAGAACCCTTCATCCGGAAGTTTGCCGCCGATCATTTTCGGGTCTCTCTTTTGCAACTGCTTGAAGAAAAACTCGACATCCTCTTTGGCTTTTTTGGCGGGAACCACATCGAGTTGCACATGGGCGATCGAATCGGCGATCGCCTCTTCGTTGAACATTTTCGTATATTTCACGACCAGTTTCGCCGCCTCTTCGGGGTGGGTCTTGTACCACTTCGCCGCTTCGTCGTAAGCTTTCATGAAGGCTTCGATCACTTCGTCGTTTTGTCGCATCTTTCCGACGACGGCCATACCCGCCTGCGCGATTTTCGGCTCGATACCGAAAGCCCTTCCCCACTCCTTTTGCAGATCGATGCCACGGTAGAGTTCGGGCGCGATGACACTGACGGGAAAGGATTTGGTTTTGCGAAGCACCATCGAAGTGGCGGGTTCTGGCAAAAGGGCGTTGTCCTGGCGACGCATAATGAGCTGCTGGGCCGCATCCATCGGGTTGGAGACGTAAAGCAGACGGATATCTTTTTGGCTCAGGTTCTCCTTCTCCATCACGGTTTGCAACACGATATCGGGCATGTCGCCGCGCCAGGGCACGACGAGCGTTTTGCCTTTGAGATCGTGAAGCGTTTTGATCTTGGGGTCGCGTACCAGAATGTGCAGAATGCCCCAGATCGATACATTGAGCAGCCGGATCGGCTGCTTTTTGTTGTAGAGGATCGCGCCGACGTTGGTCGGCACGGCGACGAAATCGACCTCCTTGTTGATGATCATGGCCCGAAGCTGATCGGGATTGTTCCAGAGGCGAAACTCAACTTTCTTGGCGTAATCGTTCAAAGCACCGTTTTCGATCATACGAAACACGGGATGCGAAACGGTCGCCGACGGACCGGCGATGACGATTTTGTCGAGCTTTGCACCCAAAAGCCACGACGCGCTTATCAAAAGCGCCATAACGATTTTTCTACCGATCATTCAAACTCCTGTTAAATTTTTTCGACATTATAGTGTTTTTGATATTAATTATCATTGATATCTATCAACTTTTCAGAGTTTCATGCGTACACCGCCGTAGATGAAGGGCCCCACACTCGAACCGAGCACATCGTCGACCTTTTCGTCGAAGACGTTGTCCACTCCGGCGAAGAGTTCGATCTCTTCACTCCATCGCCACGACGCGCTGACATCGACGACGGTATAGTCATCGGTCTTGCTCCATCGCTGGGACTCGGTGGGCGCTCCGCGATTTTCGATCTGCATGTAGTACTGCTCACCCACGTATCGGCCCGAAATCGCAAGGTTCAGGCCGCTTGTCGGCGCATAATCCAGTGTCGCCATGACGGTTCTTTCCGGATTGAAGGGCAGATCTTTGTCGGTCTGTTCGTTTTCCGTGCGCAGTTCGCTCCAGTAAAGCCCCAGATGAAAAGTGTCGTCGAACCGGTAACCGACGCTGGTTTCCAGGCCGTAGGTCTTGGCGTCGCCGATGTTTTCGAAAGTGTGCGCCCGCGGATTGGTCCCGTAAGGGCGGACGACCTGCTGGATCATGTTTTCGACATCGTTGTAGAAGGCGACCACTTCGTAATCGAACGCCTTCCACCTTCCGGCCAGCGCAGCTTCGTAGGCGTCGGTCTCTTCGGGCTTGAGGTCGTACCCCATCACATCGGCACCCACCTGCAGGCCGTTTGGCGTGTTTTTGAAGATATAGAGTTCTCTGATGTCGGGAGTGCGGTACCCCTGGGCGAAGTTGGCCCGGACTCTCAAAGCCTCGCTGAAGGTATAGAGCGCGCCGATTCTGAAAGTCGCCTTGTCGTCGGCGTTGCTGATGGTGTCGTAGCGGGTTCCTAGAATCAGATCGAGAGCGTCGGTGACGCTCCACTCGTCCTGCAGATAGGCGGCCTGGTAGTAGACGCTCTTTTCGCTCATGCCGCTTCCCTGTCTGAAAACGGTCGCCTTGCGGTTTTCGTCCCTGTATTCGACACCGCCCGTCACCAGATGGGCGTCGACGGGCATCCAGGTCGCCGTCAGCTCGCCCACCACGATGTCCACGTCGGCATTCATCCCGCTGGCGGCCGAATCCTTTTCGGCGGCATATCCCATGTCGGCATACTCTTTGGCGGTCGTGGTGTTGCGCTTTTCGTAACTGCTCCAGTAGACCCTGGCTTTCAGATCGAGCGTATCGGTAGCCATGTAGCGAAGATCGGCCGAAAGATCGAGCCGCTCGTTGTCGTCGTCGGAATTGACCGGCACGTTGTAGGCGGGCAGTCTCTTGCCGGGTTGGGGCTGGTAGTTGGTGGGGTGGAAATAGCCCACGTAGACCCCCTTGCGCTCCTCGCTCAGATAGCCGACATCCACACTTCCCGTGACGGCGTCGGTGAAGTCGTACTCCAGATGCCCGCCGAAGTTGAAGACGTCGCTCTCCTC
>NZ_JAOZOZ010000114.1 GCF_029933015.1 Hydrogenimonas sp. | reverse complement strand
CCCGAATCCCGCGATCTGGTCAGAGAAAAGATAAAGGTACAGGATCAGACACCCTACGAAGCCCTCATGCTCAGAAAGGACGGTTCGAAATTCTGGGGCATTCTGCGGGGCAAAAATGCCGAACTTGGCGGTGAAAAGGTCCGGATCTCCGCCATCATCGACATCACCTCCCTCAAGGAGAAGGAGGAGAAGATCCTCTACCTCGCCAACCACGACTATCTGACAGGCACTTACAACCGCCGTTTCTTTCAGGAGATGCTGACACAGCGTATCGAAGCGCTTCGACGGGAAAACCACTACGGTGCCATCCTCTTCATCGACCTGGACGACTTCAAGGAGATCAACGACACCCTCGGACACGACATCGGAGACGCGGTACTCGTAACCATGACGGAGAGGATCAAAAGCTGCACCAGAAAAGCCGATATCGTCGCGCGTATCGGCGGCGACGAGTTCGTCGTACTGCTGAATCTCGAAACCCTGGCCGTCAATCACGCCGCCATCAAAGCGGAAATGATCGCCGAAAAGATCCTGAACCATATAAAAAAGCCGATGCGGATACAGGGCAACGACATCCGTATCAACGCCAGCATCGGCATCGCCATCATCGACAAAAACGCCACCACTTCCGATCTGATGAAGTTCGCCGACATCGCGATGTACCAGGCGAAAAAGACCGGGAAAAACCGTATCGTCTTTTTCGACAAAGATCTGCAGAGAGAGCTCGAAAAGCGTATCAAGACCGTCACGAACCTGCGCAAGGCGATCCGGGAAAACGCCTTCAGACTTCTTTTCCAAAAACAGATCCGACTTACCGACAAAGGGTATGAAACGGTAGGTGTCGAAGCGCTGATCCGCTGGATCGACAACGGCAAAGTGGTCTCTCCGGGATACTTCATTCCCCTGGCCGAGGAGAGCGGACTGATCGTCGAGATCGGCAATTTCGTTTTGAAAGAGGTGGGGCAGATTTTGCGGAAATGGAAAAACGATCCCGTCAAAAAAGATTACCGCATCTCCGTCAACATCAGCCCCAGACAGTTCGAGGAGGAGAGTTTCATCGACCGGATCGAAGAGGTCATCGCCTACAACGACATCGATCCTAAAAACCTCCGTCTGGAGATCACGGAAAATCTCCTGCTGCACAACATCGAAGAGAGTTTCGTCAAGATCGGCCTGCTCAAAGAGCTCGGCGTCTCGCTCTCCATCGACGACTTCGGCACCGGCTTTTCATCCCTGATGTACCTGAAGAAACTCCCCGTCGAGGAGCTCAAGATAGACCGCTCTTTCATCAGCGATATCTGCACCAACGAAAGCGACCGCATCATCGTCGAGACGATCGCGTCGCTGGGAAAGAAGTTCGGGCTGGAAGTGGTGGCCGAAGGGGTAGAGAACGAGCGGCAGCTTCGGATGATCGAAGAGATGGGGATCACCTATGTCCAGGGATTTCTCTTCTCCAGACCCGCCCCGCTCGACGAGATGGAGTGATACCTTCTACCCTTTCAAGATCTCTTTCTTTATCTTCCCGAGATCCACGCTCCGGCCGCGATAGACCGCCTTTTCCAGATCGTCGATCCAGACGGAGTATCTCACAGGACCGGTACGCACCAGCAGATTCAGAAGCTTTTTGGCGTCCCGGGCCGCTTTGACCTCTCTCATGAAAAGCCCTCTTTTCGAAACGGACTTCCCCGCCCCGCGCAGACGTCCGACGAGCAGCGCGCTGAGATAACCGCAGAAGAATATGAGCGTATAGACTCCCCACCGCTTCAGAGTTTCGAGAGTCTCGTACACGCTCTTGGGACGCGTCTCGTCGTCGACGAGGGTCCCGACGGAGACGGGCGCGACATCGATCGCCACCTTTTCGCTCTCGAGCCGGTAGAGCCTCTTTTTCGTATAGGAAAAAGCCTCCAGCACGATCGGAGGGATCACGAAACTGTGGTCGGAAAGCAGCGCATAGGAGAACCTACCCTCGTAATGGATCCCGTCATCCGCATAACGGATATCGATCTTCGGCTCGTCGGCGAAGACTCTGACATTTTCGATGGCGGGCGTGAAATCGACCTTTTCGGGCATCGCGCCGACACCCCGCAGCCGGACCGTCAGGTAGACGGGGGAGTAGGCGGCCGTCTCGCGTTTGTCGACGGAGACCTCCAGGCGGTAATCCCCCACGAGCGGCACTGGCCTGGGAAGCGGCGCGACTTTCAGGATTTCGGGGGGAACCTTTTCCATCGTGTCGGTCGTGTCGATCGCTTTGGCCTTGACCGGTTCGCCGGTATTGTTGTAGCGCAGCCTCGTTTCGCTGGTCCGTTTGACGACGAACCTGAAGCGCAGCGGGATCTCTCCCGCCTCTTTCGGAAAGATCAGGTACCGGAACGTCACCGAAGGCATCCCGCGATACTCTCCGCGCCGCTCCCGCAAAAGCTTCACCTCCAGCCGCCGGTCCGCCTCCGGCGCGAACTCGAAAAAGAGGATGCGACCCGGATCGGTCCGCCAGACCCGGAAGGTCAGCAGTACCGGCTCTTTGACGAAGAGGGACCGCTTGCCCAGCTTCAGCTCGTAGTCGTAATCCTCTCCGGCCGTCAGAATAAGGGGCAGAAAGAGAAGAAAAAGAAGGTGGAGCAGGCTACCACGGACGTTTTTCATGGACATACCCCCTGTTGATCGTTTCGTAGGCTCTCGAACCGAGAGGATGGCGGCGGGCGGCCTCCGCCGCGGCGCGCTCTTTGCGGATGCGCGTCGATTTCGCCGCGGTGGAGCTTCCGCTCCCTTTCCCCATTTTCGCCCGGGATTTCGAAGACTCTTTTTTTCCCGCCTCTTCCTTCCGCTCCGCCGTCCCGCTCGCCGACTGCGGCCGGGCCTTTGCGTCGGCTTTCGGTTCGATCCGCTTCTTTCGCCGCTCTTTCAGAAAGAGTGCCGTTTTCAGGTTGGCGACGGCATCTTCGTCGTATCCCAGCTGCAGCGCCTTGACGTAGTAGTCGACGGCGCTTTCGTAGCGGCCCATCTTCATGGCGCAGTTGCCCAGATTGTACCAGATGCGCCGTTTCAGCTCCGGATCGGAGGTTTTGCACTGCAGGTAGAGCCGGCCGGCCCGCTTCCAGGCCCCGAGCCGGTAGTAGGTATTGGCCAGCGCGTAGGTGCTCTCGAAAAGCGGCGGCCGGATGGAGGCGAAGATCTTGCCGGCCTCCTCGTACCTTCTCTGGGCATAGGCTTCGTACCCCGCCTCGAGCCGCCAGATATCCGTCAGGCCCGCCTGCGCCTGGATGCCCAGCAGCAGCGAAATCGCCGCCCATACCCGCCCAGGCACCCTCATCGAAAGCGTCCCGGCCAGATAGAAGAGCAGCCCGATGAGAAGCGGTATCCAAAAAAGCTCCCTGGTCCGTATCGAAGCCTCCTCACTTTCGGCCTCCGTCACTTCCAGGCTCTCCAGAATCGCGCGGGCCGCCTCTTCCGGGTTCCCCTCGTCGACGAAGGCGCCCCCCGTCTCGAGACTCAGCCGCTCCAGCCGGGGATCGAGCGTCGAGACGACGAGCCGGCCCGCCTCGTCACGCAGCCATCCGCCACCCATGGGGATCTTGCTTCCTGTCCGTGTCGCGCAGGCCACCCCGTGGATACGGATGCCGCTCTTTCGGGCGATGGCGAGGAGCTCTCCCACCTCTTCCTCCCCGTCCCCTCCGTCGCTGAAGATCACCAGTTCCTTTCTCTCGCCGGCCAGTTTCGCGACGGTTTCCAGCAGCGATTTCAAAGAGGTCCCGTGGGTCAGGATGAAATCAGGATTGAACGACTCGAGCGCCGCGTGGATCAGCTCGGCATCCTCCGTCGGCGGGGAGAGGATCAGCGCGTTGGTCGTGAAAGCGATCAGGGCGAAGCGGTGGGATCTGTCCTTTTCCACCAGTTTTTCGATGGTCCGTTTCGCGAATCCGAACCGGTCGGGCTTCCGGTCGGTCGCCCGCATCGACCGCGACGCGTCGATGGCCAGATAGAGCGTCGTCAGCCCCGGCGTCTTTTCGACCTTTTCACTCTGCACGACGGGCCTGGCCAGCGCCGCGAGCATCCAGGCCAGCGCCACGAACGGGGCGAGCCGGACGAAAAGGGTCCGCCGGTTTTCGATGAGCACTTTCGGATGGATCGGCAACGCCGGGGAACTCTCCCGGCGATATCGCAGCCACCCAAAAAGCGCCAGAGGGACGAGCAGCCAGAGAAATTCGGGATAGAGCAGTGTCATCGGACACCCCGAAACGACAGATAGCCGATCAGCAGGATCATTCCGCCCATCAGCGGCCAGATGAAGAGCATCTTTCTGTTCACCGGCATCCTCGAACGGATCGGGCTGGGTTCGAGCGTCGCGATCGTGGCGAAGACCTCGGCCAGGTCCCCGCTGCCGCGGGCGGAAAAGGCCCGGCCGCCCGTCTCTTTCGCGATCTTTTCGAGGAGTTTGCCGTCGTACTGCCCCGGCTTGCCCACGCCGATCGTATAGATCGTCACACCCATCTTTTTCGCCCGCTCCACGGCGTCGGCGATCGAGACCGATCCGGCGTTCTGGTACCCGTCGGTGACCAGGACGATCACTTTCCGCTTCGCGTGGCCGAACTTCAAGGATCGCAACGCCTGGGCGATCCCCTCCCCGATCGCCGTGCTCTCCCCGGCGATCCCCACGTCGGTCATCCGCAGGATCTCACGAAGGGCCACGAGATCGTAGGTGACCGGCGCGGCGGGATAGGCGAAGGAGCCGAACATCACCAGCCCGACATTGTCGTCGTGACGCGCCGTCAAAAAGGCGTCGACGATCTCCAGCACCGCGTCGAACTTCCGCTTCATCCGATCCTCCTCGGAAAATCCCGATTCCGCCATCGACCCGCTCGTATCCAGAGCCAGCACCAGATCCCGGCCATGCCGCTCGCTGGCGGCCAGGCGGTCATAGACGATCGGAGAAGCCAACGCCGTGACGAACAGCGAAAAAACCGCCGCGTAAAGCAGCGGCTCCCGCCCAAAGGAGAGAAAAGAGCCGGAGACATAGGAGAGTTTGGGAAAATGGAGTTTCACGACACCGGCAGGACACCGCCAGAAGCAGGGAACCAACAGCAGTAAAAGAAAAATCCACGGATACTCGAATGCAAAGTGGATACTCACTCCTCCGG
>NZ_JAOZOZ010000024.1 GCF_029933015.1 Hydrogenimonas sp. | reverse complement strand
TGCGACCTTTCGCTACATGTTTTCATAAAAACTCCAAAATTCTTCCCACTGCCATTCCTGTAATCTGGATTATGTTATAGTGTTTCGTCCGTTTTATAAAAAATATTGAATTTTTTGTAATTCGGAAGAGTTTTTTATTTGGAGAAGTAGAATGAATATCTACGTGGGCAACCTGTCTTACAGAATGGACGATGGTGAACTGAAAGAAGTTTTCGAACAGTATGGCGAAGTAAGCAGCGCGCGTATCATCAGCGATAGAGAGACCGGCCGCTCGAAAGGGTTCGGTTTCGTCGAAATGCCGGACGACAATGCGGCCAACGAAGCGATCGAAGCCCTCAACGGCAAGGAAGTGGGAGGCCGAAATCTTCGTGTCAACGAAGCGCGTCCCCGCGAACCCCGACAGCCCCGAGGCGATTTCAACCGATTTTGATCTTCAGGGGGGCCATCGCGCCCCTCTTCTCCCCCCTCTATTCCACTTTCTTTCGTTTTTTCCGATACCTCGATTCACAGTTTTTGGGTTATAATGGGCATACAACCAAAACAAGGGAGTCACTATGAGGAAAAAGAGTTTCTTAACGGTCGCTGCAGCACTCCTGCTGAGTGCAGGATCTCTCCATGCGGCGGTGAACGAAACCGCACCCAGGATGCCCTCCAGGGTCATCTCTGCAAGCAGTGAGTACATGATGGAGGTGGAAGATGTCGATTACAAGAGCGGTGAATTGATACTCAAAGGGAAAAAGCGCATGAAGCTGCATGTCGACAAACAGCTTCACAACCTCAAAAAGATCCATCCCGGAGACTGGCTGGTCGTGACGATCTACGAAGAGGCGGTGATCGAAGGGATCAGAGGGGGCGTACCGAGCGCTTCGGTAGCGCAGGAGATGGTGGCAGGCCCAAAAACGGGTGTTCCCACCCTCAAGGCGGTCGAAGTGACCCGCCTGGTTGCCAAAGTCGTCGACATCGACTACAAAAAGCGGCTCATCACGTTGGAGGGCCCGACGGGCGAGCGGCGCACCGTGCATGTCAAAGAGGATGTGGCCCATCTGGAAAATCTGAAAAAGGGAGACAGTGTCACGGCGACGATCACCCGGACGGTATTGATGAAAATCAGAAAGATGGATTGAGGCCATGCCCGCTGCGGGGCATGGAGAGAGGGGTCACTCCGAGCCGGGGCCGAAGGTGTTGTAGATGTACTCGGCCATCGCCTCGTCGGAGATCTTTCCTTCACGCTTTTCGATCTCCTCGAGATTTTTGCGCATGGCGGCATGGGTCGATTCGCTGTCGAAATCACCGTTTCTGATCTCGTCGAGCTTTTTGAGAAGCTCCTCTTTGCTCAGTCCGTTGAGCGGAGGACCATAGACGTTCGCGCTCTCTTCGGAGACGATCCCTTTGGCATCCGCCTCACGGGGATCGACACCCGGAGCGGGTGTGATTTTCGGTACGCCGTTGGCTTTGTCGCCGTGGCAGTTGGCGCATCTGTTCTTGTAGACACTCGCCGCATCTTTTACATGGGTGGACGCACCCAGTGTCATTGTACCCGCCGTAACCAGAGCGATGGCCAACAATCCAATTTTTTTCATGAAACCACTCCTTTTTTATAAAAAGTATTTAATCATAGCCGGTTTCATATTAAATCTCTCTTTCAGTTGAAATATAAGTCTATCTTAACGTACGATCCATCCCCGCAACTGACTCGCGAAAGTTCTGGCCGACTGTTCGGCGAGGTTTTCGATGTACTGCTCCCATCTGCTCTTCTCTTTCCATCGTGCCTCTTTGACGCCGCTGAGGGTCTTGGTCAGCGCTTTGGCGTCTTCGAGAGATCCCACCTGATCGATCAGGCCGACCTTCTGGGCTTTGGAGGCGATGAAGATCCGGGCGTCGGCGAAGGTTTCGGGGTGGGTGGGGTCGAGGTGTCTCGCGCTGGCCACATCTTTGACGAACATATGGTAGATGTCCAGCACATGGGTTTCGATCTCTCTGCGCTCCTCGGGTGTCCACTCCCTGAAAGGCGTGCCCGCCTCTTTGTATTTTCCCGCTTTGACCACCTGGGGCTTGACGCCGAGCTTGTCGATGAGACCTTTGATGTTCATCCCCTCCATGATGACGCCGATCGACCCGATCGTGGCGGCCGGGTTGGCGACGATTCTGCTGGCCCAGATCGAAGCGTAGTAGCTGCCGCTGGCCATCGTTCCCGCCGCGTAGGCGACGACCGGCTTTTGGGCCTTGAGGCGCTTGATGGCGAGCGCGATCTCCACGGAGGGGGCTACGGCGCCGCCGGGGGAGTCGACGAGAAAGAGAACCCCTTTGATATCCTCCTCCTCTTTCAGCGCTTCGATCTCTTTGACGATCTTCTCCGCGTCCATGATGGGACCGGCCAGTGTCAGGGTGGCCAGGTTGGGCGGTTTGACCGATTCGGTGCTGGCGGGGGCCAGGATCAGCAGAAGGATCAGAATGAAAAGCAGCGATTTGAAATACTTCTGGATAAAGTCGAGGGTGGCCGTGATGGGCAGAAAGAGTTTTTTGAAAAAGTCAGACATACTGTTTTCCTCCGATGTAGAGTCGATCGACGGACCGCGTGTGCAGGATAAGCTGTGTCGCCACGCTCTTTCCGTTTTCCGGCGCGTCCGGCAGGGCGACGGTGACGAGGTCGGCACAGCGGCCGGCCTCGATGCGTCCGACAGAGAGGCCCAGGGCGTCGGCCGCCCGGGATGTGACGGCACGAAGCAGATCGGCGGCGAAGAGATCGAGCGGCGCCTGGTGGTGGAGCATCAGCGCCGCGCGCATCTCGTCCCAGAGGTTCAGCGACGTGTTGGAGCTGAGGCCGTCGGTCCCCAGCAGCCAGGGTATCCCCTTTTTTCTGACGCTCTCTATGGCGAGTCTGCCGCACCCCAGCAGGCGGTTGGACCGGGGGCAGTGGGTGATGACGTGGCCCGCCTCGGCGATCCTCTCCAGCAGCTTTTCGTCGGCCTGGACCGCATGGGTCAACAGGGTTTTCCTGCCGTCGAGGAGTTCGAGAAAAGCTTCGGGATGGCACAGCGGACTGCTCTGGCCCAGATAGCTTTCGAAGAAGAACCGGAAGGGCCCTTTGCCCTCCATGAGCCACTCCTTTTCGGCGGGCGACTCCATGAAGTGGGCCGTCAGAGGCTTTCCTTCGGTCTCTTCGAGGATCTTTCTCATCAGGACGGGATGGACCGAGTAGGGGGCGTGGATCGCGACGGCGGGAACGAACCGTTCGGAAGCCGCTTTTTCGCTCTCTTCGAGGCGCTGCATGAAGTCGCTGTAGAGGGCGTCGACGGCGGCGGGCTGGGAACCGATCGCTTCGTTGAAATAGACGACGCGCTGAGGTGCGGCCCGGCACGCGGTAAGCTCCTTTCCGTAGCTGCTGACGGCGCCGAAACAGGTGGTGCCGGAGTGGAGCATCTCTTCGATCTGGCGTTTGTAGCAGGCGGCGTGGCAGGCGTCGATCAGTTCGTCCCGGTGGGCGATGACGCTCTGCAGCCACGCCATGAAGTCCCCGTATTTCAGATGGGTCGTGTTGGCCCCGAACTCCAGATGCACATGGGGGTTGACGAGTCCGGGCAGCAGTACCTCCCCGCTTCCGAGCCGAAGGATGTCGGCATCGGGATAGCGGGTCTCGAGAATCTCGAACGGGCCTGTCTCGAGGATCTTTTCGTCGAATGCGACGGCCAGGTTTTCCAGCACCTTTTCGCCGTCGAAGAGCCACCGTGCGGCTATGATGGTCACATACGCTCCTTTGTGTGGGATGGTCCGGCCGACGGGAGCCGCCGGGGGATCTTCCGACGCTTCGCCGCCCATCTTTCACCACATTTAGCCAAGATTATGACAAAACTAGATAAAATCTCTCATTAAAAATCGTTTTAAAGGAAAAGAGATGAAAATCATGGTGATCCAGGGACCCAACCTCAATATGCTGGGGGTCCGGGAACAGAACGTCTACGGACCGATGAAGCTGGAGCAGATCCACGAGCAGATGCGGGCGTTCGCCCAGCAAAACGGTGTGGAGATCGAGTTTTTCCAGAGCAACCTCGAGGGGGAGCTGGTGGACAAGATCCAGGAGTGTCTGGGTGACGCCGACGGCATCATCATCAACCCGGCGGCATATACCCACACCTCCATCGCCATCCGCGACGCGGTGGCGGCGGTGGCCATCCCCACGGTGGAAGTCCACATCTCCAACATCCACGCGCGGGAGGAGTTCCGCCACAAGAGTCTCATCGCGCCGGTCTGCGCGGGTCAGATCAGCGGTTTCGGCCCCTTCAGCTACCATCTCGCGATGGTCGCGATGATGCAGATCCTCAACGAGATCAAGGCGATGAAAGAGATGCAGAAACAGCAGCAGGCGCAGCAGGGCTGACGATGAACTACATTCTCCGGGACGAAAACGCCATCTACTACGAGTGCGGCTACAGCAGCGACAACGCCCTCTACCTTCGTCTCGGAAGCGAAGCGTGGCTCATCACCGACAGCCGCTACACCGTCGAAGCCAAAGAGCAGGTCCGCGGCGCATCCGTCGTGGAAGCCTCCGACCTCTTCAAAGCGGCCCGCTCCTTTCTGCGGGGCCGCGGCGTGAAACGGGTCGTTTTTGATCCGAAAGATTGGAGCGTCCAGGCGCTGAAGATGCTGGAGGAGAAGCTCCCCCACGTCCATTTCGCGCCCATGCCCGATTTTTCGCATCAGAAACGGATGATCAAGAGCGGGGAGGAGATCGCCCTGCTCAAAAGAGCGGCCGAGCTCGGAAGGGAAGGGTTCGATATCTTCGCGCGCTATCTCAACCTTTCGGGACTCGACAAGCGGGAAAAGCGGCTCCATTTCGAAATGAAATCGGCCATGAGCCACTACGGCGAATACGATCTGAGTTTCGATCCGATCGTGGCGATCAACGCCAACGCCGCCAAACCCCACGCCCTGCCGACCGACGTCGTCATGAAAAAGGGCGATCTGCTTCTGGTGGACGCGGGACTCAAGTACCGGCGCTACTGCTCCGACAGGACGCGCACCGTCTTCGTGAAAGAGGGGGTCGATTTCGGTGACGATCAGAGGTTCGCTTCGCCTAAGATCCAGAAAGCCTACGATCTGGTACGCAAAGCCCACGACACGGCCATCGAAAAGGCGCGCAGCGGCATGACCGGGGCGCAGATCGACCGGCTGGCCCGGGAGGTGATCGAAGATGCCGGTATGGGGAAATATTTCGTCCACTCCACGGGGCACGGTGTGGGGCTCGATATCCACGAAATGCCCTACATCTCGGCACGCGGACGGACCGTCGTCGAAGACGGCATGGTCTTCACGATCGAGCCGGGCCTCTATTTTCCCGGAGAGTTCGGCATCCGGATCGAGGATATGGTGGTCATGCGCGACGGGAGGGCGGAAATATTGTGACAAAACCGATGAAAGAGGGACTTTCGCTGCTTTCGTCGAAGCGGTTTCCGGGGCGCTTCGGGAGTGGGGGGTACCGCCACGAAGCCATCGTCGGCGTGGGGGGCAATCTCGGCGACGTGGTGAAGCGGTTCGACAGGGT
Source organism: Hydrogenimonas sp. (assembly GCF_029933015.1). Classification (GTDB taxonomy): domain Bacteria; phylum Campylobacterota; class Campylobacteria; order Campylobacterales; family Hydrogenimonadaceae; genus Hydrogenimonas. The sequence continues at coordinate 12,567 of NZ_JAOZOZ010000024.1, read as the reverse complement.
CGTGGACTATCTGCGGCGCGGCGGTCTGGTCAGGGTGGCGGAGACCTCCGTGATTTTGAAGAACCCGCCTTTCGGCTACGCCGACCAGCCCGATTTTTTCAACGCGACCATGCGGATAGAGACCGATCTCTCCCCTCTGAAACTGCTGCGCTATCTGCTGTGGGTCGAAAAGCGTTTCGGAAGGAGGCGCAGTTTCAAAAACGCCCCGAGAACGCTCGATTTGGATATAATATTTTATGATCGTTTGCGTTTGAGGACATGGAGGCTTCAGCTGCCGCATCCCCATTTCCATACACGTGAATCGGTGATGATTCCCCTGATGTTCATGAAGGAAGAGAATAGATGAAATTGATGACCTTCACGGCACCGACACCGGCCCAGGCGCTCAAGGCGGCCCAGAAGGAGTGCGGTGAGGACGCCCTCGTCGTCAGCACCAAGCAGATCCGCAAAAAGACGCTCTCCCAGCCGGCCCTCTACGAAGTGGTCGTCGCCATCGAGGATACGCCTCCGAAGAAAACCCCTGCGAAAGAAGCGGCCACCGCCGGCGGGTCGAAAAGGAGGATGGACGAGAAGATGATGGAAAATCCCGAAGAGGTGCTGGTCAACATCTCCGAAGCGGCCCGCCAGATCTCCGAAATCGCCAATGTGACCCGGCCCGAACCCTCCCGGAAAGCGAAGTTCGAGATCAAGGAGGAGCCGGTCACGACGGAGGATGCGAAAAAGGAGATGGAGGAGCTCAAGGCGATCAAAAGCGAACTCTTCAAACTGGCCGACAAAGTGAAGCTGATCCAGAACATGGTCTGGGAGGAGAAGAAACCCCTCTCCGGTTCGATACCTCCGGAGTTCGCCGAGATCTACCGGATCGCCAAAGCCAGCGGCATGGATAGCGTGCATCTGGACGAGATCATGCGGCTGACGCTCGAGCACATGCCGCTGCAGATGCGGATGTCCTCCAAGACGGTGCGCCGCTATTTCAGGACGCTGCTGCGCAAGATGGTGCCTGTGCGTCTCGAGCAGGACCTGGTCCCGCCCCAGAAGAAGATCATGATGCTGGTGGGTCCCACGGGGGTGGGCAAGACGACGACGCTGGCGAAACTGGCGGCGCGCTACGCCTATCTGATGGAAAAGAAGTACAAGGTCGGCATCATCACCCTCGACACCTACCGTATCGGCGCCGTGGAGCAGCTGATGCAGTACGCGAAGATGATGCGCATCGGCATCGAGGCGGTCGTCGACCCGCCGGAGTTCATCACGGCGCTCCAGACACTGCAGCATATGGATATCATCCTGATCGACACGGTCGGAAGCAGTCAGTACGACAAGGAGAAGATCGAGAAACTGCAGCAGTTCCTGGCGTCGAACAACGAAGTGGGCATCGATGTCAATCTCGTCATGGGGGCGCCGACGAAACTGGAGGATCTGCGGGCGATCTACCGCAACTTCTCGCCCCTGGGGATCGATACGCTGATCTTCACGAAACTGGACGAGACGCGGGGATTCGGCAACATCTTCTCGCTGGTCTACGAGACCGAAAAACCGATCAGCTATCTTTCGGTGGGCCAGGAGGTTCCCGACGATCTGATGTGTGCCGACAGCGACTATCTTGTAGAGTCTCTGATGGAAGGCAGAGCGAAAAAGGGCGGAGCATGAGTACGCAGGCCAAAGGACTCGAAGCGCTGGTGGACAGCCGCCAGCCCAACGGCGGTTCGACACGTGTCGTCGCCATCACGAGCGGGAAGGGGGGTGTGGGCAAAAGCACCCTGAGTGCCAACATCGCCTATGTCCTCTCCCAAAAGGGTTTCAAAGTGGGCATCATGGATGCCGATATCGGCCTGGCGAATCTGGACGTGATGTTCAACGTCCGGGCGGAAAAGAACATTCTCCACGTGCTCAAAGGGGAGGCGACCTTCGAGGAGATCATCGTGCCTCTGGAGGAGAATCTCTGGCTCATCCCCGGCGAGAGCGGGGACGAGATCCTGAAGTTTTCCGACGCCACGATCGTCAGCCGTTTCCTCGACGAGGCCCAGACGCTGGAGAATCTCGATTTTCTGATCATCGATACGGGAGCGGGGATCGGCGACACGATCCAGATGTTTCTCAGAGCGGCCGACGACGTCATCGTCGTGACGGTGCCCGATCCGGCGGCCATCACCGACGCCTACGCGATGGTCAAGGTGATCAGCAAGATAAGAGACCGTATCAAGATGGTCGTCAACCAGGTGAAAAACGCCAAGGAGGGGCAGAAGATCTTCGATACGATCCAGAAAGTGGCCTCCGGTAATATCGGCGGGGAGCTGGAGCTGGAGCTTCTGGGTACGGTACGCAGCGACGCCTATGTGGCCCGAAGTGTCAAGCAGCGTGTCCTGGTCTGCAAAGAACTCGCCAATATCGGTCCGGCGGGGGATATCGAAGCGGTCGCGACACAACTGGGAAGCAAAAAGGAACACAAAATGCTTGAAGGCCAGAAAGAGAGCGGTATCGGGACCTTCTTCAAGAGACTGCTGGGACAATTCTGACGATGCGGACCGGATCGGACTTTATCCGTAGGAACGATCGGGTTTGGTATAATGAGGTAATAGAATGCGAGAAGAGAATTTTATCGCTTTTTGGCTGGTATTCGGGTTTTTCATCGGCCTGATGGTTGGATTCATGACGCAGAGCGATCCTTTCGACATCCTCTCCGTCGTCGCTCTTTCGACCCTCTTCTTCTACCTGATGGCCCATATCAGCGTCGCATTGTATATCCGGTTTATGGAATTCGGCAAAGTACATTTCGAGAAAGAGGCTTATGACAGAAAACTCGACTATTTCTACAACCAACTGCTGCAGCGAGAAGTGGAACTCGATGCGAACCAGGCATTTTTTTCAAAAGACGACAATCCGATGAGAGCAAGAAAAGAGAGTAGAAGAGCATGATGGTCAAAGGTTACGACGACCAGATCCGCCACTATCAGGACGAACTCGCGGTCCAGTATCTTCCCGCGGTCAAAGCGATGGCGTACCGTCTCAAAGAGCGCCTGCCGCGTTCGATCGAGTTCGACGATCTGGTCAGCATCGGTGCCGAAGAACTGATCAAGCTGGCGCGCCGCTACGACAAGAACCAGAACGACTCCTTCTGGGGATACGGCAAAACCCGGGTCTACGGGGCGATGCTCGACTATCTGAGGTCCCTGGACATCGTCAGCCGCGCCAACCGCAAGCTGATCAAGATGATCGACGAGATCATCTCGCAGTATATGGACGAGCACGGTGTGGAGCCCGAAAACGCCTACATCGCCGAGATTCTCCACGAGGATGAACAGAAGATCAAGGAGGCGCGCCGGGTCGCGGCGATCTACAACGTCCTGCCGCTCGACGACCAGCTCGAGAGCGAGCAGAAGGACACCTTCTCCCAGATCGAGCAGGAGGAGCTGATCGAAAAGATCATGGAGGTCCTCTCGACGATGCCCAAGCGCGACCAGATGATCATGCAGATGTACTACTTCGAGGAGCTGACCTACAAGGAGATTTCCGAAATCCTCGACATCACGCCCTCGAGAATCTCCCAGGTGCACAAGCGTGTCATCACGAAAATCCGGGACAGCATAGGATAGCAAGATGGCAGACATACTCAGCCAGGAAGAGATCGACGCCCTCCTCGAAGCGGTCGAGGACGAAGGGACCCCCGAGGCGCTGGAGAGCGAAGAGGAGGTCTTCGACCAGCGCCAGATCACCCTCTACGACTTCAAGCGCCCCAACCGTGTCAGCAAGGAACAGCTGCGGGCGTTTCGGGGCATCCACGACAAGATGGCGCGATCCCTGGCTTCACAGATCTCTTCGGTGATGCGCTCCATCGTCGAGATCCAGCTGCACTCGGTGGATCAGATGACCTACGGCGAATTTCTGATGAGTCTGCCCAGCCCCACCAGTTTCAACGTCTTCTCGATGAAACCACTCGACGGCAGCGGCATCCTGGAGATCAACCCCTCCATCGCCTTTCCGATGGTCGACCGTCTGCTGGGCGGTACCGGCGAGCCCTACGAGACGACCCGGGAGTTCACCGATATCGAGCTGAACCTGATGGATTCGATCCTGCGGATCATCATGGGAACCCTCAAGGAGGCGTGGGCGCCGGTCATCGAGATCTACCCCAACGTCGAGTCGAAGGAGTCGAGTCCCAACGTCATCCAGATCGTCGCCCAGAACGAGATCGTCGTCATGGTCGTCATGGAGATCGTCATCGGCCACAGCAGCGGCATGATGAACATCTGCTATCCGGTCATCACCCTCGAATCGATCCTGAACAAGCTGGGAAGCCGCGACTTCATGCTCACTGAAACGAGTGCGAAAAAGAGCCGCAACAAGGAACTCAAAGCCCTGGTGGGCGGTGCACGGGTCAATGTCAGCGCATTTCTCGGCGATGCCGAACTGAGCCTCAAGGAGCTTCTGAGCCTCAAAAAGGGAGACATCGTCCGTCTCGATAGGCCCGCCGACGACACGGCGGTCATCAATGCCGACGGCAAGGATCGTTTCATCGGGAAGATCGGTCTGCGGCGTTTCAGGAAATCCCTGGAGGTGACGGAGCTGATCGTCGACGAAAAAGACGAAGTCAAAGAGATTCTGCAGGAGATCGAGCAGGAACGGATGCTGCGGCTGGCGAGAACGCTGAACGATGAAGAGGAGGTCGTCAATGGCTGAGTGGATCGGACTATTGGCCAGTGAGACGGCCGCGACGATCGAGGGACTGACGGGGCAGCGCCCCGAAGTGACCTTCAAGAACCGGGAGGAGATCACCGAATTTTCCAACATCATCGCGCCCATGGCGGTGGTGACGATCGGCGTGGAGGGCGATATGCACGGAAAGATGGCCGTCGTCATGTCGCCGACACTGGGAACGGCGCTGTCGGATATGATGCTCGGCGGCGAAGGGGAGAGCAAACCGACGATGGATGCCGACGATATGGATGCGGTCAAGGAGATCGTCTCCAACATCTTCGGTGCCCTTTCGACGGCGATGAAGGCACAGAAAGAGTTTCCCGATCTGACGTTCAACGTAGAGGATATCCGCTTTTTCCAGGAGGGTGAAGATATCGACCTGGACGGTTTCCACACACTTCTGGCCTACAACTTCTCCCTCGGAGCCGTCAACGGTATCTTCATGACGCTGCTGGACGAAAACCTCGTGGGACTGCTCGACAATGGGTCAAAAGCGACGGCCGCCGCGTCTCCTTCTTTGGACAGCGCTGCCGCCGCACCCGCGGACGAATGCGGTGAGCCCCTCGCCTCCATCGACGAGTCGGAGATGAAAAACATCGGCCTGATACTCGATGTCAAACTGCCGCTGCGCGTGAGAATCGGAAGCAAGAAGATGCTTCTGAAGGATGTCCTGTCGATGGATATCGGCTCGGTGATCGAGCTGGATCAGCTGGCCAACGACCCTCTCGAGATCCTGGTCGACGACAAGGTGATCGCCTACGGCGAAGTGGTGATCGTCGACGGCAACTTCGGTGTGCAGATCACCCATATCGGAACCAAGCGCGACCGCCTCGAAACCCTCAAATCCTGAAAACACTCCTCTGGGCCCGGCGCGGCGGGCCTTCCTCCGCCCGTTTGACGCCGCCTCTTGATTTTTCCATCGATTGACGGTATATTCAAAAAGATAAAAATGATAATAGCTATCAAACGTGGGTGAAACGATGAAGAAAAAAGTATTGGTAGGAATGAGCGGCGGCATCGATTCGACGGTGACCGCCAAACTGCTCAAAGATGCGGGATACGAAGTCGAAGGGGTCTATATGCGGCTCCACGACAAATCCGGGTATCATGAGGAGAACTTCGAACGGGTCAGGATAGTGGCCGACTATCTTGGCATCGAAGTATCGATGATCGACCTTTCGAAAGCCTTCGAAGAGGCGGTGTATGTTCCATTCATCGAGAGTTATCGGCAGGGTTTCACGCCCAATCCCTGTGCCGTCTGCAACCGTTTCATCAAATTCGGAAAGATGATGGAGTACGCCGACAGGATCGGGGCCGACTATCTGGCGACGGGGCACTATGTCCGTCACGACGGCACCCATCTTCTGGAAGCGAAAGACAAGAGCAAGGATCAGAGCTACTTCCTTTTCGATATCGACAAACGTATCATCCCCCGGCTTCTCTTTCCCCTCGGGGATTGGATGAAGGAGGACGTCAAAGCCTTCGCGGCCCAGATCGAGGCGCTGAAACACTTCGCGACACAGAAGGAGTCGAACGAAATCTGTTTCGTCGAGACCACCTACGTCGACGTACTGAAAGAGCACATGAACATCGATATGCCCGGAGAGGTTCTCGATACGGAAGGCAACGTCATCGGTCACCACAAAGGGTATATGCACTACACGATCGGCAAGCGGCGGGGATTTTTCGTCAGGGGTGCGCAGGTGCCCCACTACGTCAAGGAGATCCGGCCTGAGACGAACCAGATCGTCGTGACGACCCAGGATACACTGCTGGCGACGAAGATTTTCATCGAAAAGACCCATCTGATGGATGAAACGGCCTCTTTGGAGTGCCATGTCAAGATCCGCTACAGAACCAAACCGATCCGCTGCAAGGTCGAGATCGACAGCCAAAAGAGGGGAGTGATCCATCTGCAGGAGCCGGTCTACGGTGTCGCGGCTGGACAGGCGGCCGTCTTTTACGAAGGGGAAAAACTTTTGGGTGGGGGATGGATTACAGGCTCCGAATGAGCTCTTTTTAAGAAAAGTTCGAGTAAAATTCCAGTCTGCATTGCGCGGGGTGTAGCGCAGCCTGGTTAGCGCGCCTCGTTCGGGACGAGGAGGCCGGAGGTTCGAATCCTCTCACCCCGACCATCATCTACAATCCATCAAAATCCTGACAGAAGATATCGAAGATTTTTTGCCGTCTGCCGGTTCGCTTCGCAAACATCGGCATCGGCGTGCGGGGCTACGAAAGCGAAGCAGTTCGCTTTCGCTTGACGCCCCTCCGGTTCGAATCCTCTCACCCCGACCATCTTTCTCGAAATCCAGATATCTTACAAAATCCGAAATTTCAATTTACGCGTAAACGTCCTCTTTGCCGAACTTTTTGGCGAGCATGGCATAGAAGAGTGCGCGGTATTTGTTGCGGTTGGAACTTCCCATCGCTTCGCATACCTCTTTGATGGCGGCATCGAGTGTTTCGTCGCTCTCGCTCAGACCCAGTTTTTTCTTCAGAAAGTTTTCACGTACCCTCGCCAGCTCTTCGGGGTCTGAACAGGAGACCGATTCGGCGTCTGCGTTGTAGATGGAGGGTCCCAGTCCGCGGGTGACCTTTTCGACCAGTTCCGCACTCACGTCCAGTCCAAGTTTTTTGCACGATTCCGTGTATTTTTCGATCTTTTCGTCCAGTTTGCTCATGTGTTCTCCTTTGAATGTTGTGGTGTCAAATATTGTACCATATACTATTTCAAACACAAATTGTTATCATAGAAAATCGTAATAGATTCTTTTGGGAATTTTGGATATAATCGCACTAATTTTACATATAGAAGGTAGAGCCTATGCGCGGATACAAAATTTTTGCCGGAACGGCTTCGGAACCCTTTGCGGCGGAGATCAGCAAGTACCTCGACGCCCCCCTCAGCGGCGCCAATATCCGACGTTTCAGCGACGGTGAGATCGGGTGCCAGATCAGTGAAAGCGTCCGTGGCCGTGACGTCTTCATCGTCCAGTCCACCGGTGCGCCGGCCAACGACAACCTGATGGAACTGCTCATCATGACCGACGCTCTCAAACGCAGTTCGGCACGCTCCATCAACGCCGTCATTCCCTATTTCGGATATGCCAGACAGGATCGCAAAGCGGCACCGAGAGTTCCGATCACGGCGAAACTGGTAGCGAACCTGATCCAGACGGCTGGCATCGACCGGATCATCACGATGGACCTCCACGCGGGCCAGATCCAGGGCTTTTTCGACATTCCGGTCGACAACCTCTACGGAGCGATCCTCTTTATCAACCATATCAAATCGAAAAACCTGGACAATCTGATCGTCGCGAGCCCCGATATCGGCGGAGTGGCTCGGGCTAGATATTTCGCCAGCCGTCTGGGTGTCGAAATGGCCATCGTCGACAAACGGCGGGAAAAGGCGAACGAATCGGAAGTGATGAACATCATCGGCGAAGTCGAGGGGAAAAACATCGTTCTGGTGGACGATATGATCGATACGGCCGGCACGATCGTCAAGGGCGCCAAAGCGCTGAAAGAGCATGGCGCCAAAAGCGTCATCGCCTGCTGTACCCATCCGGTACTCAGCGGCCCGGCCTACGACCGCATCAGCGAAGGGGAACTCGACGAGCTGATCGTTTCCGATACCCTGCCGCTGAGAAAGTCGTGTGACAAGATCACGGTACTGCCCGCCGCACCGATTTTCGCCGAAGTGATCCGGCGTGTCTATCACAACGAAAGCGTCAATTCGCTTTTCATGTAAAAAAGAGGGGTGCAAAGCGTTCGTTTCCGCCCTTGAAACCATCGAATAATTCCGAAAAGGTATCCATGCAGGACAAAATACGCAACTTCTCCATCATCGCCCACATCGACCACGGCAAGAGTACACTGGCCGACCGTATCATCCAGGAGTGCGGCGCCGTCACCGAGCGGGAGCTCGGCACCCAGATGATGGACACGATGGACATCGAGCAGGAGCGGGGTATCACGATCAAGGCACAGAGCGTACGGCTCACCTACGTCAAAGACGGCGAGCCCTACATCCTCAACCTGATCGACACCCCCGGCCACGTCGACTTCAGCTACGAAGTGAGCAAGTCGCTCGCCTCCAGCGAAGGGGCGCTGCTGGTCGTCGACGCCAGCCAGGGGGTCGAAGCCCAGACCATCGCCAACGTCTACATCGCGCTGGAGAACGACCTGGAGATCATCCCCGTCATCAACAAGATCGACCTTCCCGCCGCCGATCCCGACCGGGTCGTCGAGGAGATCGAGCAGACCATCGGTCTGGACTGTTCCGGCGCCATCTACGCCAGCGCCAAAACGGGCGAGGGGATCATCGAACTGCTGGATGCCATCGTCGAGCGGGTGCCCGCCCCCAAAGGGGACGAAGAGGCGCCGACCAAGGCGATCATCTACGACAGCTGGTTCGACAACTATCTGGGGGCTCTGGCACTGGTGCGGGTCTTCGACGGCAGTATCAAAAAGGGACAGGAAGTGCTTATTATGGGTACCGGCAAAAAGCATCAGGTGCTCGACCTGAGCTATCCCCACCCCCTCAAGCCTTCCAAAACCAAAGAGATCAAAACGGGCGAAGTCGGCATCGTCGTCCTGGGGCTCAAGAACGTCAGCGACGTCGCCGTGGGCGACACGATCACCGATGCCAGGCATCCGACGGCCGAGCCGGTGGGCGGCTTCAAGGAGGCCAAACCTTTCGTCTTCGCCGGTCTCTACCCGATCGACACCGACAAGTTCGAAGAGCTCCGTGACGCCCTGGACAAACTGAAGCTCAACGACGCTTCCATCAGCTACGAGCCCGAAACCTCCGTGGCCCTGGGATTCGGTTTCCGTGTCGGGTTTCTGGGGATGCTGCACATGGAGGTGGTCAAGGAGCGGCTCGAGCGGGAGTTCGGCCTCGATCTGATCGCCACGGCACCCACCGTCGTCTACAAGGTCGAGCTCACCGACGGCAGTGTCGTCGAGGTGCAGAACCCCAGCGAGATGCCCGAACCGGTCAAGATCGCCAAGATCTACGAACCCTACGTCCGGGCCACGATCATCACTCCCACCGAGTTTCTTGGCAACATCATCACGATGATGGCCGACCGGCGCGGCGTGCAGGAGAAGATGGAGTATCTCAACGAGGATCGGGTGATGCTGGTCTACGCCGTGCCGATGAACGAGATCGTCGTCGACTTCTACGACAAGCTCAAAAGCGCCACCAAAGGGTACGCCAGCTTCGACTACGAGCCGATCGACTACCGCGAAGGGGATCTGGTGAAGCTCGACGTGCGGGTCGCCGGCGAAGTGGTGGACGCGCTGAGCATCATCGTGCCGCGCGAAAAGGCCCAATCCAGAGGCCGGGAGCTCGTGAAGACGATGAAAGAGCTGATCCCCCGCCAGCTCTTCGAAGTGGCGGTGCAGGCGAGCATCGGCAACAAGGTGATCGCCCGGGAGACCGTCAAGTCGATGGGCAAGAACGTCACCGCCAAATGCTACGGCGGCGACATCACCCGAAAACGCAAACTCCTCGAAAAGCAGAAAGAGGGGAAAAAGCGGATGAAAGCGATCGGCAAGGTACAGTTGCCTCAGGACGCCTTCCTGGCGGTGCTCAAGATCGACTGATTTTGGCGATAATCGGGAATCTGGAATCGGAAATCGGGAATGGGAAATGGATTGATCCAAAGCCGTCCCGTTCACTGTTCACCGTTTCCCGTTCACCCCTGACATGCGCTGCCTGAGCTGCCGTCGCTTCTCTGCCACTCTCGTCTGCCCCAAATGCAGGGAGCTCTATCTGCGTCCCTATCCCCGGATACGGCGGCTCGATACGGGGCTCGAAGTCCTCTCTTTCTACGCCTACGACGAGATCGAACCCTTTCTGCTGACCAAACATCTGCCCCATGGATGGTTCGTCTACCGCATTCTGGCGCGGGAGGCGTTCAGCGTCCTGGAGAAAGCGCAGGAGGGACTCGCCGCCATACCCGTCGACGACGACGCTTCGGGAGGATACAGCCACACGGCGCTTCTGGCCAGGGAGTTGAAACGGTACGGGTATCGTCCGCGGTTCGCATCGCTTCGTGCCAGAAACAGAGTCTCCTACGCCGGACAGCCTCTCGCTTTCAGGCTGGCGAATCCCAGAGACTTCCTCTACGAAGGTCCCAAAAAGATCCGGGCCGTACTGATCGACGATATCGTCACGTCGGGCCTGACGCTGCAGGAGGCACAGGGAGCGCTGCTTCGTGCCGGCGTTACGGTGCATTCCGCCATCGTTCTGGCCGACGCCGACCGGTGATAACCGATGTGAACATACACGATCGGTCCATGGAAATATGTTAGAATTCATCTCAAAAATACACCAAAACAATCAGGAAAGAAACAATGATGAAAAAGAGAGTGATATTGACGACACTTTTTGTCGCGGCCCTTCAGCTGCAGGCCGACAGGATTACGAGCACGGCGATCGCATGCCCCGACATGGAGGCTTTCAAAAAGATCAAAACCTACAGTGCCGATCAGGGCAACAAGGAGCTCTACATCATGCAGCAGGGTTGCGTCGTGCTGACCCCCAAAGAGAAGATCCACGTGCTCGATACCGAAAACATGCCCCACGGCATGTTCGTGCGCATTCAGCTGGAGCGGACCAACGAGATCCTCTATGTCAAGAAGAAGTACGTGAAGGTCGAGCAGAGCGGTAAAGGCAACGTCTTTAGGTTCTGAAACCTTTCAAACGGGCCGGCTTTTCAGCGCCGCCGCCGCGGCGACGAGAGAGAGGAGAGCGGCGACGAGAGCGAAGGCGCTCTGGGCGTCCGGTTCGGCCGATCTCTGCATGAGCGCGCCGACGGCGGCGCTTCCCAGGGCGGAGGCTCCCATCAGCAGGGCGCCCTGGAGGGCCGCTGCCACGCCGCTGTTGCTTCTGAACGCCGTAATGGAGGACTTCATCCCCACCGGCGCCATTCCCCCGAACAGTCCTGCGAAAATCCCCACGACGATCAGAAAACTCCACAACCCCTCGAGCCGGTGCGTTCCCAGCATGGCAAAGAGCAGGGCCACGATCAGAGCGGCCCCCGCACCGTAGCGGTAGACAGCCGTTCCGCCCCTTTTTTCGAAAAGCCGCGCACCCGCCCAGCGTCCTGCGAATAGCCCTATGACGATGACGATGTTGCTGACGCCGAAGGCGACGGGTCCCAGGCCGTACCGGCCCATCACGACATAGGGTGCGGCGGCGAGGAAAGCCCCCTGAATGGCGAAAAATGCTATCACCGGAAGCAGCACAAGGATGAAAGAGGAGGATGAGAGCATCGTGCCCAGCAGTTTCAGCGTGGCCGGGGCGTGGAGGGGTGTGCGGCTTCCTGGGGGATGGGTTTCGGGGATCTTCAGCAGCGTCGTGAGAAAGACGGCGGCGGTGAAGAGGACCAGAAACCAGAAATTGGCGCTCCACCCCAGCCAGTGGGTCAGCACTCCGCCGATCATCGGTGCGGCGACGAGAAAGAGACCTCCCAGCACCGCCAGCCATCCCATCAGCGTCACGACCCGCATGTCCGAGCAGGCGTCTCTGGCCATCGCCATCAGGGTCCCCGGAATCATGCTGGCACCGAAAGCCTGTACCGCACGTCCTGCCATCAGGGCTTCGTAACTGCCAGCCGTGGCACAGAGCGCCGAACCGGCGATGAAAAAGGCCATGCCCGACACGAGCACCGGTTTGCGCCCGTAGGCGTCGCTGAGCATCCCCGCCACGAGAATGAACGAGGCGAAGACGACGAAATAGACCGTCAGCGTGTCGCTCATCCGCTCGGGTGAGATACGCAGCTCCTCTCCGATCAGCGGCATCGCCGGCAGATAGATCGAGGCGCCGATGCGCACGATGGAGCCGATGAGAAGCACCAG
>NZ_JAOZOZ010000113.1:1976-5142 GCF_029933015.1 Hydrogenimonas sp. | reverse complement strand
GGCGTGTGCCGCTTCCTCCCGCTAGAATGATGCCTTTCACGCAAGACTCCTTTTGTGTATATTCTGTGCCATGGCTTTCACTTTGCGCAGTTTGATTGCTACAGGATTTTGAATCGGATGGACGGTCCGTTTCTCTTTTTCTCTTTTTTCCTCCGTTTTTTCCTCTGATCCAGAAGATTCAGGAAAATGAAAAAGAGAATGCCGAAGAGCACCAGGGAGAGGAAATCGTCGGCGTCGCGAAGCTGGTAGCCGATCATCGTGAACGCTACCTGGATGTAGACGATCAGAATGACGGTGTATGTGACATCCTCGTAACGATTGAAAAGGATATGGTGCATATGGTTTTTGTCGGCGCTGAATGGCGACCTGCCCCGCTGGATACGCCGGGTCATGACGACGAACGTATCGAGCACCGGAATGGCCAGCATAAAAAGTACGGCTGTCGGCGAGATGTAGTGGGTCGCTTTGACAGCCAGAATGGAGATGACGAATCCCAGCGTCAGCGAACCACTGTCTCCCATGAAGATTTTGGCCGGATGCCAGTTGAAGAGCAAGAACGCGGCCAGGGCCGGAATGAAGATGACCGAGAGCATCACCATCAGATTGTCGTGATGGATATAGCCGATCCACATGAACGCGCCGAGCATGACGATAGAGACCGTCCCCGCCAGTCCGTCGAGGCCGTCCAGGAGATTGAGGGCGTTGGTGAATCCGGCTATGGCGATGAACGTGAACGGGAATACGAGTATACCGGGAAGAAAGAGCTCGTGGCCGAGATATTTCCCGAGGGTTTCGATGGCGATACCGTTGCTGTAAAGAAGTATGGTGGCTATGAAGATAAAGAGAAATTTCATTTTTGGGGTGACGCCTTTGCGGTCGTCCAGAACCCCGCCCAGAAAGACGATCAGAATCGCCAGATAGACAAGTATGTAGCGGGAAAGCTGATTGTAGTCCGTGATGATGAGAATCAGGGAAACGAAGAGTGCGGAGGCTACGAAAGCGATGCCCGCACCCCGCGGAATCGGTTTTGTGTGCATGCTCCGTTCGTTGGGAATATCCACGAACCCCAGTTTCGGAGCGAGTCTGATGAAAAGAAGTATGGAAATAAATGTTATTACAAATGTAATAATCGTTAACATTAAAATCATGGCGCGATTATAGCTTGATTAATTTAAATTTAAATATAATCTTCATGTTCATTAACGAACCCCTTGGCTGTGTTTGAAAATATTTTTAACAGTTCTCAGCTATATCGACATTAAAAGGATTTTTTTTATGCAAAACAACGAATTCGAGGATCTGAAAAGGAATCCGGAGTTCATGATGGACCTGGCGAACCGGGAAGAGGCGGCCGTAAAGGCCAAAGATATCGTCGCGATGTACGACGTGCTGGATACATCTGTGATGCTCGACCTTTCTGCGGAGAGGCTCAACCGAATCTACAGCGAGATTCTGCAGTATGTCTTCGACCGGCTGGCGGACAAGCTGACGAAAGAGGAGTTTTTCGATATCACGAACCAGGCCGATCTCTACACCCTTCGGGGGATCTACGAGCACGGGATCGAGCGTTACAGCGAAAACGACTTCAAGGGGGCGAAGGAGATCTTTCTGATCCTGCACTACACCGCCGCCGACGAGACGCTTTCCAAAGCGATGATGCCCCATATCGCGGCGGCGGCTTCGCAGATGAAGTTCGACGACTTTCTCGACGAACTGGTGGATGTGGAAAATCCCAACGAGAGTGAAACCTACGGCTTTTTCCTGACCAACTTCAAGCCCTCGGTGGAAGGGTTTCTGCAGGAGAAGAAAGAGGTGCTCGAAAACGCGCTCAAAGAGCTGGAAACCCTGAAAAAATGAAAATCCATTTCATCGGCATCGGCGGCATCGGCATTTCGGCGCTGGCCAAGTTCATGGCGGGCGAGGGGCACGAGATCAGCGGGTCGGATATCCGTCAGAGCGAAATCACCGACGAGCTGGCGCTGAAATTCGGCGCGAAGATCACGATTCCCCACCACGGCGACGCGGTGGAAGGGGCCGACATGGTGATCCACTCGGCGGCGGTACGAAAGAACAACCCCGAATATATCCGCGCCAGGGAGCTGGGGATTCCCCTCTACGCCCGTAAAGAGGCGCTGAAGTTCATCCTGGGAGACAAGCGCGTCTACGCCGTCGGAGGGGCCCACGGCAAGAGCACCACGTCGGCGATGCTCGCCGAACTGCTGCCCGAAACCAACGCCCTCATCGGCGCCATCTCCAAAACCTTCCACTCCAACGTCCGCACCGCCCCCAACGACGACGTAGTCTTCGAAGCGGACGAGAGCGACGCCAGTTTTCTCAACTGCAACCCCTATCTGGCTCTGGTGACCAACGTGGAGCCAGAGCATATGGAGTACTACGAGTACGATCTGGAGCGGTTCTACCGGGCCTATACCGATTTTCTGGCGCTGGCGAAGGTGCGGGTGATCAACGCCGAGGACCCCTTTCTCTCGAAACTGGAAATGGAGAGCGTGAAGCTCTATCCCGGCCGGGATATCCGGGATCTGGAGTATGTGCTCATCGACGGCGAGCCCCATACCCGATTCAGGCTCAAAGAGTATGGCGTGTTCGATGTCTTCGGGCTGGGAGAGCATATCGCCGTGGACGCTGCCCTGGCGATCCTGGCGGCGCTGCACGAAGGCGAAGAGGTCGAGACGATCCGGGAAAACCTGAAACGCTACAAGGGGATCAAGAAGCGCTTCGACATCATCGAAAACAGCGAACAGTGTGTCGTGATCGACGACTACGGCCATCACCCCACCGAGATCAAGGCGACGCTGGAGGCACTCAAAGCCTATGCGAAGATGCGGGGGTTCGGCAAGATCCGGGCCATCTGGCAGCCCCACAAATACTCCCGCACGATGGACAATCTCCAGGGATTCGTCGACTGCTTCGACGGGGTGGACGAACTGGTGATCCTGCCCATCTGGGCCGCCGGCGAGGTGGAAGTGCCGATCGACCTCAAAGGGGCCTTTTCAGGATACGACCTGACGATGGCCGAGAGGGTCACGAAAGAGGGAGAGACGGTGAAGGTCCTCGACGCCACGGGAAAGACGATGAAACATTTCGACAGGGATCTGATCGTCGCGTTCGGGGCGGGGGATATCACCTACCAGATCCGGGGGCTGAA
>NZ_JAOZOZ010000113.1:0-1876 GCF_029933015.1 Hydrogenimonas sp. | reverse complement strand
TCTCCCTTCTACGAAGAGTCCTGCAGCCACGCCATCCACGAAGTGCTGAAAGAGATTGATGGGGAGAGGGAGAGAGAGGATGCCGAAAGGATCGCCTGGATACGTATGGGCACCACCATCGCCACCAACGCCCTGCTGGAACGCAAGGGGGAACCGACGGCGCTGGCGGTGACGAAGGGGTTCGCGGATCTGCTGGCCATCGGGGATCAGAGCCGGCCCGACATCTTCGCCCTCGAGATCGAAAAGCCCTCGCCTCTGTACGAGGAGGTCGTGGAGATCGACGAGCGCGTCTTTTTCCGGGAGGGCCGCTGTCTTGTCGAAAAGGAGATCGACGAGGAGGCGGTGCGCGATACACTGAGAGGGCTGAAGGCGAGGAACCTGGCCGTCTCCCTGATGCACGGATACGCCTTCGCCGACCACGAGAAGAGGGTGGCGGCCATCGCCGGGGAGATGGGGTTTTCAGTGGTCTGCAGCCACGAGGTATCGCCCCTGCCCGGGGCGGTGGCACGGAGCGAGACGACGCTGGTGGACGCCTATCTGACGCCGAAGCTTCAGGCCTATCTCGACGCCTTCAAGAGAGCCTTCCGAGAAGATGTGGAGAAAAAGACGCTGATGATGGAGAGCGGCGGCACCCTCGTGCCCGTGACGCGCTTCAGAGGCTCCCGGGCGCTGCTGAGCGGGCCGGCCGGTGGGGTGGCGGCGCTGGAGGCGATCTACGAGGGGACACCGCTGATCGGTTTCGACATGGGGGGCACCAGTACCGACGTCTGCCGCTACGACGGGCGTATCGAACTGCGGCACGAGAGCGAAACCGCCGGGGTGAAGGTGCGGGTGCCCCAGGTGGAGCTGCACACGGTCGCCAGCGGCGGCGGCAGCCTGCTGCGATACGAGGACGGGCTTTTCAAAGTGGGGCCCGAAAGCAGCGGAGCCGATCCCGGGCCGCTCTGCTACGGGCGGGGCGGCAGCCTCAGCGTCACAGACGCCAACCTGGTCACCGGCCGGCTCGATCCGAAACGCTTTCCCCGCATTTTCGGCCCCGAAGGAAACGCGCCGCTGGATGCGGAAGCGAGCCGCAAAGGGTTCGAGCCGATCGCCAGGGAGCTCGGCAGCTGCGTCGAAGCGGTGGCGGAAGGGTTTCTGGCCGTGGCGAACGAGCAGATGGCCACGGCGATCAAGGAGGTGACCCTCAAAAAGGGGTACGATCCGGCAGAACACACGCTCTGCGCCTTCGGCGGCGCCGGCGGGCAGCACGCCGTGGCGGTGGCGAAAAAGCTCGGCATTGCGAAGGTGCTGATCCATCGCCATGCCGGGATACTCTCCGCGTGGGGCATGGCCCTGGCCAAAGAGAGCTTCGACGCGGCGCGTCTGGTGGAAAAGCCTCTCGAAAAGTGCGATACGTCGCTGTTCAATCCGCTGGAGGAGGAGATCGCCCCGAAGGTGGCCGGAAAAAAACACCGGATGGAGCGGCTGGCCCGGGTGAAGTACGAAGGGACCGACCGGGCGATCGAAGTCCCTTTCGAGGGGGCGAAGGAGGCGTTCGAAAAGCGGCATGTCAGGGAGTTCGGGTTTCTGATGCCCGAGCGGCGGCTCGTGGTCGAGTCTCTCCGGCTGGTGGCGGCGATCGAAAGCGAAGGGTGGCAGCGGCCCGACATCGCGCCCCAGGAAGGTCAGCCCCGCCCCCTCTACGAAAGAGCCCTCTATCTCGACGGGGCCTGGCACGACGCGCCGGTCTACGACATGGCGACGCTGGGGGCGGGGGCCGTGCTGGAGGGGCCGGCCCTGGTGATGCAGGAGAGCTCGACGATCGTGCTGGAAACGGGAACCCGGGCACGGATCACCGGGAAAGGGGACCTGATTCTTACGCTCGAAGCCCGGG
>NZ_JAOZOZ010000023.1 GCF_029933015.1 Hydrogenimonas sp. | reverse complement strand
TCGTTATGATATTTGTTAATATCATCAAAACTCGCCGCTGTTTTGATACAATTTGTCAAAAGAGCAGGATGAGAATGATGAAAGTGACGGAACGTTTCTACCTGGAAGACGGGTTCAAGGCACGTCTGAGAAAGATGCAACCCTCCTTCGGTTTCGACGGTTTCGGCGAAGTGATCTACTACAGGACCTACAGCCGAAGGAAAAAGGACGGATCCCAGGAGCACTGGGCCGATACGGTGATCCGCGTGGTCGAAGGTGTGCTCTCCATCCGGAAAAACCACTACAAAGAGCAGGGACTCGCCTGGAGAGACGAAGCGTGGCAACCCTTCGCCCAGCGCATGGCCGAAAGCTGTTTTTCCATGCACTGGCTGCCACCGGGACGCGGGCTATGGATCATGGGGACCGACTACATCTACGAGAGGGGCAGTGCCGCACTCTACAACTGCGGGGCCGTCGACACGGCCGATCTGGTCGACTCCGCCGACTGGGCGATGGATATGCTCATGAGCGGGGTGGGTGTCGGTTTCAATACGGTCTGGAGAGGGGAAGCCTCCATCCCCGACAAGGAGAACCCCCGTCTCTACGTGATCGAAGACAGCAAAGAGGGGTGGGTGAGATCGGTCCGGCTTCTGCTGGAGAGCTACTGCCGCGGCGGGCCTTTCTACCGTTTCGACTATTCCAAAATCAGACCGGCCGGTTCGCCGATCCACGGATTCGGGGGCACGGCGTCGGGCCCTGAGCCTCTGAAGGAGCTTCATGGACGTCTGGAGAAGATCATGGATCGCTTCTGCCGTGGTGAAATCGACCATACCCGGTGTGTCGCCGACGTCTTCAACGCCATCGGTGTCTGCGTCGTCGCGGGAAACGTGCGCCGCTCCGCCGAAATCGCGCTGGGATCTCCTCACGACGAAACATTCCTCCATCTCAAAGACTACGAAAGATTTCCCGACCGCAAAGAGATCGGGTGGATGTCCAACAACTCCGTCGTTCTCCACAGACACGAGGATTTCGAAAAACTTCCCGAAATCAGCGAACTGATCCGCCACAACGGCGAACCCGGCATCCTCAATCTCGTCAATGTCCAGAAATACGGACGCTTCGGTGACGAGATACCCGACAAAGCGTGGCTCACCAACCCCTGCGGGGAAATCGCCCTGGAGAGTTACGAGCTCTGCAACCTCGCCGAAATCCTCCCGACACGCTGCCGAAGCGAAAAAGAGTTCAAAGAGGCGGTGGAGTTCGCCACCTTCTACGCGATCACGGTTTCGCTGCTGCCGACACACCGCAGGGAGACCAACGCCGTCGTCGCCAGAAACCGGCGGACCGGTGTGAGCATCTCGGGCATCACCGACTGGATCGAGAAGATCGGTGTCGCGAAGATGACGAGGATCCTGAGGGATACCTACCGCCATGTCCGCAGCGTCAACGAACGTCTCGCCAAAGAGTCCGGCATTCCCGTCTCCCTGAAGGTGACGGCGATCAAGCCCTCGGGCACCATCAGCCTGCTGGCGGGCGTGAGCCCGGGGATGCACTTTCCCGTCAGCCGCTACGCGATACGGCGTCTGCGGGTGGGAAACAGCCAGCGGATCACACGGTTTCTGATCGAAGCGGGGGTGCCCCACGCGCCGGACGCCTACAGCGAAAACACGACGGTCTTCGAGTTTCCGGTCCGGTACGACAATCCCCGATCGGTGGACGAGGTCAGTGCCTGGGAGCAGTTCGCGCTTTTGGCGATGCTTCAGCGGGAGTGGGCCGACAACATGGTCTCGTGTACGATCAGTTTCGACGAAGAGAGGGAGGGCGGCCAGATCGAACGGATGCTGGCGATGTTCGCACCCGTCATCAAATCGGCCTCCATGCTGCCGAGAAAGCAGAAGGGGGTCTACGAACAGATGCCGATCGAGCCGATCACGAAAGAGGCCTACGAAGAGCGTATCAGAAAGATGCCGAAAATCGACTGGAAAAGATTCGGAGGAAGCGACGGAGCGGGGGAGGGTTTCTGCTCCATTCTGGCGTGCAATACATAAGGGCACCTCTAAAAACCCTATGCGTCTTTGAGACGCCGGGCTTACCAGTAGCGGACGCGCCCCGTATCGACATGGACGAAGCCCGATTTCGGGTAGTATCCGACACCGCCGCGGCGAAGCCGGCGGGCCGCCAGACGCAGCTGCGCGAGCTCCACACCCGGCAGGTTGATGTCGATGGCCTGTCCCTTCATGTGCAGACTCTGTTTCGCGACGCCTCGGGAGTGTTTTCGAAGCATCTCGTTGGTTTTTGGGGAGCGGTAGCCCGAGATGATATGGAAAGGTTTGTGCGCGGTCCCGAAGTGGCTTTCGATATCGTGGAGCAGATCGAAAAGCCTTCTGTCCATCGTGTGAATATCGCCGGTACGGTAGTCGCGAAGCAGTCTGTCGAGACGTTCGAGCTCCTCGGCGACATACTCACCGTCGGCCCAGAAGGTCGCTTTTTCCATCTCTCCGGTATGGATGTTGTAGAGCGAGAGCCTTTTTTCCTGCCGTTTCACGGCGCTGTCGGCCAGTATGACATTGGGGAAGGCGCAGACCGCCAGCAGACCGCCGCCTCTTTTTATAAAATCTCTTCGTGTCATTTCGTTACCGTTTTTTCTCTCTTTTTGAGAATATCGTCAGATATTTCCATCTATTTTACCAGACGGTACGCTTTTTGCCCCTGTCGTTAATATTCGTTTAAACTCTTCAGACACTCCTCCATCTGCCGGTCGTAACCGTAAATGTCGGGAAGAAAACGTACTCTGTCGTTCTCGTCCACATAGGCCGTCATATAGAGGATGTAGACCGGCAGGGGATCGGGCAGACCTACGAGCTTCTCCTCTCTTTTCATCAACTCCCTGACGATCTTCTTGTAGCGCCAGCCGTTGTCGCCGTGGGGATTGAAGAGCGCGTGGAAAAGCTCCAGAGGTTTTTCGACACGGATGCATCCCGAGCTCCTCGCCCGGTCGCTCTCCTCGAAGAGTTCGTCGTGGGAGGTGTCGTGGATATAGACGTCGAAATCGTTGGGGAACATGAATTTGACGAATCCAAGATAGTTGTGCGGCCCCGGTTTCTGCAGAAAGATATAGGGGATGTTTTCACTCTCGTAGCGATGCCAGTCGACACTGCGCAGGTCGACCGTCACGTTACCGTCGGCCGCTTCGACGGCCACGATGCCGACTCGGTCGAGATAGTCGAAAGCGCCCGCCCTGAGTTTCGGGAGAATATCCTCCTCGACGATCGTCTTCGGCGCCCGCCAGTAGGGGTTGAGGACGGCGTAGGTGAGCGTGTCCGAGAGCATCGGCGTCGGCCGGTCTCTTCGCCCCACGACGGTCTTCATCGTCAAAACGGGCCGCTCCTGCCGGTAGAGTGTCAGAGAGTAGTCGGGAATGTTGGCTGCGACGAAATCGCCGTTTCCGTCCGTGAGCCAACGGAGCCGCTCGATGTTGAGCCTGATCTTTTCGATCTTTTCCGTCACGGGGATATTGAGTGCCTCCACCGTTCTGGGACCGACGATACCGTCGGCTTTCAGCCCGTGTCTGGCCTGAAAGATCCTGACCGCTTCTGCCAGATCGGGACCGTAGGTTTCGTTCAGGTCCGCCGTGAGATTGTAGTCGCCCGTGACGTGCAGTCTGGCTTTGATCGCCGGCACGGCCCGATGGCTCTGCCCCTCTTTCAGAAGTCGAAAGTCAGCCTTCACGATGTTCCAGCCGCCGTTTTTGTCGATCGTTTCGTAGAAGTGCAGCGCTTTTTCGAGTCTTTTCAGCAGGACGTTGACGTGTCGGGAGGTTTCGTTATTCTCTCTTTTTTCGATACCGATCTGGTCGGGAAAGATCGCATAGGGATCGAAGCATCCCTCTTGTCTGTCGTGGCGATAGAGGGCTTCGATATCCGAAAAAATGGTGTCCAGGTCCGTTCGCGCTTCGGGATCGAAACCGATCCTTTCCGCATAGCGGTCGATTCGGGCAAGCCCATAACGTTTTTTGTCACACAGTATCGTCGTGTCGGTGCGGATGGCTGTCAGAAGTTCGTAGGCCGCAGGGGTGAGTTCACCGTTTTCGATCCATTTTCCGCCTCTGTCGGGAGAGGCCATCGAAACGTCGAAGAAGACTCCGTTTTCACTGTAGAGAGCCGACAGAAACAGAGCCGTCGTCAAAACGAGACGGAAAAGGATCGCCACGGTCGGCTACTCCGCTTTTTCCCAGACCGTCCCCTGGGGCGTGTCCATCAGCTGGATGCCCATGTCCGTCAGCTCCGCCCGTATCGCGTCGGCCGTTTCGAAATCTTTGGCCTTCTTGGCGACGTTTCTTGCCTCTATCAGTTCGTTGATATGGGCGATCTCCTCGTCGCTCATACCGAGCTGGAAGTACCGGTAGGCATCCTTGCCGCCGAAGCCCATCACTTCGTTCACCCATTCGATGTTGGCCATCGTCTTCTGTTTGAAGGCCTTGTCTTTGGGGTTGGTGTCGAGGTATTCGTTGGCCCGGGCGGTCATCTCGTCCACCGCCGCCAGCGCTTTGGAGATGTTCAGATCGTCCGCCAGCGCGTCGAGGACCTCCTTTTGGAAGTTCTTGTCCGCTTCCGTCTTTTTCGCCCCGTAGATCCGCTTTTTCAGACGGTAGATCTTGTCGAGCCGCTTCTTGGAGGAGAGGAGATCCTCTTCGTTGAAATTGAAGTTGGCCCGGTAGTGGGTACCGATGAGATAGTAGCGCAGGATCTCTCCGTCGTAGGATTTCAGAGCGTCCTTGACGAAGAAGCTGTTGCCCAGGCTTTTGCTCATCTTTTCGCCGTTGATGTTGACGAATCCGTTGTGCATCCAGTATTTGGCCAGTTTCTGATGGGTCGCGCACCGGGTCTGGGCCGCTTCGTTTTCGTGGTGGGGGAAAAAGAGATCGGCACCGCCGCCGTGGATGTCGATGGCGTACTCTTCGTCTTTGTAGGCCAGATAGCTGTCGATCATCGCCGAACACTCGATGTGCCAGCCCGGCCGCCCTCTGCCAAAAGGTGAATCGTAGCAGACATCCTCCTCCTTGCACGCTTTCCAGAGCGCGAAATCCCGCGGGTGGCGCTTGCCCTCTTCGTGTTCGATTCTCGCCTGGGTCTCCTCTTCGTCACCGCAGCGGTGCGAGAGGGAGCAGTACTCGGGATCTTTGGAGGTGTCGAACCAGACCGTACCGTCTTCGCTTTGGTAGGCGCAGCCGTTGTCCATGATCTTGGAGACCATTTCGATGATGGCGTTCAAAGAGGTGGTGGCCCGGGGCGAAATGTCGGCGTCGAGAACCCCCAGCGCATGCATGTCGTCGAGATAGCGCTCGGTGTATTTTTTCGTGATCGCTTCGATCGGCTGGCCCGTTTCGAGAGATTTTTTGATGATCTTGTCGTCGATGTCGGTAAAGTTTCTGGCAAAGGTCACTTTGTAACCGAGCGCCTTGAGTGTCCTGCGGAGCAGATCGAAAGCGATGGCGCTTCTGGCATGGCCCAGATGGGCGTCGTCGTAGACCGTCGGACCGCAGACATACATTCGCACCTCTTTGTCCCGGATCGGTTCGAATTTCACTTTTTCTTTCTTTACGGAATCAAATATAACCATCTATCATTACCTTTACTGTCCATGTGATCGCTGTCACACCCGCGATGAAAACGAGCGCGTATGTGGCGTATTTCGCGTGCATTATATCGAAAACGAGCTCCCTGCCGACCGCCTTCATCGTCAGCCACAGAAGCACCCAGCCGCTGATGCTGCTGGCCAGGGCGAGCCCGGGTGCCGCCATCGGAGCGATCAGGAGAATCGAAAAGAGGATGTTGACACCCAGCGACCTGGCGGCGATGCCGGCCGCTTCTCTCTGACGATGCGAGGCGTAGAGCCACAGCGAAAAGAGTTTCGCCATCCCGAAAGGCAGAAGACCCGCGATATACATCACCAGTACCATCGACGTATTTTCTGTATCGTTTACGGTAAAGGCCCCTCTTTCGAAGAGCAGTTTCACGATCTCCTCCGAAAGGATCACGGCGACGGCGGAAGCTCCTCCCAGCAGCGCGAAGAGCAGCCAGAAGACCTTTCTCGTCTCCTTTTTGGCCTTGTCGATTTTCTCCTGTTTGAGAAGCTTGCTTATCGTCGGGAAGAGCGCCGTCGAGGCGGCGATGGCGAAAAGTGCCAGAGGCAGCTGGAAGAGGCGGTTGGCGTAGAAGAGGTAGCTGATGGAGCCGCTGACGAGAAAAGAGGCGAGCCACGTATCGATGAAAGAGGAGATCTGGGCTGTCGAGTTGCCCAGAACGGAGGGGAAAAAGGCTCTGCTGAAACGGTCGATATCCTCTTTGACGACCTCCTTTTTGCGCCGCATATAGACAAAGCCGCCGACCAGCAGTCTGTCGAGCCCCTTTTTCCTTATCATCCACAGATGCAGCAGCAGCTGCAGCACACCTCCGGCCAGTACGGCGAAACTGAGGGCATAGACGAGATAGGAGGGCTCTTCGTGACGAAAGAGCACCAGTGCCGTGATCATCGATATGTTCAGAAGCGTCGTACCGAAAGCCGTCGTCGCGAAGTGCTCCCTGTACTGCAGCAGTGCGGAGAGAAAGGTCACCAGGAAGATCAGGTCCAGATAGTAGAAGTTGATGGCCACCAGCGGGGCGGCCATATCGATGGTCTGCTGGTCGAATCCGATGGCGATGAGACGGGTGACCGGTTCGCTGAAGAGGGTCACGAGCAATGAGGCGGCGATCAGAAAAAGAAAGAATCGTATCAGTATCGCCACAGCGAAGACGCTGCGATGCCGCGATGCGATGAAAGTGGGCATGAAACTCTGGACGAAAGCCCCTTCGGCGAAGATCCGGCGGAAAAGGTTGGGGAGCTTGAAGGCGACGAAAAAGATATCCGAAAAGATGTTGGCACCCAGAATCGACGCCATCAGAAGATCGCGGACGAAACCGAAAATACGGGATGTGAGAATGCCGGCACTGGTAGTGAAAACGGAACGCAAACGCATGGGTCGGGCAAGCCTTTTGGACAGTTGATGTTATTTTAACGATTGTTATATTAAAATAGAGATATTTTTTATGCCGACCGCATCAACAAAAGTGGAATTATGGGACTATTTGACAAAGTATTCAAGAGCGACAAAGAGAAACAGAAGAAGAAAGAGGCCGACAAACCTGCGGAGTTCACACCCGTCGTCGTGACGACATCCGACGTGCCGAAGACGCTGCAGGAGACCGCTCTGAAGTACAAAATCGGATCGCAATCACTCGACATTCGCATCATCAGCTGCAAAACCTTCATCAAGATGGACCGCAAGGAGAAGGAGTGGATCGAGGTGGAGGGCAACGACTGGGAAAAGTTCAACAAACCGGAAATCCTGCTCAATCCGAACTTCGAAGTCAAACAGGATTACGAGATCGAGATACTCAAATACCGGGACGAGCCCTGGATGAGAGATCTGCTTCTGCACATCGCCGCGAACAGGGAGAAAAACAGGATCGTCTGCACCATCAAAAGCGGCTCCATTGTCAAAGGGGTCGACGACCTGAACGCCAAGATGAAAAACCTGATCCACAAAAAGATGGTGCGTTCCCGCATTCTGATCGGGTTGTGGGATCTGGACATTGATGGGAAACTGGACGACCTCACGGCCAAAGCGAAGGTGCAGGGTCAGTATATCGTCCCCGAAGACTACATTTTCGACGTGGCGGTCTGCTTCGCCTCCGAGCCATCGATCGACGATGCACTCATCTATCACTACAAAGAGAAAGAGGAGAAGCAGCAAGGAGATCGCATCGACTACTCCAAACGCGGTTTCATCCAGGCGGTGGAGAAGGGTGAAGTGATAATCGAATATGTCAAACCGAAACAGGGTACTCCGGGTCGCAACTGCATGGGAGCGTTCGTCGCCGTCGAAGAACCGAAGAGTACCCACAAACCCGAATTCCGCGTCAGCGACAATATCGAGACGGAAGAGACCGAATCCTCCATTCTCTATCGGGCCAAACGTGGCGGATATGTGGTCTTCAAAGAGAACACCTACGATATCAGGGACGAGATGGAGCTCGAGGAGGTGAGCTTCAAAAAGACCGGTTCCATCGACGCCGGCGTCGAAACCGAAGTGAAACTCCACATCAACGAAAGCGATTCGCTGAAAGAGGCCATCGGCAACGGTGTCGAAGTCGAAGCCACCGAGATCAAGGTGGAGGGCAACGTCGGTGCGGCGGCCGTCGTGACGGCCGAAGAGGTGGTCATAGGCGGTCAGACCCATCAAACGAGCCAGATTTTCGCGGACCGTGCCAAAATCAACGTCCACAGAGGTTCTCTCAAAACGAAAGGAACCGCGGAGATCACACGTATCGAGGGTGGCAGCGTCGAGGCGAAGGAGGCGAATGTCTCCCAGATGATCGGCGGTGAAATCAGGGCGATGAACGTCGATGTCCGGATTCTCGGCGCCAACGCGAAAATCTATGCGGTTTCCCATATTCAGATCGGAAAGATGGTGGGGGAAAACAACAGGCTGATTATCGACGCCTCCGAAATCGAAGCCTATCACAACGAAATTCTCTCCCTCGAAGAGGAGGCCCAAAAGCTGGAGAAGATGCTGGAGAAGATGCGCGAAAAGCTTCAGGAGAAAGAGGAACTCCTCCAAAAGAGCGAATCGGCCGTCAATACCCTCAAGCAGAAAATAGTGCAGGATCAAAAACGCGGCATCAAACCCCGCCCCGCCTTCATAGCGAAGATCAAGCAGTTCCAGAAACTGCAGGAAGATATCCGGAAGCGAAAAGAGGAGATCGTCAAAGTCGAAAACAGGCTCCAGGACAATCGCGGCAGACTTCTGGCCTACCAGGAGATGGTGGTCCACGCGAAGATCGTCAACCTCGGAGAGTGGAAAGAGTATACGACGATCGAATACCATCTGCTCTATCCCCAGGTGAAACTCGAGTACACTCCGAAAGCCGGCGCGTCGGGAGAGGAGGTCTATCTGAAGAAGGTGGACGAGGAAAACTACGAAATCGCCGTGAAAAAGGCCGAAGAGACATGATCGTAGGAATCACGGGAAAGGTGGTGAAAAAAGATCCCACCCATCTGCATATATTGACACCGGGCGGGCTCGTCTACGAGGTTTTCGTTTCGCTCCACTGCAGCGCTTCGGTGAAGAGTGACGAAATACGCCTCCATACGACCCACATCGTCAGGGAGGATGCCCAGCTCCTCTACGGTTTTTGCGACATCAACGAAAAGAGGATGTTCGACACCCTGATCAGGATCAACGGCGTCGGCCCCAAAGTGGCGATGGCCATCTGCTCCACCTTCACGCCCCAGAGCTTCGCCCAGATCGTCGAAGCCAAGGATGTGGGCATGCTCAAACGCGTTCCGGGCATCGGCCCCAAGAGCGCGGGGCGGATTCTGGTGGAACTCAGCGGCTTTTCGCTGGAGCTGGCGGGGGAGAGCTCCCCGGCTTCGCAGGCCCACAACGAAGCGCAGATGGCTCTGGAGACACTCGGCTTCAAAAAGGAGCAGATCACCAAGGCTCTGGCCGCCTGCAGTGCGACGGAGACCGAAAGCCTCATCAAAGAGGCATTGAAAAAACTAAGCAAATAATGGAGAGAAACAGGTGAAACCGGCTATTCTATTCGGCGGCGCGAGCTACGAGCATGAAATCAGTATCGTCAGCGCGATCGCCCTCAAAAAGGTTCTCAAAACCCCGCTCACGTTCATCTTTCTCGATGCCGAAGGCGGCTTCTGGCACATACCGGCCGAAAAGATGCGATCGAACCACTTCAGTTCGGGAGACTACAGAAAGGACGATCCGCTCACACTCGTGAAAGGCGGCTTCGAAAAGAGAGGATTTCTCAAGGCCAAACCCCTCGAGGGGTTCGATACCGTTCTCAATCTGGTCCACGGCGGCCAGGGCGAAGACGGTACGATCGCCTCGCTGATGGAGTTTTTCGCCATTCCCTATATCGGTCCCCGCAAAGAGGCGTCGGTGATCAGCTACAACAAGTGGCTGACGAAACTCTACGCCGAAGGGATCGGGGTACAGACGGTCGAGTACCAGGTGCTCCACATCGACGGTGACCGAAACCTCGACTTCGATTTTCCCGTCATCGTCAAACCGCTGAGACTGGGCAGCTCCATCGGGGTGAGCATCGTCAGAAAAAGGGAGGAGCTCGATTTCGCGCTCGATGTCGCCTTCGAATTCGACGACGACGTGCTGGTCGAACCTTTTATCGAAGGGATAGAGGAGTTCAATATCGCCGGCTGCAAAACGGACGAGGGGTGGATCCTCAGCCGCATCGAAGCGCCGCAGAAAAAGGAGTTTCTCGATTTCGACCAGAAATATCTCGATTTCGCCCGCACCGAAGGGGTGCAGGAGGCAAAGATCGATCCGACCCTCCAGAAGGATCTGGAAGAGACCTTCGAAAAGGTTTACGGCACCCTCTTCGAAGGGGCTCTGATCCGGTGCGACTTCTTTTTCGCCAGCGGCGAGATTCTTCTCAACGAGATCAATCCGATCCCCGGTTCCATGGCAAACTACCTCTTCGACGATTTTGCCGGAACCCTCTCGAAGCTGGCCCGAAGCCTGCCCAGACCCCGCTCCATCAGACCCGACTACGCCTACATCAACAGGGTCCAGAGCGCCAAAGGCCCCAAGACAGGAATGCAGGATTGAAAGAGTTTTTCAAAACCTATCTGCCTCTTTATAAAGACTACAAAGACAAGGTTGCCTACGCCATCGTGGGGATGGTTCTCACCTCCGCTGCCACGGGTGCCATCGCCTACATGGTCAAGCCCCTGATGGACCGCATCTTCATCGAGCGGGATGTGCAGATGCTCTATATCGTTCCCGTCTTCATCATCGGTGCTTTCGTCGCCAAAGGCCTGGGAACCTTCATGCAGAGTTACGCCATGAGTTACGTGGGGCAGGATATCATCCGCAAACTCCGCAACCGTATGCTCTCGCACATGATGCATCTGGATATGGACTTCCATTTCGCCTTCCACAGCGGCGAACTGATGAGCCGTATCAACAACGACATCGCCAGGATCCAGGCCGCCATCTCCACCCAGCTCGCCACCTTTCTGCGGGAATCCCTGACTGCCGTCGTGCTCCTGGGAGTGGTGATCTACCAGAGTCCGAAACTGGCGCTTTATACGCTGATCATCGTACCGATGGTGGCCTGGCCCGTCGACATCCTCTCCAAAAAGCTGAAAAAACTCTCCCACGTCTCCCAGGAGAAAAACGCCGATCTGATGGCGCAGCTGAGCGAAAATTTCGCCAACTACGAAATGATCCAGTCCTATAACGCCCAGGAGTACGAGCTGGAGCGCTTCAAGGCCTTCAACCGCTCCTTTTTCGATACCAACATGAAGACGGTGAAGGTGCAGCTGATGCTCACGCCGATCCTGGAGCTGATCGCCGCCATCGCCATCACGATCTTCATCGTCGCGGGGGGCCGTGAGGTGCTGGTCTACAAGACGATGACGACCGGTGAGTTTTTCTCCTTTCTGACGGCGCTTTCTCTGCTGATCGACCCGGTCCGCCGGCTCTCCAATCTCTACAGCAAATTCCAGAACGCCATCGCCGCGCACGAGCGCATCGAGCAGATCATGCACTACAGACCCATGATCAAAAGCGGTGATATCCGACTGGAGCATATCGACACGATCGCATTCGAAAACGTCACTCTCAAATATGGCGAAACGACGGCGCTGCAGGGTATCTCTCTGAGGGCGAAAAAAGGGGAGGTGATCGGTCTGGTCGGAGACAGCGGCGGCGGCAAGAGCTCGATGGTGAATCTGATCCTGCGCTTCTACGATCCGGCTTCCGGACGTGTCACGATCAACGGCATCGACGCGAAAGAGATCGATCTCAAGTCCCTCAGATCCCGCATGGCGATCGTTACCCAGCGCATCTACATCAGCAACGACACGATCCTGGCCAACGTCGCCTACGGCGATACGGCACCCGATCGGAAAAAAGTCATCGAAGCCCTCAAAAAAGCCAACCTCTGGGCTTTCGTCGAGACACTGCCCGAGGGAATCGACACGATCCTCAACGAAGGGGGCACCAACCTCTCCGGCGGCCAGCGCCAGCGCATCGCCATCGCCCGCGCCCTCTACAAGGAACCGGACATCCTGATCCTCGACGAAGCCACCAGCGCTCTGGACAACAAGAGCGAAGCGGCGATCATGGAGACGATCTACGCCCTCAAGGAGGATCTCATCGTCTTCATCGTCGCCCACCGTCTCTCCACGATCGAAAACGCCGACACGATTCTCGTGTTCGAACACGGCAAGATCGTCTGCCGGGGCACGAAGGAGGAGCTGGAGCAAGGATGCGTCACATTCCAGAATCTCTACCGCAAAGAGAAAGAATAGTGAGCAAACCACCCGTCAAACTCGATACCTTTTCGCAAAAAACGAAGGCGTGGTACGGTTCGCTCATAAAGCAGCACAACCTCGTCAACGTCTTCTGGCTCAATCTCCATCCGGTCGTGGAGGGGAAGATCTATCGATCGGCCCAGCCCACACCCTGGCAGCTCAAAAAACTGATCCGTAAGTACGGTTTCAAAACCGTCATCAACCTGCGGGGTGAAAAACCCCACCGCCCCGTCTACGCCCTGGAGAAGCGTACCTGCGAAGAGATGGGCGTACGGCTGATCGACGTGAGTATCTATTCGAGACGGATGCCTGACGACACCATCCTTCTGGCGCTCAAAGAGGCGTTCGAAAAGGCCGAGTACCCGGTGCTGATGCACTGCAAGGCGGGTGCCGACCGCAGTTCGCTGGCGGCGGTTCTCTATCTCTACTGGATCGAAAAGGTGCCGCTGGAGGAGGCGATGAAGAGACACCTCCGTTTCTGGCCCTACGGCTACATCGAAAACTCCGGCGCGGGGATTATCAAAGCCTTTTTCGAAGCCTTTCTCGCCTACGAAAAAGAGCATCCCGGCGCCGACATCGTCGAGTGGTCGAAACGGTGGGCCGACAGAGAGCGCCGGAAAGCCTTCGAAAAAGAGTTCAGAGAAAAAAACACCCATCCGATCGTCGATTTTCTCTACGAAAAGATATTGAGGAGAGAGTAGAGCATGGCCGTCAAACCCGTCCGCTGGAAAAACGAAACCTTTCGAATCGCCTACGACATCGTCCATCCCGATGCGAGCAAGGATCTGATCGTGCTGCACGGCTGGGGAAGCGACAAGGAGCTGATGAAGCAGGCTTTCGCCACTGCCTTCCCCGACTGGCGTCACATCTACATCGATCTGCCGGGATTCGGAAAAAGCTCCAACGATACGGTGTTGAAAACCGAAGATTACGCCGCCATCGTCGAAACCTTTCTCGAAAGCATCGGCGCGAAAAAGGATGCGGCCGTCGGCCACTCCTTCGGAGGGAAGGTGGCCACGCTGCTGAACCCGGAGCGTCTCGTGCTTCTCTCCTCGGCCGGCATCGTGCTGCCCAAACCTCTGAAGATCCGGGCCAAAATCGCGCTCTTCAAGCTCCTCAAACCCTTCGGCGGCAAAAAACTGCGCAGGCTCTTCGCCTCCAAAGACGCCGCCGACATGCCCCCGCACATGTACGAAACCTTCAAGAATGTCGTGGACGAGGATTTCACGGATCGTTTCGCCGCCTACACCCGTCCCGCGCTGCTTTGCTGGGGAGCCGAAGACACTGCCACGCCTCCGGAGGCCGGTGAAACGATCGCGAAAGCGATGCCCCGTGCCGAGTTGATTCTTTTTGACGGAGACCACTACTTTTTCCTCAAAAACCCCCGTGCGGTCATATCGAAAATGGAGGCGTTTCTTGAAACGGTATAGATGTATTTCAGAAGGGAAGGTCCAGGGAGTCTGGTACAGACGCGCCATCCAGGAGATGGCGAGCGCCGCCGGCTTCAAAGGGTACGTCCGAAACCTGCCCGACGGTACCGTCGAATCGGTGGTCGACGCCGACGAAGCGTCGCTGGAAACCTTCAAAAAAATTCTCTACAAAGGCTCGCCCATGTCCGCGGTTCTCAACGTCACCTGCGAAGAGGTGGCATCTGGAACACCCTTTGAAAGTTTCGAGGTAGTCCGATGATCTGGTTTCAGTTTTTCTCCCACATTCTGCTGGTGATGGCCCTGGGATTCTACCTGGCCACCAATCTCCAGTGGTACAGCTACAAAATCGAGCGGGTGGTGCTCCATCACACCAAATACCACTGGCACGTCATCTACTTCCTGATACCGCTTTTCGCCTACTACTTCACCGGCATCTATTTCTGGATCTATTTCTACTTCGCCTATCTTCCCACCCTCTGGCTCTGGTGGAAGAAACTCGACAAAAAACTGGTCTTCACGGGACGCATCAAACGTTTCTTCGGCCTGCTTCTGGCGCTGACGCTCTTTCAGGATCTGCTCTGCCTGGCAAAGGAGGCGTGCGAGGTGCTGGGCGTCATCCTGCCCCTCGCCGTCGCCGTCATCGGCTCCTCTTTCATCGAAAAGGTGATGTTCCACGGCTTCAAGGTCCAGGCCAGACGGAAGCTCGACGGCATGAAGGATCTCGTCGTCGTCGGCGTCACCGCAAGTTACGGAAAGACAAGCATCAAAAACTTCATCGCCCAGATCGTCGGCCACGACAAAAAGGTCTACGCCACCCCCCGCAGCGTCAACACCCTGGCCGGCGTCATGAAGGATATCAACGACGACCTGCCGGAAGATACCGAAGTCTACATCGTCGAAATGGGTGCCCGAGGTCCCGGTGACATCGCCGAAATCACCGAATTCGTCCAGCCGCACTACGCCGTCGTCGGCGTCATCGGACCCCAGCATATCGAGTATTTCAAGACCCTCGGGCGCATACGGGACACGAAGATGGAGATCCTGGGCTCCAAACGGCTCCGACACGCCTGGGTCCACAAATCGGCCCATGTCAAACCCGACGAAAGGGTCACCCTCTTCGGTGACGACGTCGAAAACGTCGAAGCCTCGCTGGAGGGGGTCGATTTCGACCTGAAATTATCGGATCGAACGATCCATGTTCATATTCCCATACTCGGCGCCTTCAACGCCGTCAACGTCGCGGCGGCCCTCCACGTAGCCGACGCACTGGGCATCCCTTACGAAAAAGGGGCGAAGTACGCCGAACGTCTCGAAGCGGTGCCCCACCGTCTGCAGCGTATCGACGCCGGCGGCAAGATCATCCTCGACGACAGCTTCAACGGCAACCTCGACGGCATGCTCGCCTCTTTCGACCTCGTCTCGCAGTATCCGGGCCGAAAGGTGCTCGTCACACCCGGCCTCGTGGAGGTCGACGAGGCCCAGAACGAGAAGGTGGCAAAAAGAGCCAACGAAATCTTCGATCTGGTGATCGTCACGGGTGGACTGAACCGCGAAACCTTCAGAATGTACGTCGCGGCCGAGAAACTCCACTTTCTGGATGACAAGTCGAAAATGGAAGAGACGCTGGCCGCTCTGACCAGACCCGGCGACCTGATACTCTTCGCCAACGACGCGCCGAGTTTCATATGAGAGAGCTGTAAGGAGTCGGACGTGAAAAACCGGAAACTGTTGAAACTCTCCTACATCATCGACGAAACGAGCCGATGGGCCGGGGCGGTGGGGGCTTTCGCCTCGATCGCACTGGCGTTGCTCATCGTCTACGACGCCACGATGCGCTACGCCTTCCACGAAGGCTCCGTGGCCCTGCAGGAGCTGGAGTGGCACCTTTTCGACGTGCTCTTCCTGCTGGGGCTCGCCTACGCCCTCAAGCACGACAAGCATGTCAGAGTCGACATTCTCTACGTCCGTTTCTCCCCCCGTTTCAAAGAGTGGGTCCGTGTCGCGACGATGCTGCTTTTCGTCATCCCCCTGGGGTTGCTGGTGGTCTGGTTCAGCTGGGATTTCACGCTGCAGAGTTTCATCCAGCACGAAGGAAGCCCCGACCCGGGCGGTCTCTGCTGCCGCTACGTCATCAAATCCTTCGTCATCGTCGCTTTCGGCCTTTTGATCCTGCAGGCCGTCAGCGAGACGATCAAAGCCTTCTACCGTCTCGAGGAGCTGAAAGAGGAGGGGA
Organism: Hydrogenimonas sp.; assembly: GCF_029933015.1. Taxonomy (GTDB): domain Bacteria; phylum Campylobacterota; class Campylobacteria; order Campylobacterales; family Hydrogenimonadaceae; genus Hydrogenimonas. Next base: position 2,069 of record NZ_JAOZOZ010000023.1, on the reverse strand, counting down.
GACGATGATCGGTATGCTGATGTTTTATCCAATCGATACGCCAAACGAACGGAGTCCGCTTGGCTGCGCTAACGCTGAGTTCCCTTCGGCAGGGGGCCCACGCGCAGCTGAACCGCGCTCGAAACTATCCATCTTCGAGCGAAAGGTTGCCGCATGATCGGTATGCTGATGTTTCTGACGGCTCTGGTTTTTCTGCTGCTGGGGATTCCCGTCGCCTTCGCCTTCGGCGGCGTGGCGATCCTCTTCGCGCTGCTCTTTCCCTGGGACGTGGGGCTGGAGGTTTTCGAGCTGCTTCCTTTCCGCATCTACGGCATCATGCAGAACTTCACCCTGATGGCCGTGCCTCTTTTCATCTTCATGGGCCTGGTGCTCGAAAAGTCGAAGATGGCCGAGGACCTTCTGGAATCGATGGGAAAACTCTTCGGCCCGGTTCGGGGCGGACTGGCGATCTCGACGGTTCTGGTGGGGGCGATCCTGGCGGCGAGCACCGGCATCGTGGGGGCCAGCGTCGTCATGATGGGGCTCATCACGCTTCCCATCATGCTCAAGCACCGCTACGACCCGAAACTCGCCAGCGGAACGATCGTCGCCAGCGGCACTCTGGGGCAGCTTATCCCGCCCTCGGTCGTACTGATCGTGCTGGGAGACGTCATGTACGTGAGTGTGGGCGACCTCTTCAAGGCGGCGGTGATGCCCGGCCTGCTGCTCACATCGCTCTACATCCTCTACATCCTGATCCTCTCCTGGCTCAGGCCCGACGTGGCCCCCGCGATGAAGAGGGAGTCGATCCCCTACGGCACGCTGCTTCGCCAGGCGGGCAGGGCGATCCTGCCGCCGCTGCTGCTGATCGTCGCCGTGCTCGGCTCCATCTTCGCCGGCATCGCCAGCCCCACCGAATCGGCGGCCGTGGGTGTCGTGGGCGCCGTGATCCTGACGATGCTCAAGGGGACCTTCCGTTTCGAAATTCTCCGTTACGCCTCCATCGAGACGGTCAAGCTCAGCGCGATGATCTTCATGATCCTCATCGGTGCCACCGCCTTCAGCCTGGTCTTCAACGCCTTCGACGGGGGCGACTTCGTCCACCGCTTCTTCACCGAGGAGCTGGGAAGCCGATGGACCTTCATCCTCGTGACGATGGCGGTCATCTTCGTGCTGGGATTCTTCGTCGACTTTATCGAGATCAGTTTCATCGTCGTGCCGATCCTGGTCCCCATCGCCGCAAGTTTCGGCATCGACCCGATCTGGTTCGCCATCCTTATCGCCATGAACCTCCAGGCTTCGTTCCTGACGCCGCCTTTCGGTTTCGCGCTCTTCTACCTCAAGGGAGCCGCCGGCGACAGGGTCACGACGGGCCAGATCTACCGGGGTGTCGTCCCTTTCATTCTGCTACAGGTGACGGCACTGGCCATCGTCATGCTCTGGCCGCAGATCATCTACTGGATAGGATAGTCCCATGCAATACCTCTACGCCCCCTGGCGCACCGCCTACATCACCGACACCGAAAAAGAGAGGATCGAAGGGTGTGTCTTCTGCCACATCTCGAACCATCCGGAGCTGGATGAAAAGCACCATGTGCTCTATCGGGACGACGCCTGTTTCGTCGTCATGAACCGCTACCCCTACACGCCGGGACACTTCATGATCATCCCCCACCGCCATACCGACGCGCTGGAGAGCCTCGATCCCGACGTCTGGCTGCGGATGAGCGGCCTGGCCCAAAGGGGCGTGCGGATGCTCAGAGAAGGATTCGGCGCCGAAGGGGTCAACCTGGGGATGAACCTGGGCGCCGCGGCAGGGGCCGGCATCGCCGAGCATATCCACCTGCATCTGGTGCCCCGTTTCCAGCGGGACACCAACTTCATCACGACGATCGGGGAAACACGGGTCTACAGCACCGACTTTCAGAAGATCTACGAGAAGCTCAAAAAGATGGTGCCCAACTATTTCGAGAAGCCATAGATGAAAAAATTTCTCAGGCTCCTCTTTCTCTGGCTGCCCGGATCCCTGCTGCTCCTCTATGCACTCACCGGCTTCTGGCTCATTCCGGCTCTGGTCGAAAAGAGAGGTC
>NZ_JAOZOZ010000112.1 GCF_029933015.1 Hydrogenimonas sp. | reverse complement strand
CGTCGTCATCCTCCTCGACTCCATCACCCGCCTCGCCCGCGCCTACAACACCGTCACACCCAGCAGCGGCAAAGTGCTTTCGGGCGGCGTCGACGCCAACGCCCTCCACAAACCCAAACGCTTCTTCGGTGCGGCCAGAAACATCGAAAACGGCGGCAGCCTGACGATCATCGCCACGGCGCTGGTGGATACGGGAAGCCGCATGGACGAAGTGATCTTCGAAGAGTTCAAAGGAACGGGCAACAGCGAAATCGTCCTCAGCCGAAACATCGCCGACCGCCGTATCTACCCCGCCATCGACATCATCAAATCGGGCACCCGGAAAGAGGAGCTCCTCACCGATCCCAACACCCTCCCGAAAATCTGGGCCCTGCGAAACGCGATGCACCAGATGGACGAGGTCGAAGCGCTCAAATTCCTCTACTCCAAAATGCTCAAGACCAAGAACAACGAAGAGTTTCTCAGCATCATGAACGAGGGCGCTTGACGCGAAGCATAGCTTCGCATCAAGCGAATGAATAATGGATAATTGATAATGGAAAATGAACGGGGCAATGTCGTTCTTGACCGTTCTTTCTCTTTTGCCATCAGGGTTGTGAAGCTTCATAGACATCTGGTCGAACGCCATAAAATGTTCGCTTTGGCCGATCAACTGCTTCGATCGGGTACCTCCATCGGAGCCAATGTCACCGAAGCCCAGGATGCCCAGAGTAAAAAGGATTTCGTCTCGAAACTTTCTATAGCGCTAAAGGAAGCGAAAGAGAGCCGATATTGGATCCGGCTTCTTATTGCTACCGATTATCTTGATGCAAAACAACCCCATGTCATTTCTCTTCAAAACGACATCGCCGAGATCATCAAACTGCTGACCACCATCATCAAAAGCAGTAAACAAGCGTAGTTATGAGAAAATTATCCATTATCCATTTTCAATTATCCATTCACCGAAGGAACTGAGGTGTCACAAGCTCTCGCACTCAAATACCGTCCCAAACGTTTCGAAGACCTGATCGGACAGGATTCCATCTCCCAGACCCTGGCCATGGCGCTGGACCAGAACCGTCTGGGGCACGCCTATCTCTTTTCGGGGCTCAGGGGAAGCGGCAAGACCTCCACGGCACGCATCTTCTCCAAGGCGCTGCTGTGCGAACACGGCCCGACATCCAAGCCATGCGACACCTGCGAACAGTGCCGCATGGCCAACGAGGGTCGTCACATCGACATCATCGAGATGGACGCCGCCTCCAGCCGCAAGATCGACGACATCCGCGACCTCATCGAGCACACCAAATACAAACCCTCCATCGGCCGCTACAAAGTCTTCATCATCGACGAAGTGCACATGCTCACCAAAGAGGCTTTCAACGCCCTGCTCAAGACCCTCGAGGAGCCGCCGGAATTCGTCAAGTTCATCCTGGCCACGACCGATCCGCTGAAGCTCCCGGCGACGATTCTGAGCCGTACCCAGCACTTCCGTTTCAAAAAGATCGCCAAACCGCTGGTCATCAAACACCTCGAGCACATCCTCAATACCGAGGGGATCGCCTTCGAGCCCGAAGCGCTGGAGATCCTGGCCCGCAGCGGCAGCGGTTCGCTCCGCGACACCCTGACCCTGCTGGATCAGGCGATCGTCTACTCCAAAAGCCATGTGGACGTGCCGACCGTTACCCAGATGCTGGGAATCATCGATCCCGAGTTTCTCGAAAAGCTCTTCGACGCCATACTGCAAAAGGACGAAACGCTCATCCGCACCTATCTCAGGGAGCTCGAAAACTACGAAGCGGAGATGGTGATCGACGAGATGAGCCTCTTCTTGAAAGAGAAGCTGCTGTTAAACGACCCGAAATTCTTTCCGATGCTTCTGGAGCGTTTCTACCGGATTCTCGCCGACGCCAAACCGCTTCTGGCCCTGGGAACCGACGGCGACTTCGTCCTCTCGCTCACCCTCTTCAAAATGGTCGAGGCGATGAACCTCAAGGATATCGACGAGATGATCGAAGCGCTCGAGGAGGAGCTGGGGGGAATTGGAAAACGGGAATCGGGAATCGGGAATCGGGAATCGGAAAGAGGGAACGTGGAGCGGATCGAAGCGAAACCGGTACCCGGAATCGACCGGATTCCGACACCGAATCCGCAGCCGGCATCTTCCGCAATGCCTGCACCTGCGGCGACAAAACCTACTCGACACTCTACCGTCCCCGACGACACACTGCGTTTCAAAAAGCTGATCGAAAAGCTCTACGACCGCAACGCCGATCTGGGACGGGCCTTCGAGGAGAGCATCGAGTTCGTCTCCTACGAAGAGGGGACCCTCTCCTGGGCCAGCCACGCCGAGGGAGAGAACAGGGAGCTGCTGAAGACCCATTTCGGCATCGTGCGCCATTTCGTCCAGGACGTTTTCGGCGTCGGCACGAAAATCAGACTGGTCAAATCGGACAATCCGCCGCCCAAAAAGCCCGAAACCTCTCCCGCCCCATCGCAGAACGACCATGCCGAAACGGCCGAAAAAGAAAAAGCCTCCGAAACCCCGCAGGCGGGCACCGCCGTACCGGACGCCAACGGCGCGACCCACACGGGATCGATGATCGAGGATGTCGACTGCAACAGCGCCGGCTGCGTCACGGGCAACTGCAGCGAGCCGGAACCGAGCAGGGAGTACGACACCAAAGAGATCCTCAACGACCCGATGGTCAAAAAGGCCCAGGAGCTTTTCGGCGCCAAAAAGATCGTCATACGCTCCAAAGTCTGACGGACATGCCTCCGCTGCGCCCGCTCTTTACGCTTTTCCTGCTCTTTTGGGTCCTGACGGGGTGCGCGCCGAAGACAGCGCCCCTTCCCGCGCTCACGGAATCCGTCACCCCTTTTCTCTCCCAGGTCCCCGCGCCTTTGAAAGATGAAGAGAAAAAAAGGCTCTATGCCGACTTTCTCTCCCGCCACTATGCCCCCTGGCAGATGCGTGAGCTCAACGTCACCCGCGCCCAGGCGGCCTGGGCCGTCGGCCACTACGCCAAAAAACGGCTCTACGGGGAAAACCGCCTCCCTCTCGACCCAAAACGTTTCGAAGCCTGGGTAGAGAACGCCGACTACGAAGCCTTCAACCGGCTCGGACGGCACGCCGTCACCGTGTATCCCACCTCCCTGCGGCTGTTTCCCACGATGCGGCCGATCTTTTACGATCCCTCCCTGCCGGGAGAGGGCTACCCCTTCGACTACAACCAAAACAGCGCCGTCAAGGCGATGACACCCCTGATCGTCTCGCATCTGAGCCGTGACGGCGGATGGGCTTTCGTACAGACACCCTTCGCCCTGGGATGGGTGCCGATACGCGACATCGCCTGGATCGACGAAGCGCAGATCGAACGGATCATGCGGCTGCCGAAAACCGTCGTGATCAAAGAGCGTCTTCCCGTCTACGACAGGAAGCAGTCTTTTCTCTTCTACGCCAAGCTGGCCACCCTCTTTCCCGTCACGGGCGCCGAACCGGCTTTCAGAAAGATCCTGATACCCCGAAGGTCCGCCGACGGCACGCTACGGCTCGAAGCCTCCCTGCTGCCCGAAGCGTGGGGAGGCGCCATGCCCCTGCCGATGACGAGGGAGAATCTCTTCGAAGTGGCGAAAGAGCTGCTGGGAGAACCCTACGGATGGGGCGGCATGGTGGGAGACAGAGACTGCTCGGCCATGACCCGGGACTTTTTCGCTCCCTTCGGCATCTGGCTGCCGAGAAACTCCAGAGCCCAGGCCAAAGTGGGCAGGGTGATATCACTGAAAGGCATGAGCGATTCCCAAAAAGAGAAACGCATCGTCGAAGAGGGCGTCCCTTTCCGTACCCTGCTCTACCTCCCGGGGCACATCATGCTCTATGTGGGGCATTCAAACGGCCGGGCCTACGTCATGCACAATCTCTGGGGCATCCGCACCGAAGGGGGCGGCCGCCACATCGTCGGCAGAGCCGTCGTCACCGACCTGCATCTGGGAGAAAACCTGCCCGAAGCGGACAAAGAGGCCCTGCTCATAAAGCGTGTCGTTTCGATGAACATCGTCACGGGAGTTTTTGACGGGAACCGGGAAGCGGAAATCGGGAACCGCTAATCCATTCACCCTTCCCCGTTTCCCGTTCACCCTTTACCGTTCACCGTTCCCCGATCAACTCCCCCACATCCACCCTTTTGCCTCTTTTGTGACGCTTGCAGTACTCCACGATCATCCCGTGAAAGAGAGCGTAAATTTGCGCTTTCGGCAGCGTGGGAAAGAGCTTTCGCACTTTGATGTCGTAATCCTTGAGACCCTCGATCAGCCACGCCTGAATGCCCCGGTAGTCGTCGAATTCGTACCCGAAAGCCCGCAACAGCGCCGCCGTGTAGGCGTCGACCACCATCGCCTCCCTGTAGCAGGCGTAGTTGAGAATCGCGTCGGCCGTCTCCTCGCCGATCCCCTTCTTGCCCAGAAGCCACCGGCGGTCGACCTCCGCCTGAAATGTTTCGAAGTCGCCGAACTTGTCGCCGATCGACTGATTGAGGAGTCCGAGGCGCTTGGCTTTGGTGTTGTAGAACCCCGCGGGCCTGATCGCCTCTCTCAGAAGCTCTTCGTCGAGCTTCGCCAGCCCCTCGATACTCAGCGCTTCCAGGGAGCGAAGATTTTCCAGCGCCTCCTCCACCTTCGGCCAGCGGGTGTTCTGTGTGAGTACCGCCCCGATGACCACCTCGTAGGTGCCGCTGTTCGGCCACCACCACGGATCCCTCTCCTGCACGGGAAGATCCAGCCGATAGAGGGCTTCGAGCAGTTCGTAGCTGTTTGTCATGCCTCCACTCTCGCCTGCAGAACGGTCTCCCTGTCTCCTTCGTCGTAGACCCGTATTTTGTAAGCCTCCACGGCCCGCCCGTCACGAAGTTCCACGACGATCATCTGAAGGATCGCCCTGCATTTGTCAGGTACGTCGAAACGACCCGGCAATCCCGTCAGAAACCGCTCGATGGGAACTTTCGCATCCATACCGATGACGTTGTCACGACATCCGGTGAGTCCCGCGTCGGTGACGTAGGCGCATCCGCTGTCGATCACCAGATCGTCGGTGCCCACATGGGTATGGGTGCCGAAAATCGCCGAAACCTTTTCTCGCAGCATCATCAAAAGCGCCCTTTTCTCGCTGGTCGCTTCGGCATGCATGTCGATGAAGATGTTTTCGATCCCTTCCGAAACCAGC
>NZ_JAOZOZ010000111.1 GCF_029933015.1 Hydrogenimonas sp. | reverse complement strand
GTGGACCGCATCGAGATGGCGACGATCAGCTGCAGTGCTTTTTCGGAAAAAGCACCTTCAAAGCGGTCGTAGTACGCATGGCGTCGAAAAGATCGGCCCGGTAGGCCAGGACCGTCTCGCCGTCGCTTTCGGTTTCACCACTTTGGTGAAGTCCGAATCTCTCCGCCAAAAGCAGGGCCTCTTCGAAGGAGGAGACGAATCCCGTCTCCCTGGTCTTCTGCTGGTAGGCGACGAGATGGGCATAGTAGCGTCTGAAAAGCTGTGTGGCGATGTGGGGCGAGAGGGCGAAAAAGGAGAGCAGATAGACCGACCCCTCTTCGTCGATGGCGGCGAAGTCCTCTTCTTTCAGATCCGCTTTTCTCTTTTGAAAGCGCAGAATCGCATCGAAGCTTTCGGGCTTTAACCTCAGGGCGAAGAGCAGGCCCAGGAAAGAGCTTTTGTAGGTGACGGCGACGAAGAGATTTGCGGGATTTTCGATCCAGGTTTTGAACTGCTTCTCTTCGACCCGGGTCAGTGGGGTATTGATGCTTTTGTGCAGCATCGTGTTGAGTTCCAGCAGTTCGTCCGCTCTGGGATGGTGGCGGAGGGTGATGGTTTCAAAACCTATCTTTTCCGCCTGGAACGCCAGGTCCGCCACCATCTTTTTGGGTTTGAAGAGCGTCTCGAGCTCCTCTTCGCACATGATGCGCTCGGCCTCTTTGGCGTCGCGGGTGCGGATACAGGGGACCGGCAGATCGAAACGGTACTGGAAAAAGCGCATCAGTGCTTCGATACGTCGGTAGGATGGTGTGGAAACTTCACGCTCCCATCGGCTGAGAGTGCCGGGTGCCACACCTTCGAAGAGCTCGTCGTCGAAAAGATAGAGCGCTTCGGTGAGCGCATCCTGGGTCAGTCCCAGCTCTTCGCGACACGTTTTCAGATAGGTGGAAAACTTCATGATCCTTCCTGCTCCATCATATTGTCAAAATCTTCTACCACGGCAAAACTCTCCGCCTCACTCCGACAGCCGTAGCTCATACAGCTTCGCCGAAACCTCGAACCAGGAGGTGGATGCCCCTTCGGCACTGATGAAGAGCGTCGAAGCGTTTCGAAAAGCGAGCGACTCCACCTGTCCGGCCGATCGACCGTTTTTTATAGGACTCTCCGCGATCTGGCCAGAAAAGAATCTATCGTCAGAAAATCCGCTCAGTTTCAAAACGGCACTTCTGAAAGACCTATTTTCGTCGTAGGGGTTCGTATAGCCGATGAGCGCGATCGTATGGCTCTTTTCATCGTATGCGGCACCCGTGATCATGACATCCAGCGCTCTTTTATCGACCGCTTCGGCCCGATAGCTGCCGGGTTCGGAAGGCACTTTGTAGACACGCGTCGTATAGTCTCCCCAGCTTTTTGTAAAGATATAGAGCGCGCCGTCGTAGACGACGAGCGCTTCTGCATCGTAGGGTGTGGTGTACACTTCGTAGTCGAAGCGCTTCTGATCGGCGTATGTGAGAGAGATGATCTTTGCTTCGACCTCATCGTCGTTGTTCAGTAGATCCTCTTTGGAGATCCGGTAGATTTTCAGATCTTTGCGATCTCCCAGGTTGTTGCCGATATCGGCGATATAGAGGTAGGAACCGTCGTATGCCAGATCTTCCCAATCCACGTTCGAAGCGCCGTTCACCGTGACCGTCCGCAATATCCTTCCCGTTTTCGTATCGATTTGGTACAGCAGATTCGCGTTGCCGCCGTCATTGTGTGTAAAGAGCCTGCCTTCGACGTAAGCCAGTCCCGATGTCTCCTTGAGCCGCTCGTCCAGGCCGCTGATCGTAGCCAGAGTGACGGCATCGGAGTCGACGGTCGTAGCGTGTATGAACGACTCGGCCTTCTTTTCGTCGTAGAAAAGATAGAGACCGCATCTTTCATTTTCACACATTTTTATGTAGTTATCGGTGATCTCTTTGGCTTTCCAACGCACGGGAGCGCCGTGCGCTTCGTCGATCGAGAGTAGAACATTTCCCTCTTCATCCACCGTATAGGCGAATGTTCGCGGATACTCTCCATCTTTCGAAAGATCGTGCCAGTCCAAACTGCTTTCATCGAAATCGATACGTACCTTTTTCCAGCCCGAAGAGGCATCTGTATCCAGAGCAGCGTCGTAACGGAGGTAATAGAGGGTTTTCCCTCTCAGGATGCTGCGAAGCAGATGGGCTTTCGCCGCCTCTTCACTGACGACATGGCCCCCGTTCTCGGCGATGAGATCGAACATGGCCTGCAGGTCGCCCTCGGAATCGGGGACATGGTCGTATCCCGCATCCGAAAGTTTCTTCACCAGCGTTTCGTCGATCGCGATGCCGTTTTCGGGATCGCCGTCGGTATCCAGAGACTGCAAAAGCCGTGCGATCTTTTCGTCGGTCTCCTGGATCGTCTTACCATCTTTCAGCAGCGCCGCTTCCACCTCGCGAAGTTTCACTCCTCCCAGATAAAAGAGGCACCCTTTCCCTTCTTCAAATATGAAACCGCCCTTGTCGTCGGTTACATCTTGCTGCGATCCGCAAAGGTATCCGACACCGCCCACCGGCGCATCCACATAGTACGCTTTCCCCTTTTTCCCGATGGATGTGGAGGGATCCGATGTCCCTCCATCCGAACCGCCCCCGCCTCCGCATCCGGCGAATGTCAGAGCGATACATACCCCTACTCCCCAATCCCGACATCTCTTTTCCATCATCGATTCCTGACCATTCGGGCCTGTTGCCAAAACCCGTCTTCATCTATTTTCTCGTTCCATTGTACTGGAATCCGTCTCAAAAACTTATCTATTCAGTATAATATTTATTATGAAAGAAAAAATAATCGAAAAACTTCTTTCGATAAGGGAGAGTCTGAAGTTCGAGTGGATCCAGGAGGATGAGACTCTCCTGCAAAAAAAGCTCGACGATCACCGCTCCTTTTCGGGAAAGCTTTTCCTTCTGGGTACTCTCATAGGCAGCGGTCTGTGGATATGGGATTACGTCACCGATCCTGTCGGGGCGAAAGATACCATATGGCTGAGAATGTTCTTTTTCATCTTTCTGCCCGCTCCCTATCTCTTTCGAAAAATCACAAATCGACTTTTACTGACGCTTCTTTTCGTCGGCGCCGTACTTTTGACGGAAGCGGTCTATCTGAAAATCCTCACCCGGCTCGACATGGGGATGATCTACGGCATCGCGGGCTTCATGTACTACATGCTCCTGCCTCCTCTGGCGTTTCAGGCCTTCTCTTTAAGGGCCAACATCGTCTATGTCGTCATGGCGACATTTCTGCCCCATCTCCTAGCGTGGAGCGGCTTCGCCCCCGGTTTCCAACACGACCACTACGCCGTACTGATCTGGCCGGCCGCGGCGCTGGCCATACTGATCCAGTATTTCTACGCCAGAGACTACAAAAAGAGGTACGAACTGGAAAAAGAGCTCGAGCGCATGTCCTACACCGATATGCTCAGCGGCCTCAACAACCGCAGGCATTTCATGGCGTTTTTGAAAAAGGAGTTCGAACGGTACCGCCGTACCGGCAAAAGCTTTTCACTGCTCATGATCGACATCGATCGCTTCAAACGCATCAACGATACTTACGGACATCCGGTCGGTGACAGCGTCATCCGGACATTGGCGGACATAGTTCGTGACGAAATACGTGAGATGGATTTCCCCGCCAGAATCGGCGGCGAGGAGTTCGCCGTCATTCTGCCCGAAATCGATGCTAAAAACGCTCTGAAAGTGGCCGAACGGATCCGTGAAAAAGCGCAAAACCACCCTGTCGACATACCCGGAGGCGAACCTGCCCGCTTTACCGTCAGCATAGGAGTCGCGGCCGCCGGCGCCGACAGCGACGAAACCTCCCTCATCAAAGAGGCCGACGAAGCCCTCTACCGGGCGAAAAGGGAAGGAAGAAACAGGGTCGTGCTCTACGACTCATCCTCCTCGTAGGGAAGTTCCAGGGCCTTGATGTGCCCGATGGCGTTGCCCGCGATGCCGCGGATCGAGCCGTACATGGCCGTCGTGTTGTCGAGCACTTTGGCGATCTGCTTTTCACGCTGTTTCCAGATGCGGGCCATGGCCCGTTTTTCGGCGTCCAGATCGGCCTGCATCTGGGTGAAACCCTCCACGATCGCCTCGATCTGCATACGGAATTCATTGGAGGTGAGATAGCTGTAGAGCAGCCCCATTTTGTCGCTGCGATTCTCCTGGGCCTGCGTCGCCTGGGCGATTCTCACCACCTGCTCCCGCAGGATGGCCGAGAGTGCCTTGAACTCTTCGAAAGTGCAGACCCATACCCCGTCGACCAGCCCCATCCGTTCCATATCTTTCGGGAGCACTTCGGTCACGAGCACACCGATGTCGGCCCCCTTTTCACGGATATCGGCCTTGAACTTCTCGATCCAGCTCTTCTGGAACTCCTTGGTCCGCTTGCTCTCGTAGTAGATGGTGCCGCAGTTTTGCATCTGGCGGGTATTGACGATCTGAAGACAGTCGGCGCCTCGGGCCCCCTTTTTGATCTCTTCGACGGTATCGAAAGGAAAGTGCGCGCTCAGCCAGCTCTCGATGGCCAGCTCCTGCACCTCCCCCTGGGTCTGCTGACTCCCCTGCTCCGCCTTGCGTTTGGCCTCTTCGAGCTGGTGGCGGAGCTGCTCGAGCTGGTGCTCCTTTTCCTTCAGCTTCAGCTCGCTCTGTTCGGCGAGGGTCTTGGCGATCTTCTCCCGCTCTTTTTCCAGAAGTTCGCTGAGCCGCTTCTGGGCTTCCAGCTTCGCCTTCTCCTCCGCCTCATCCCTGGCCCGTTTGAGCTGCTCGATTTCGGCCTTCGCACGGTTGAGCTCCTTCACCTGGGCGCTTTTTTCCTCCAGCTCCCTGTTGAGCAGTTCGATGCGATCCTTCTGCTCTTCGGTCAGCTTGGCTCTGAGCTCCTCTTCGAGCCTTCGCCGTTCGGCTTTGAGCTGCGCCTCCACCCGCTCTTCCGTCGCTTTCGCCAGCTCCTTTTCGAAACGCCTCTCCTGCTCGGCGATCGCCTCCTCCTTGGCTTTGAGCGCGTCCATCGCCTCTTTGTACTTCGCACGATGCTCGGCTACCTCTTTCTGCAGCTTGGCTCTGGCCTGCTTCTCCATTTTTGCGTAGAGGCTCTCGCTGATGTCGATCTCGGTACCGCAGTTGGGACAGGTGATGGTGGTCTGCATGGAACGCCTTT
>NZ_JAOZOZ010000110.1 GCF_029933015.1 Hydrogenimonas sp. | reverse complement strand
AAATTTCCTGTTTTCCGGATTGCTCAGAAAACTCTCCAGCGAACTCTTGATGCCGGATTCTTCCGATTCGCTTCTGTATTCGAGCATCGGCTGGGCCATGTTGATCAGCAGGGGAGTCTCTTCCACCAGAATCTGCAAAACGGCCAGGATCGGCATGCTGACGACGCTTCCGAAATTCTGAGGACCGAAGCCCGCCTCGAAGGAGAGGATATGCTCGTCGACTTCGAAGCTGTCGAAGGTGTAGCCCGCGATCATGAAAAGGGTCACATCCTGCAGCGCATGGGCGAGCTCCTCGGGCAGAGGCGGTTCGAAAGTGACATGTTCGAGATTGCACAGAATGCCGAAAGGCTGGGCGCTGTCGAGCATATAGTGCAGCATGTCCTTGATATGCGCTTCCATCATCTCCTGAAATTCGGTCTCTTTGATCATGTCTATCAGCATTTTTTCTCTTTTTCGGTGGTAACTTTCAGACTATTTTACCATGTTTGACAGGCTGGAATCCGATCATCGCGTTGAGCAGGGCGAAAGCTTCGAAACTCTCCAGCTCTTCGGCGCGGATCTCTCTGGGGATCAGAAAACCGCTGCGGATCAGCCGCTCTCTGGTGGTACCATGCAGCAGAGGAGTTTTCGGGGTGTACCAGCGCTTCTCTTTCAAGAAGGCGACATTGGCGATGGAAGTGTCGGTTACGAGACCCTTCTTCACGATCAGGATCTCATCGGCGTCGCCCCTTTGGGCGAAGAGTTCGTCGATCGTGTCACGGTCGCGGAATTTGTGGCCGTAGTCGAGATCCGACTCTACGATTCTGAGTGTTTTGACGCTGCGGGGACGGTAGGGTTCGTAGGTGACGTCGATAAGTCTCTCTGCGTAGAGAACCCGACATTTGAGAGTCCCCGTGCCTGTCGGAGGACGGAGTATCTTTCCCAGATCGATCGGCTCGAAGTTTTCGAAAAGCGCCGCCTGGCTGCGGTCCAGACGCTTCTGATGCAGCGAGAGGTGCTGAATGGCTCCGTTTTGGATGCATATGGTTTCAAAAAGCATGGTTACACCTCCTTTTTTAATGTTTCTAATCGAACAGTTCGGTGCTGAGGTAGCGTTCGCCCGTGTCGCAGAGGATCGTGACGACGATTTTCCCGCGGTTTTCCGGACGTGACGCCACCTGCATGGCCGCGTAGACATTGGCGCCCGAAGAGATCCCCACCAGCAGCCCCTCCTCTTTCGCGATGCGGCGACTTGTCTCGAAGGCGTCGGCATCGGAGACTTCGATCACCTCGTCGTAGACTTCGGTATCCAGAATCTTCGGAACGAAGCCGGCACCGATACCCTGAATCTTGTGGGGACCCGGTTTTCCGCCGGCGAGAACGGGAGATTTTTCCGGTTCGACCGCATAGATACGGATGCCGGGAATTCTCTCCTTGAGCGTTTCACCCGTTCCCGTGATCGTACCGCCCGTTCCCACCGCCGCGACGAAGATATCGACGTTGCCCTCCGTGTTTCGGATGATCTCCAGGGCCGTGGTGTGACGGTGGGCTTCGGGGTTGTCGGGGTTTTCGAACTGCTGGAGAATGACGGCGTTGTCGAGCTCTTTTTGGAGCGTTTCGGCTCTTTCGATGGCCCCCCGCATCCCCTTTTCCGCCGGCGTGAGCTCCAGTTCGGCGCCCAGGGCTTTGAGAAGCTTTCGGCGTTCGAGACTCATCGACTCGGGCATCGTCAGGATCAGACGAAGCCCCTTGGCGGCGCAGATGCTCGCCAGGGCGATGCCCGTGTTGCCGCTGGTCGGTTCGATGATGACACTCTCTTTGTCGATGAGACCCCTCTCCAGGGCGCGCTCGATCATGTTTTTCCCGATCCGGTCCTTCACCGATCCTCCGGGATTCATGAATTCGCATTTCCCCAGAATCGTGCATCCTGTTTCTTTTGATGCGAAGTTGAGACGGACCAGCGGGGTGTTGCCGATCAGTTCGGAGACGTCGTTGGCGATATGCATTATTTGTCCTTTTTCAGTGAAAAACTAAAAGTGAAAAGTTAAAAGTGACGGATGGTCGCTTCGCTCCTTTTTATTATAACTAATTAAAATAAAAGCCGCGTAGCGGCATCCACAATTTTTAGTTTTTAGTTTTTCACTTTTCACTGATAAGGTGTGATCACTCCCGTCCCCGGTCCGTTGGTGGCGTGGAAGATGACGGTGCCGTGGCGGTGGGCCTGTAGCCGCATCAGGAGGCGCTGGAGCGTCGGTTCGGTGGAGGGGGTGAACCAGGCGTTGTTGCTCATGGCGCACATGTATTGCGGGTCGTCTTCGTAGAGACGGTCGCTGGTGGCTTCGTAGCAGATGGCGTTTCGCCAGACCTTTCCGGCCATTTCGAAATCGCTGGGGTTTGCGGCCGTCACGTAGTCGCTGGCGCCGTCGAAAAAGATGTCGTTGATCCAGCGGCCCATCCATTTGGGAAGCGGCACCGCCTCTCCGAAGGGTACGAGCACCACTTTGTGCATCACGCGCATCCGGCCGTCGCGGAAGAGGTAGGTGGAGTTGTAGGATTTTTCCTTTTCGTAGTAGAGGCTGCCGGTGACGATCGTGATACGGCGGCTCAGATCGATCAGCTTTTCGACCAGTTCGATGTCGTGGTTGAGATAGAGGGGAAAGGCGCTTTCGGGAAGAATCACCGCCTTTTTGCCGCTCTCCATCGCCAGACGGATGGCGTGGAGATTCAGTTCCACGATGGCGTTGCGATAGCGGGGCTGCCACTTTTTGTCCTGTTCGATATTGGTTTGTACGATCTGGACGGAGTGTTTCAGCGCTTCGAGATCGGGATGCCGGTCGCCTCTCGATGGGTGCTGAATGGTGAAAAAAAGAAGCGCAAAGGCCAGATACCGGCCTCTGCGCTTGAATGAAAGAACGATCGTTAATATCGCCAGAAGCAGCCAGAGCTGCCACAGCAGGTCGCCCAGGACGGAGCCCGTGAACATCAGGGCGGGGCGGAACCAGTCGAAGCCGAAAGGGTGGACGAACTCCAGAAGGCCCACGGCGACGGCGCGAAAGGCGGGATGGGGCAGGGCGCCGACGAGGCCAAAAAGGATGCCGTAGACGAGGCCCACGGCGAAGATGACAAAAGGGATCATCCAGGTCAGATCGTAGTAGCGGAAGCTCATGCCGATCCACCAGAACCAGAAAACTCCGGTGAAAAAGCCGCTCCAGAACATGGCGCGGGGCGGCAGGAGAAGCCATGAAAGGAGGGCGATCGTGCCCAAAAACGCCTGCAGCCATGGCCAGTGCGTACCGAAATGGTACAGATAGATGAAGGTGGAGGCACTGATCGCCGAAAGAAAGCCTAAACTTATGGTAGGGGTGGTAAAATATCGCATCAAAAATTTCATGTACAAGGATACTCTATGCAAGATGCAGCGCAAGGTGGAGTTCTGGCTTCATTGTTTCCGCTTCTGATTCTCTTCGCGATCTTCTATTTTCTGGTGATCCGTCCGCAGCAGAAGCAGGCGAAACAGCACAAGGAGATGATCGCTTCTTTGAAAAAGGGTGACAAGATCGTCACGACAGGCGGCCTGATCGCCGAAGTGGTCAAACCGGAAGAGGATTTTATCAAAGTCAAGCTTAACGACGATTGCATCGTCAAACTCGTACCCGATTACGTAGCGAGAAAGTTCGAGGATGAAGCTTAATTACCGCGTCGTCATCTTCATCGCCGCGGCGATTTTCGGTCTGGCGCTCTCCGCGCCGTCGCTTCTGAATCTGGAGAAAGGCTCCAAAATCACTCTCGGTCTCGATCTGCAGGGTGGTCTGCACATGCTTCTTGGTGTCGATACCGACGAGGCGATCAAATCGAAAATCAAATCCCTGGCCTCTTCGATCAAATATGCGGCGGAAGATGAGGATCTGATCATCGACGAGTTCAAGGTACGTGACGGCAAGATCTCTTTCGAGCTGCTCGACAAAGACGACATGCCCAAGATGGACGAAATCCTGAAAAAGATCGAAGGGATCGCCGTCCAGAAAGAGGGGCTGAAGTATACGGTCTCACTGACGCCCCAGGAGATCGAGTCGGTCAAGAAGTACGCCATCACCCAGGCGGTCGACACGATCCGAAACCGTCTCGACCAGTTCGGTCTGGCGGAACCGACCGTCGCCAAGCAGGGAGCCGACAAGATCCTGGTGGAGGTGCCCGGCATCAAGACGCCCGAGCAGGAGCAGCGTATCCGCGAGCTGATCGCCAAAGCGGCGCACCTGCAGCTGATGGCGATCGACGAGGAGCGGGCGGCCCGTGTCGATCAGATGACGCCGGCCGAAGCGGCGAAGTACGGTGACGTCATATTGCAGGATGCCCAGAATCCGCACCGGAAATATCTGGTCAAGGAGATTCCGATTCTCGACGGTTCGATGCTGACCGATGCGCGTGTCGCGTTCGATCAGAACAACCAGCCGGTCATCAACTTCTCCCTCAACTCCCAGGGTGCGCAGATCTTTGGCGACTTCACCGGAAAGAACGTCGGCAAGCGGCTGGCGGTCGTGCTCGACAACAAAGTCTACAGCGCGCCGGTCATCCGCGAGCGCATCGGCGGCGGCAGCGGTCAGATCAGCGGCGGTTTCAGCGTCAAGGAGGCCCACGACGTGGCGATCGCCCTGCGTTCGGGCGCCCTGCTGGCTCCGGTATTCATGGAGGAGAAACGCAGCGTGGGCCCAAGCCTCGGCGCCGACAGTATCAAGGCGTCGATGATCGCGCTGATCACGGGCTTCCTGGCCGTCGTCGTTTTCATGATTCTCTACTACGGCATCGCGGGAGCCATCGCCGACGTGGCGCTGATCGTGAACCTCTTTTTGATCCTGGCGGTCATGGCGCTCTTCGGGGCGACGCTCACCCTGCCGGGGATGGCGGGTATCGTCCTGACGGTGGGTATGGCGGTGGACGCCAACGTCATCATCAACGAACGGATCCGGGAACTGCTGTATGAGGGCAAAAGCGTCGCCAAAGCGATCGAGCAGGGCTACGCCAACGCCTTCAGCGCCATTTTGGACGCCAACATCACCACGCTGATCGCCGCCGTCGTGCTCTATGCCTACGGTACCGGCCCGATCAAAGGGTTCGCCATCACGATGAGCATCGGTATCCTGGCATCCATGCTGACGGCGATCCTGGGAACCCACGGTATCTGGGAGATGGTGCAGCACAAGATCGACAGACGCGGACTCAACAAATGGTTCGGCGTCAA
>NZ_JAOZOZ010000022.1:16253-18365 GCF_029933015.1 Hydrogenimonas sp. | reverse complement strand
ATGGCGCACCCGAGAGGATTCGAACCTCTGGCCTTTGGCTCCGGAGGCCAACGCTCTATCCAGCTGAGCTACGGGTGCATCGTTCCTGTAATTATATCAAATCGGCTTGATCGTTTCGACAGTCGCATCGGCGATATACTTCCCGTCTTCAAGACGGATGCGATCTCCCGCTTTCAATCTCTCCAGCGGCGTCATCTTCCCCTCTTTGACCACCTGGACGAAACCGGGCTGGAGCTTCAGCTTCGGATCGAGCGATGTCAGTTGAGCCTGCAGACTCCGAAGCTGCTGCTCTTTGCTCTGCAACAGATGGGTTTCGGCCATCCGCATCTGGGCACGAAGCGGAACCAGCGTCTCCCTTCTCTTCTCCATCAGATGGGATATCTGCCGCGTCAACTGTTTTTTGAGATCCTCCACGAGAGATAGCTGCATGTCGATTTTCCGACCGATGGCGTGCTGTTCCATCCTGCTCAGCAGATGGCGAAGCGTCTCCTCCTTCAAAACCAGAATCTGATACATCCGGCTCCGCATCCGCTCCATCGCTTCGTCCAGCCCCATCAGCACTTCGGTTTTGTCCGGCAGTATCTGCTCCATCGCCGCACTGGGAGTCGGCGCTCTCATATCGGCGACGAAGTCGGAGATCAGCGTATCGACCTCGTGTCCCACGGCGGAGACGACGGGTGTCTCGCAGGCGGCGATCGCCCGGGCGACAACCTCCTCGTTGAAAGCCCAGAGATCCTCCAGGCTCCCTCCGCCCCGTCCCACGACGATGACATCGGCTCCCAGCCTGTCGGCGTAGGCGATATGCCTCGCGATCTCCGCCGCCGCTTCGGCTCCCTGAACCAGCGTATCGATCAGGGTGATCTTCACCAGCGGCCACCGCTTCGTGGCGACCCGGATCATATCCTGGATCGCCGCCCCGGTTTTGGAGGTGACGACGACGATGTGTCGGACGGTTTTGGGCATCTTTTTTTTCCGCTCCGGTGCGAAGAGCCCCTCTTCCATCAGACGTCTTTTGAGCTGCTCGAAGGCCACGGCCAGAGCGCCCGCTCCGTAGGGCTCGGCCGTCTGTACCATCATCTGGTAGTTGCCACGCGGCACATAGACGGTGATGGCGCCTGAAAGCACCACATGCTGCCCCTCTTCGAGACGGAACTTCAGGCGCTGGGCGTTGGAGCGGAACATGACGCAGCTGAGCGAACTTCTCGCATCCTTGATCGTGAAGTAGATATGGCCGCTGGTGTGGTAGGTGACGCGGGAGAGCTCCCCCTCCACCCGTATCTGGACGAAGGTCGACTCCAGCAGCGATTTGATCTGTTCGTTGATTTCGGAGACGGTGAGAGTTTGCATGGTTATTCGGAAATCGGAAACCGGAAATCGGAAATCGGCCGCATAGGGTTACTTCCTGGCGATCAGAAGCGTGGAGATGCCCATGGAGAAGGCCTGGGTATGCATGACGGTAAAGCCGGCGGTTTCGAGCTCGTTTTTGAGCATGCCGGTGGTCAGAAACCCTTCGATGGAGTCGGGCAGATACCTGTAGGCCGCGTAGTTCCTGCTTACGAGTCCGCCCAGTGTCGGAAGGACGTTATGCATGTAGAAATCGACGATCTTGCCTTTCAACCCACGATCTTCGCGCTTGGTGAATTCCAGAATCACCACCATGCCGCCGGGTTTGAGCACCCTGTAAAATTCGTCGATCGCCTCCTGGCGGTCGACGACGTTTCTTATGCCGTAGCTGATGGAGAGGATGTCCGCGGTGTTCTCCCCGATCGGCATCTCCTGGGCTTTGGCCACGACGAATTCGGCATAGTCGACCTTCTCCTTCGCCACCTTGAGCATCCCCTCCGAAGGATCGACCCCGATGAAACGGGAGATTTTCGCCCCGGCCGCCTCGGCACGGTCTCTCCACCACTGCAGCATATCTCCGGTCCCGCACGCCACGTCGAGCACCGTCAGATCCTCGCTACGATCCAGCAGCTGCAGTGTCCTGTCGCAGGCACGCTTGCGCCACGAACGGTCGATCCCCATACTCAGAATGCGGTTGGTCACATCGTAGGTCGACGCGATCTCGTCGAACATCGAAACGATCTTTTCCTGTTTTTGCTGTTTGTCCAT
>NZ_JAOZOZ010000022.1:0-16153 GCF_029933015.1 Hydrogenimonas sp. | reverse complement strand
CGCTGGTGGAGGATTTCGAAATTTTTGGCGCCATTATACCCCATTCCCCCTTTGACGAAGGGGGCGACGAAGAGAACCATCCAGTCGATCTCCTCTTCGAGGGCTTCGAAAGTGCCCGCTCCGCCTTCGACCATCACCAGCCCTTTTTCGGGCAGACGGTCGGTGAAGGAGACGCTGCGGCCGGGAACCGAAAAGAGAGGAATGGTGCGATCGATGGTATCGGGATGGCGGGTGAAGATCGCCACGTCGGGAGCCTCCCCTCCCGTCAGGCGGCTGTCGAGTCTCGGGCGGTCCTTGCGTACCGTTTCACCTCCGATCAGAAGGACGTCGATCCTCTCCCGGACCGCATGCACCCATCGGCGGGAGCGCTCGCCGCTGATGATACCGCCGTCGATGACGCCGTTGAGGGTCTGGGCCAGCTTGAAAAAGACGAACCGCCCGTTCCGCCACATGATGAAAGGTTCCAGCAGCGCATCGCACGCTTTTCTCTCCACCCCCTCGATCACGTCGATACCCGCCTCTTTCAGCCGTTTCGCACCGCCGGTGGCTTCGGGATTGGGGTCCGCGGAACCGATGACGACCCGGCCAAACCCCAGCTTCTCTATCAGCGACGCACAGGGCGGGGTGCGGCCCGTATGATTGCAGGGCTCCAGCGTCACGAAAATCGTTTTGTCGTGAAAAAGGTTTCGGGAGAGTTCGGGAAGTCTTTCGTGCAGCACTACCGCATCGTCGCACTCCGCCAGCGACAGGTCGCCGCTGAGTTTCACATAGGCGTCACGGATCGCAAGCACTTCGGCATGGGGTTTCCCAGCCTCCCGATGGGCCGCGACGGCGATCACCTCGCCACAGGCCCCGACGACGACGGCCCCGACGGCGGGATTGGGATAGGTGAGGAGCTGGTACTTCCACGCCTCGTTCAGCGCGAGGCGCATGTAGAAAGTGTCGTCGGTTGTTGGTATATTGGTGTATTGGTATATTGGGTCGGAATTATCGTGTCGCATCGCGACACCCCGATAACCGATTTACCATTCGTAGTAGGTTCTGGCTTTGCGGATCTCGTTCAGCGGGAAACGCTCTTCGCCATGTTCGGTTTCGAGAATCACCTCCCCGTTTTCGAACCCTTTGAGCGTCCCTTTGACCCTGTCGCCGGAGCTGAGTTTCAGATAGACTTTCTCTCCGACCGATTGTTCGAAATGCTCCGGTTTTTTGAGTGTTCTTTCGACACCCGGGGAGCTCACTTCCAGATAGTACTGGCCGCTGACGGGGGGATAGACGTCGAGCATCGGGGAGAGGTCACGGCTGATGTCGGCACACAGATCCAGATCCACACCCCCGTCTTTGAGGATGTAGACCCGATAGACCGTATGGCCGTCTTCGTTCACCACTTCGGTATCGTAGAGTTTCGCCCCGTGGGATTCGACCACTTTTCTCACTTCGTCGGTGACACTCATGATTTCAACTCTTTTTCGATTTGTGCGAAGAGTTCGTCCATCCGCTTCACCCGATCGAGTTCTTTGTCGAATTTGAAGTGGAACTTGGGTGACTTGAACCATCCCTCCGCTTTCAGGCAGTAGGCTTCCAGTCCCCGCGTCACCTTTTTGAGCTGTTTGAGGATGGCTCTTTGCTCCGCTTCGTCCAGACCCGTCGGATCGAGATAGACATCGGCGTCGCTCCGGCCCTTGGAGCAGACCACTTCCGTCACGGTCAACCCCCGAAGCCGCTCGTCACCAAGCTGGGAGAGCGCTTCGGGAATCAGCTCCCGCAGAATCGAGTCGGCCCGTTTTCGTTTGATCTCTTCAGGCGTCATAGGGTCGCTTTTTCCTCTTTCTCTTCATAGGCTTCGATCACGTCGCCCACTTTGATATCGTTGAAGTTTTCGAGCATCATACCGCACTCGTACCCTTTGCCCACCTCTTTCGCGTCGTCCTTGAAACGTTTGAGAGAGCTGATCCGGGTGTCGTAGATGACCACGCCGTCGCGGATGAGGCGCGCCTTGGCGTTTCGGCGAATGACACCGTCCGTGACGATACATCCGGCGATCGTTCCGACTTTGGCGACAGAGAATGTCTCGCGCACCTCCGCCTGGCCGATACCCTCCTCGCTGATGACGGGGCTCATCAGGCCGCTGAGGAGCGCTTTGACATCGTCGATCAGGTCGTAGATGATGGAGTAGGTCTTGATCTCCACGCCCAGCTGCTTCGCTTTCTGCTTGATCGCGGCCGTCGGACGGACGTTGAAGCCGAGGATCACGGCGTTTTCACTGGCGTTGGCCAGTGTCACGTCGCTCTCGGTGATACCGCCCACACCGCTGTGGATGATATCGATTTTGACCTCTTCGTTTTTGAGTTTCTCGAGGCTTCCCTTGATCGCTTCGAGAGATCCCTGGACATCGGCTTTGACGATGACAGGCAGGGACTTGATCTGACCTTCGGCGATCAGTGCGCTCAGTTCGTCCAGCGAGACTTTGGTCGACTTGCTGAGCTCTTTCTGGCGAAGATATTCGGCACGCTTCTGGGCCAGTTCACGAACCTGCTTGTCCGAATCCATCGCCACGAGGATCTCACCTGCGTCTGGCACGTCGTTGAGTCCCACGACGACACCCGGATCGCTCGGCCCGATCTGCTTGACCTGTTTGCCCAGATCGTCGAGAATGGTACGCACACGTCCGAAAGTCCGTCCGCATATCACGTGGTCTCCCACGTGCAGCGTACCGTTTTTGACGATGACGGTGGCGACGGGACCGCGTCCTTTTTCCAGGGAGCTTTCGATGACGACCGCTTTGGCGTGGCGCTTCGGATTGGCTTTGAGCTCCATGATCTCCGCCTGCAGCAGAATCGTCTCCAGAAGATCCTCGATACCCTGTCCCGTCTTGGCGGAGACTTCGACGAACTCGTACTCGCCACCCCAGTCGACGGGCATGTAACCCAGCTCGGCGAGCTGGGATTTGACCATGTCGGGGTTGGCGTCGGGTTTGTCGATCTTGTTGATGGCGATCACCATCGGAACGCCTGCCGCCTTGGCGTGGTTGAGCGCTTCGATCGTCTGGGGCTTGACTCCGTCGTCGGCCGCGACGACGATGATGACGATATCGGTCGCCTGGGCGCCCCGGGCACGCATTTCGGTAAAGGCTTCGTGGCCCGGCGTATCGATGAAAGTGATCTTCTTGCCATCTTTCTCGACCTGGTAGGCACCCACGTGCTGGGTGATGCCGCCCGCTTCCCTCTCGGCCACTTTCGTTTCACGGATCTTGTCCAGAAGCGAGGTTTTACCGTGGTCGACGTGTCCCATGATCGTGATGACGGGAGGTCTCTCTTCGAGATACTCGTCTTCGACGGCGTCGTATGCCGCGACATAATCGAGTTCGTCCAGCGGGTTGATCGTCTCGACCTGCACGCCGAACTCTTCCGCGAGGATTTCGATTTCGTCCTTCTCGAGGAAATCGTTCTTCGTCACCATCTTGCCGAGGGAGAAAAGTACCTTGATGACATCTCCGGCGGTCTTTCCGACCTTTTCGGCGAACTCGTAGACCCGGCAATCCTCCGGGATTTTGACGACAGTGGGGGTCGTCTCCGTTTTTTCCGTACGTCTGTGACGTTTTTTGGGTGTTGTTCTGCTCACGCTGCGTTTTCCTCTGCTTTGCGGTCCCCGGCGTCCGATCGGCTGTTTGGGACGCGGTTCCGCCGGTTTGAGTGTCGTCGGGGACTTCGGCTCCTCCATGCTTCTGAGCTCTTCGCTGAAGTCGGGAAGCACGACCTCTTCCGTCGTATAGTCGACACTGATGCCGCCGATATCCCGGTCTTCGAGAAGATTGAGCTTGACGCCCTCCTCCTTCTTGGGTGCCGGTGCCGCTTTTTTGGCCTTCTTTTTCGCCTTTTTGGCAGCGATGCTCTCGTCCACCGATGCGATGATACGGTTCTCCAGAGCGATTTCGCTCTTCTTGATCGATGGGGTTTCGGCCACCGGTTCCACTTTCGGACGTTTCTTCTTCACGATGAAGATGCCGCGGCGGCGTTTGACGGAGGCCTGGGCCAGCGACTCTTTCTTCTCCGGCTTCTCTTCCGTGGGTTTCTCTTCCGCAGGCTTCTCTTTCGCTTCGACAGCCGCCTCTTCCCCGGCGGTCTCCTCGACCTTCTCTTCCGCCACAGGCTCTTTGGCGGCGGGTTTCTCTTCCGCCTTTTCGGGCTTCTCGGTGACGGCCTCTTCTTCCTTTTTCTCCTCCGCTTCCGCTTTCGGAGCTTCCACGGCCTTCTCTTCGGCTGCCTTTTCGGGCTTCGCCTCTTCCTTCTCTTTTTTCTCTTCCTCTTTCGGGGCTGTCGGAGATTTTTTCGGCGCGGCGGAAGCTGGTAGTGTTCCGGTCATGACGAAACTCATGAGGTTCTGTGCATCTTCCGGAGTGACACTGCTCGAAGGTGCTTTGACGTCCAGTCCCATCTCCTTGGCCATCTCCACAACTTCTTTGCTTTTTATTCCCAGCTCTGCTGCTATTTCATGGATGCGTACTTTATCCATTCGCTATCATCTCCTTAAATTCGGTGCGACCGCCGTCTGGCAGAAGCCCCCTGATATATTCGCCCAGATCGATCGTCAGATATGTTCTGTTTCCACACTGCTTAGCGAGCCGTCTGGCAAGCTTCTTGTCATCGATACACGAGTGGCATAGGTAGAAACTTCTTCCGTACCCCTGAAATGGTTGTATCTGATTGTTTTGACACTGGAGCCGTATAAGCTGAGCCTGCATGAAGCGGCCGCGGCAATGGATGCACATTCTAACCGGATCGGACATAATCGTGCAATTATACCAAAATAATTCTCTTTTGCAGCTTTTTATCGGCCCATTTCCTCTCTCAGCCGAAAATGACACCCTCGTTGTCGAAATCGAGGACCATGCACCGGAAGTTCGGAAAACGTTTCCGGAACTTCTCGAGAAGCGCTTCCGCATCCTCTTTGTAGGTCATGTTGAAGAAGGTGGAGCCGCTCCCGGAGAGTGTGCTCATCAGGGCGCCGTGCTCGATGGCGATCTTCTGCACTTCGAAAAGTTCGGGAAGCATTTTCATACGGGTCGCCTGGTGAAAACGGTCACGCGCGGCGATGCGGAGCATCTCCCAGGACTCGTTGAAAAAGCAGGCGGTCAGCAGTGAGGAGTGCCCGATATTGTAGATGGCATCCTCCTTCCGGTAGCTTCTAGGAAGGGTCGTACGGGAGTGGGCCGTGGAGATCGGTTTGTCCGGAATGACGACGACCGCTTTGAGATAGCCCGGAATCCGTTTTTTCTGACTGTAGACCTTCCGGTTCTCGACGACGGCCACGTTGAACCCTCCCATGACCGCGGGG
Organism: Hydrogenimonas sp.; assembly: GCF_029933015.1. Taxonomy (GTDB): domain Bacteria; phylum Campylobacterota; class Campylobacteria; order Campylobacterales; family Hydrogenimonadaceae; genus Hydrogenimonas. The sequence goes on along the minus strand of NZ_JAOZOZ010000022.1, from coordinate 10,822 downwards.
GTGATATTGTCGGGATGGTGTTCGTAATGGAGCGCCAGATTGAGGAGTTTCCGCTTCGTGACATTGACGCCGGCCGCGCTGTAGGCCGAGGCGATGGCGCTGACGATGACGGCCGACGAGCTTCCCAGACCGCGGGAGAGCGGAATCTTGTTGAAGAAACGGAAGCGGAAAACCCCCCGTTTGCCCGTCAGGTGCCGGTAGTGATCGTTGAAGATGTTGATGAAGAGATTGTTCCCTTTGAGGCGGGGGTTGTTGGCCCCTTCCCCTTTGATGGAGACACTGAAAAAGGAGGAGGGCTGGATGTGTACCTTGTTGCGCAGATTCAAAGAGAGCCCGAGTGTATCGAAGCCGGGTCCGAGATTGGCGCTGGTTGCAGGCACACTGATTGTCAAAGAGATCTCCTCTGTAAAATTGGGCTATTTTATTCAAACTTTGCTTAGAGGACTATACGGCCGGCAGAATGTAAAGAGGTTCGTTTTCCGCTCCGAAATGCGCCCTCTCCAGACGCATGGGCAGTTCGAATCCGCCCCGGGTTTCGCCGCATCCGTGCTCGATACGGATCTCGTCCCCTTTTTTCACGAAGCAGCTCGTTCCGATCGCTTTGATGGGGCGGTTTCCGTTGAAGGCGAAAGCATCGGCAGCGTAGAGAGGGATTTCAAGCGCGATCGAGAAGGTTTTGAGCATGACGTAGGTCACTTTGATCGCCATGAAGCTGCCGGGCCCCCTGGCGTAGTAGAGAGCCCTGAGGTCATATCTGTAGCGCGCGTCGTGAAGGATCGCCGGAAGCGCTTCCGATGTCTTCTTTTCGCTTCGGAACTCTTCGAAAAGTTCTCCATCTACATAGAGGCCGACAAGCAGCGGGGAGGTGACACCGACGACGAGAAGTTCGGCGGCGGGTCTGGGACTATGCGAAGCTTCTTGCAAAAGCGACGCTCTCTTTGACCTGCAGAGTCACCACTTCGTAGGCGCTCGGATCGGCGAGCAGCGCCAGCGTCAGCTTGTGGTTCAGGTCGTGGCTTCCGGCGAAAGCTTCGTATCGGCCGAGGATCGGACCTCCCAGAAGCTTCATATCTCCCATCGCGTCGAGTATCTTGTGGCGAACGAACTCGTCCTCGAAACGGAGCCCCTCGGGATTGAGAACCTTCGTGTCGTCCAGCACGATCGCGTTTTCGAGACTTCCCCCCAGCGCCAGGTTCTTGCTGCGGAGGTACTGCACCTCTTTGAGGAAGCCGAACGTTCTGGCCCTTGCGATGTCGCGGATGAATCCGCTCTTGCTGAAAACGAAATCTCTATGCTGCTCCGCGATGACGGGATGGTCGAAACGGATTCTGAAAGCGAAACTCGCCGTCTCCGAAGGTTTGAGGGCCACATATTTCTCGCCGCTTTGGACCCTGACCTCTTTCCTGATGCGCAGGATCCTCTTGCCGGCATTCTGTTCCCGTATGCCCGCTTCGTCCAGCATCATGCAGAAACTCGCGGCGCTGCCGTCCATGATCGGCATTTCACCGTCGTCGAGCACGACCCGCATATTGTCGATACCGTAGGCATAGAGAGCGGAGAGAAAATGTTCGATCGTCGAGATGTTGACACCATCTTTGCCGATGACGGTAGCCATCTGCGTATCGACGACATATTCGGGCGAGAGAGGTATCGAGACACCGGCATCTTTTCTGTAAAAGACGATGCCGCTGTTCGCCTCGAGCGGCTCGAGCCGCAGATGGACGGGTTTGCCCTTGTGCAGTCCTATACCGACACTCTTGACCGGTTTGGCTATCGTTCTCTGTTTAATCATAATCTTTTCCTAACTTGGTCCATCGCCTCGACAGGACCGGTGTCGAGACACGTTTCAGCTTGCAAAAAACTGTTCCGAATGCTCTCCAAATCCTACTATCATACCATAAAGCCGCTGAAACCTGAAAGCTACATTAATACGTATTTACAAACCCTCTATCTCGTCCGACGGTCGATCATCTTTCTGGCCGTATCGAAAACGGTCGTGATATTGTCTTTGATCCAGTGCGAATCCATCCACTCGACAGGACGCACTTCGATACCCTGTACGACGACACCGAAGTGGAGATGATCCCCCAGCGCCAGCCCCGTTTTTCCGGTTTTGGCGATCACATCTTTTTTGCCCACCACATCCCCTTCGGTCACATAGAGCGTCGAACAGTGGCCATAAAGCGTATAGAGCCCGAGGCCGTGGTCGATCAGCGGCATGTTGCCGTAGATGCCGTTGTAGCCGGCGTAGACCACGCGACCCGGATTCGACGCCCGGATGTCGGCCATCTTGACGCTGGCCAGATCGAGACCCAGATGGTAGGATTCGCTCACCTTTCTTCCGTTATAGTAGTAGAAGCGGTGATCCCCGAAACTCGCGACCTTTTTGCCGTTCTTCAGAGGATAGAAGGGCCTGACGCTCCAGCGGCGGATCAGCCGGTCCGAGACTTTCGAACTGAGTTTGTGGATGAGATCCTCGTTCTTCCTGCGGATATCCTCGTTGATGATCCTGAAGCGCTCCAGAGGGTCGGAGACATTGGCCGTCTCGTCGAACTGGGTGGCGAGATCGGCGATCTTACCTTCGAGGAAACGGTCCTTGAGCTTGATGTTGGAGCGGCGGTAGCGGTATCTTTCGATATAGAGCGGTATATGCGCCTTGGTGACGTTCTCCGCCAGGTCGGTGGCCTCGACCCAGGCCCTGAAGTTCTTCTCGGTCACGGGCCATGCGATCAGTGCCGCGTAGTAGCCCTCCTTGTAGAAGGGCTCGGGTTTGAACACCTTGCCGAAACTGGTATGGATGGCGACATCCTTGAGGTTGGCGTCGGTGGCGCTGAAGACGACCAGGGCGCTACCTCCCTGGGTGATCTTGTAGGAGTTGGCCACGACAAAAGCAGAGGGTCGGACCGCATCGATCGTGATGGCCACCTTTTTGGAAGCGCTGTTGCCTTTTAGCATGTTCCAGTTGCTGATATCGGAGGTCTCGACGACCATCGTCGCCGACGTCGTCCTGCGGTTCCATCCCGCACGCGGCAGAGTCACGGCGATATCGACCTCCTGCCGGGGCGTCTCCAGTTTCTCTTCGGCCACGACGAAACTGTTTTTGCCGTCGTTCAGCGTCACGCGGTAGCTTCGTATGCCGGTATCGTCCACCAGTTTGACTGAAATCGGCTTTTTCAGATTCCAATACAGCGCATCCGCCACCTCGATTTTCGGCGCGTTTCTCTCGAACATCGGCGAATTGGCGAAATAGACCGCTCCTGCGATGATGGCGATAAAAACGGCCAGCAGCAGTGTCACACCCAGATTACTCTTTTTACGTCTCATCCATTCAACTCCTCGATCTTTTTCAGTACTTTTTCGACAAGCACATCATGTTCCACACCGTACATCGTAAATCCCGCGGCGTGCTTGTGTCCGCCGCCTCCGAAGGCGACGGCGATACGGCTCACATCCGCTTCGGTTTTGGAGCGCAGCGACACCTTGAGTCCGCCATCCTCCTCCTCACGGATCAGGAAGCCGATCTCCACCGTCGCCAGGGAGCGGGCGTAATTGACGAAATCCTCCGTTTCACTGACGGTGGCACCCGTCTTCTCCAGCATTTGCCGGGTGACGTGCAGCCCCGCCACTCTGCCGTCGAGATAGAGTGTCAGGGTCTCCAGTACCATAGGAAGCAGCCGCATTTTGCAAAGCGGCTGATACTCCCGCAGCATCCGGGCCGTCCACTCCGCCGAAGCCCCCAGCCTCAGCAGGGCTTTGGCGAAATCGAAGACCCGTTCGTTCACCCCTTCGTACCCGAAAAATCCCGTATCGCTCAAAAGCGCCGTATAGAAGTTGACGGCACTGTGTCTGGGTATCTCCCATCCGGCCGTCACACTCAGCCTGAAAGCGACCTCGGCGGCACAGACATAATCGGACTCGATCAGATTGATATCCCCGTAGGCGGTATTGCTCTTGTGATGGTCGATGTTGACCAAAGGCGCGTTTTTGGGGCGTTTAATACCCAGCCTGTCGAAACTGCCGCAGTCGACACTGACGATCAGATCGCTTCTAGGGTGCACGGCATGCCTGATCTTTCCGTATCCCGGCAGAAAAGAGAGGACCTGGGGAAGGGGCCGGGTCATAAAAACCGCATCGGTACGCTTTTTAAGACCTTTGAATATCCACCAGAGTCCCAGGGCGGTTCCCAGGGCATCGGCATCGGGATTGAGATGCCCGATCACCGTAATGTGACGGGCCTCTTCGATCATCTGTTTGGCTTGCTGATATTCCATGGCGCGATTTTATCCAAACTCTTCTCACAGGGCGCTTTTGGATCTGTAAACGAATGCCAACACTTCCGCCACCGCCTGGTAGAACTGCTCGGGAATCTCCTGGTCGATCTCGACGTTTTTGTAGAGTTCTCTGGCCAGAGGCGGATTTTCTACGATCTGTATATGGTGCTCCCGGGCGATCTCCTTGATTTTCAGCGCGATCAGATCGGCCCCTTTGGCCACGACTTTGGGGGCTTTGCTCTCACCCTCTTTGTACTGAAGCGCCACGGCGAAATGGGTCGGGTTGGTGATGACGACATCGGCGTTGGGGACTTCGGCGAGCATTCTTCGGCGGGCCATCTCCATCTGGATCTGCCTGATTTTGGCCTTGATCTCCGGGTTTCCCTCCATCTGCTTCATCTCGTCCTTGATCTCCTGTTTGGACATCCGAAGCCCCTTGAAGTAGTTGTAGCGCACGAAAAGCAGATCCACCAGCGCCAGCACCATCAGCAGGACGAGCATCACCGCCGCCAGGATGACGGCCCTGTCGGCAAGCCACTGGATCTGGTGAAGCAAGGGAGCGTGGGAGACGGAAACGAGCTCCTCGATAAACCCCAGAAAGACGCTGAAAGCCACGGCGAATACGGCACCCACCTTGACGGTGATTTTGAATCCTTCGATCAGCTTTTTCAAGGAAAAGAGGTTTTTGGCCCCTTTGATCGGGTCGATCTTCGTCAGATCGGGCACGAGCGGTTTGGTCGTAAAGATGAATCCGAACTGCGCCCAGGCCCCCAGCATTCCCGCCAGCGCCACCGGCAGTGCCAGAGGCAGCACCATGATGAATATCTGGATGACCGTATAGGTCGTGATCTCCACCAGAAGCCTCGGCGTCAGCTCAACTCCCACGTAATCGATGTAGTAACGATAAAGGGTCTCCAGCCGATCGACGATCCACCCCGTGAGCGCCACGAAGGCGACCACCGCCACAAGCAGGGTGACAAATCCCGAAGTGTCCATGCTTTTGGGGACATTCCCCTCTTTCTTGGCATCCTCGATCTTCTTCGGGGTCGGTTCTTCGGTTTTTTCTAAATCGTCGGCCATGATAGCAAAGTGTTGAGTGTTGAGTGTTGAGTGTTGAGAGAGCCGGCGGTCGCCGGCTCAAAGAAGAGAGATTCCACTCCCGGTTCCCGATTTCCGATTTCCCTATTTATCCGTTCACCGTTCACCGTTTACCGTTCACTGGACTTAGGTGACGATTTTCATGGAAAGATCGATCCATCTCGACTGGTGGATGATGGCGCCGGAGCTGATGGCGTCGATACCGGTCATCGCCACGTCACGGATGTTTTCTAGGGTGATGTTGCCGCTGGCTTCCAGCAAAACGCCGGGAAACCTTTCGTTTCTGAAGCGGACGACCCGTTCGATCTCGTCGGTGGACATGTTGTCGCACATGACGATATCTGCACCCGCTTCCATCGCCTTCACCGCATCGTCGTAGCTTTCGCACTCGATCTCGATTTTTGTCGTGAAGGGGATCTGGCGCCGCGCCTCCTTGATGAAGGCGTTCAGATCGTCGATCAGGCTCAGGTGGGTATCCTTGAGCATCAGCGCGTCGTCGAGTCCCATCCGGTGGTTGGCTGCGCCGCCGATACGGACCGCGTACTTTTCGAAATTGCGCAGCATCGGCCGGGTCTTTCTGGTATCAAGAAGCATCACGTCCGTACCCTCAAGCGCCTCGATGTAGGGCTTCACCTGGGTGGCGATGGAGCTGGCGTGCAAAAGCATGTTCAGCAGCGTTCTCTCCGCCGCCAGCAGATCGGCGGCGAGCCCCTCGATCTTCAGCAGCACGTCACCCACTTCGAACCGCTCTCTATCCCGTTTGAACCAGTAGAGACGCAGGTTGCAAAATTTCGCCAGCGCCTCGAGATAGGGCTGACCCGCCACGATCCCCTCGCTCTTGGCGATAATGTGGGCCGTCGCCTCCTTCTTGGGAGCGACCCGACCGAACAGATCGCCCCGACCGATATCCTCCAGCAGTACCTCTTTGACAAATTCCTGGATAATCATAGCGCCAACATTCTTTCGAGTGCGGTATTGGCCCATTTGGCCGTTTCGGGATCCACGTGGATCTCCGTCGCCACTTCCCCTTTTTCGATGGCCAGCAGCGTGTTGTAGAGATCTTCGAGCGTCGTTTCGTTCATCGTGGGGCACTCCGGTTTCGTGGAGGAGAGGACATAGATGTTCTTTTCGCGCATACGGTGGACCAGGTTGTACTCGGTCCCGACGGCCACCTTCTGCTCTTCGGGCAGTTCGGCGACATATTTGATGAGCTGGCTCGTCGATCCGCAGAAATCGCTGACCGCCACGACCGACGGGTCGCACTCGGGATGGACGGCGATCTTGATCCCCGGATACCGTTTGCGGTAAAACTCCACATCGTCGACGGTAAAGAGCTGGTGGACCGAGCAAAAGCCGTTGTAGCAGATGACATCCGCCTCTTTCGGGTCGCTTCCGTCACCGATGACGCACGATTTGAGTCCCATCATGTTGGCGATGTTCTGCCCCAGGCAGCGGTCGGGCACGAAGAGGATCTTCTTGCCGCTCTCCAGCCCCTTTTCTATTATTTTATAGGCGTTGGAACTGGTACAGACCATACCGCCCATCTTCCCTACGCTCGCCTTCACCGCGGCGCTGGAGTTGATATAGGTGATCGGCAGGACCTCATCTTCCCTGATGCCGTGCTTTTCGAGAAACGCCACCGATTCGTCGTAGCACTGCTGATCGATCATCCGGGCCATCGCGCAGCAGGCGATTCTCGGCATCGCCACACGCTTCTCGGGGGCGATGACCTTGACACTCTCACCCATGAAACCGACGCCGCAGAATACGACCCATTCGTTACTGTCGGCCTTGCAGCGACGGGCCAGTTCGAGACTGTCTCCGGTGATGTCTCCCATTTCGAAGACTTCGTCCCGCTGATAGTAGTGGGCGACGATCGTCACCGGCAGCCTCTCTTTCAGTTCGAGGATTTTCTCTTTCAATTCCTGTTTTTCCAAAATCACTGTCCTTGACTTAATAGGCTTGTAACCATATCTCTATTATAATTGCGCATAATTCTACCATAAAGAAGTTTTCGATGGAGTTTCTGACCAATCCCAATATCATATTCTATCTGGCGGCCTATCTGATCGGCGGCATACCTTTCGGGCTGCTCCTCGCCAGGTTTTTCGTCGGTGTCGACATCAAACAGAGCGGAAGCCAGAGCATCGGTGCCACCAACGTCCTTCGCGTCGTCAAGGAGAAGGATCCGAAACTGGCCAAGAAGCTGGCGATCGCCACCGTGGTGCTCGATGCGCTCAAAGGGGTCCTCGTACTGCTGGTGGCGAAACTTGCGGGCATGCCCGACGCCACCCTCTGGGCCATCGCGGTTCTGGCCGTCGCGGGCCACTGTTTCAGCCCCTACCTGATGTTCGAAGGCGGCAAAGGTGTCGCCACCGGCGTCGGGGTTCTCGCTTTCATGATGCCCGACGTCGCGGCCATCGCACTGGTCGCCTGGTTCATTCTGGGCAAAACGGTGCGCATCTCCTCCCTCGCGTCTTTGGGAGCGCTTCTGACCTTCATCGTCGCCAGCTATCTTCTTTATCCCGACGTACCCGAAATCCACTCCCACGCACCCATCTGGATCATCGCGATCATCGTCGTCTACAAGCATCTTCCCAATATCGTGCGACTCATCCGGGGCGAGGAGAAACGGGTCGCATGACGATCCGTATCGAAGCGCTCGAGTTCGAAGCGATTCTGGGGATACTCGACTTCGAGCGCGAAACGCCACAGCGCGTCCGCATCGATGCCGAAATGACCTACCGCTATGCACCGGATGCTTTTCTCGACTATGCCGAAGTGGTCCGAAAGATCGAATCGGTCATGAAAGAGGGCCGGTTTCTGCTCGTCGAAGAGGCGCTCGAAACACTTTTTTCCTCCCTGAAAGCCTCTTTCCCCCGGATAGAGACGATAAAAATTACAATCTGCAAACCCGACATCCTCCCAAATTGCCGCGTCTGCGTCGAAGATTTCCGCACCTTTCTTTAAAAATTTTTGAAAAATAGTTTAAAACAGTCTGAAAATATGCTATAATCCCGCTTAAATTTCACACCCAAGGATTGCAACCTATGCGCATACTGATCGTAGAAGATGAAACCACGGTAAACAAAACCCTTTCCGAAGGGCTCAACGAATTCAATTATCAGACGGACTCGGCAGAAAATTTCAAAGACGGCGACTACTACCTCGATATCCGCAACTACGACCTGATCCTGGCGGACTGGATGCTTCCTGACGGCAACGGTCTCGAACTGATCCAGAAGGCGAAAACGAACAATCCGAAAACCGCCGTCATCATCCTCTCCGCGCGCGACGACAAAGAGAGCGAAATCGAAGCCCTCGAGGCGGGTGCCGACGACTACATCAAGAAACCTTTCGACTTCGATATCCTTATCGCCCGCATCAAGGCGCGCCTGCGATTCGGTGGCAGCAACGTCATCGAAATCGACGACCTGAGCATCAATCCCCAGGAAGAGAAGGTGGTCTACAAAGGCAAAGAGATCGAACTCAAGGGAAAACCCTTCGAGGTTCTCACGCACCTGGCGCGCCATCGCGACGAAATCGTCTCCAAAGAGCAGCTGCTCGACGCCATCTGGGAGGAGCCCGAGCTGGTCACACCCAACGTCATCGAAGTGGCGATCAACCAGATCCGACAGAAGATGGACAAACCTCTCGGCATTCAGACCATCGAGACGGTACGACGCCGTGGCTACCGCTTCTGCTACCCCCAGAAAAACAACGAAGAGTAACCCCCTATTTCATTATAGAAGATGCGCGGAGCCCCTCCCGCGCATCCGCTTTCGCCCCACATCTCTCCCAAATACGTTAAAATATCGGTAAAAAAGGGTGATGATGGCAGGCAACCGAAGTATCCGCAACCAGTTTCTCACACAGCTCATTATCGCCTCTTCCATCCTTCTTATCATCTTTTCGACGATGCTCTACGCCTATATCAAACAGTCGATCTACGACGAACTCTCCCAACAGCTCGTCAAACAGGCGCGCTACATCGTCCAGACTTTTCCCGACTACAGGGAAGGCGAAAAGATCGATGCCAAAAACCTCAAAAACGCTCTGCAGATTTCGGCCAAAGTGATCCCCGCCCCCCACCACTTCTACAGCTCCCTGGAGTGGAGAGAGCGCAAGGAGAACGGCAAACACTACATCGATCTCATCTACCCTTACAATTTCAAGGCACAGACCTACCTGCTGGTGAGCAAGGAGATCACCAACATCCGGAAGATGTTGGCGAAGATCCTACGCTCGATCGTCATCATCAACCTCATCAGTCTCATTCTGATCGTACTCTACGCTTTCGGACTCTCCGCCATGCTGCTGATGCCCATCACCCGTCTGACGAAAAAGCTCTCTTCCCTCAACGAAAATTTTCTGACGACGATCGACACCAGAACGCTTCCCGAAGAGTTCGTACCCCTGGGAGAGTCGATCAACCGTCTCATCAACCGGATCCAGACCTTCGTCAAATACCAAAAAGAGCTCTTCATCGGTGCCGCCCACGAGCTCAAGACACCCCTGAACGTGATGAAGCTCAAAAACGATGTCACCCTCATCAAGAAAAGAGAGCCGGAAAAATATATCGAAGCGCTGCAGCTGGCCAACAAAACGATCCAGGAGATGAACCAGATGATCACCTCCATTCTGGAGATCGGCCGGCAGGAGGGGGCACACTTCGAACTGCCACAGACCGTCGACATCATCGATTTCATCAGGAAAAAGGGGGAGGATTTCGTACTTCTTGCCGAGGCGGAAGGGAAAAAACTGACACTCGACATCCAGCCCGAGAGTCTCGTCGGCTGCATCCAGACCACCCTGCTCAACCAGATTCTGCAAAACTTCCTCCAAAACGCCATCAAGTTCACTCCCAAAGGCAGATCGATCCGGTTGAAAACCCGTCAGATCGAGGAGAACAAGATCAAAATCGAAGTGATCGACGAAGGTCCCGGTATCGACGAAAGCGTCGACCTTTTCGCCCCTTTCAAACGCATCGGCAACGCACCCGGCGCCGGTCTGGGACTCTTTCTCGCCAAATCGGCGGCCGACGCCATGGGTGCCAAAATCTCGCTGAAAAACAGAACCGACGGCAAGACGGGAACCGTGGCCACACTGCTCTTCTCGACGACACCCCAGTGCGAGCTTCCCCCCAGATAGAGCCTTCCAATCTAAATGGCCAAAAAGTCCGAAAGAGAGGGCATACGGCAGAGTCGCACATACGATTTCCCAAAAACACAAACTAAAAACTTGTTTTAAGGTATAGGTAAGGTTACATAGGTTATAAATCTCGGAAATTAATTTCCGGGCATAATCCCAAAGCCCGATAGAGGAAGGTTTTATATGGCATTGATGATTACCGATGAATGTATAGCATGCGACGCATGTCGCGACGAATGTCCCAACGGGGCCATCGAAGAGGGTGATCCCATCTATATCATCGATCCGGACCGATGCACCGA
>NZ_JAOZOZ010000021.1:11291-18389 GCF_029933015.1 Hydrogenimonas sp. | reverse complement strand
TACAAAGCCGACAAGCTGATGCTCAAAACCTATCTGATCAAGGATATCATCTTCTTCGCGACCCTCAACCGCTTCTCCATCGTATTCACCGAACTGGTCCACGCGGGCATCCCCATCGCCGACGCACTGGATACGGCGACAAGCATGATCGACAATGCCGTCATGCGGGAAAAACTCGAAGCGGTCAAAGTCTCCGTATCTCGAGGTGTGAGCCTTACCGAAGCGTTTCGGGACACCGGGGTCTTCGAAAACATGATCATCCAGATGATCAGCGCCGGCGAGAGCAGCGGCCAGCTCGACAACATGATGCGCAAAGTCACCGACTACTACCGCATGCGCTTCAACCACATTCTCGACAACATGTCCAGCTACATCGAGCCGATCATGCTGGCCATCATCGCAGCACTGGTCCTGCTGCTGGCTCTGGGTATCTTCCTGCCGATGTGGGATATGGCCCGCGCCGTCAAAGGACACTGACCCGAAGCGGCGGCCCCTTTCGGAGGGGCTTCGCCTTCACTTCCTTTCCTCCTCCCCACCTTCGCTCAGCTGCTTGAGCTTCTCGTAAACCTGATCCTTTTTCAACAGACCCGCTTCATAGAGAAACTGTGAAGGGAAGAAGCTCGTATCCTTGAATTTGTCATATTTGGCGTAACTGAGATAGAGCAGGTTTTTCGCCCGGGTGACGGCCACGTAAAAGAGCCGTCTCTCCTCTTCGATCAATCCCGCCTGGCTGGCGAGCTTTCGGTTGGGGAAGCGTCCGTCCATCAGGTCGATGACATAGACTTCATCGAACTCCAGCCCTTTGGAGGCGTGGACCGTCAGCAGATTCACCCCCTCCCCTTCGCTCAGCTCTCCACCTCCCAGCACCATGGCGTTGATGAACTTTTCGAGACTGCGGTACGCGCCCGCCAGTTGCACGAGAAGCACCCCTTTGCGCCTGATGCGCTCATGGGCTTCGTTTTTTTTCGTCTCGTCCACTTCACCGTTCTTGAGCGTCGCCCGTTTCGTCGCCAACTGCTCGGCGATGAACCGGTAGGTTTTCGAGGCGAGTATCTCCCGCATGATCGGAACGGGCTGCTTTTTTGGACGAAGGGAGGCGACCAGTCTGAAAAAATCGTGAATGAAGGTAACGCCATCGGCGTTGAGAGCCGGATGCTTGAGAATCGGATGGGCCATGAACTTCTCGTCGAATCCCAGATGGGCGAAACGCGACACCGATCCCACATGGGTGGGATGGTCGAAAAGCCCCAGCTGATAGTTGACCGTCCGGGCCTTGAAGGGATTGACCTGGTCATCGGGATGCAGAATCCCCGAAAGCATATCGCCGTGCCCCAGGGCTACGAGTCCCTCGAAGAGCTCCTTGGCCGTGGCGCTTCCGATCCCTTTGGCGTATTCGAAGATGTGGATGAAGGCCATCATATCCTTCGGATTGGCCATCAGTGTCGCCAGATCGAGGGCGGCCCTGACCTCTTTGGCATCGAAAAAGCTCCGTCCCCCTTTACGCCGACAGGGAATCCCCTGCTCCCTGAGCATCGCCTCGATCCCGTCGGCCGTGGCGTTGTTTCGGAAAATGACGGCGATCTGGGGATGGGGCGTCGTCGACCTTCGGATCGTCTGGGCGATCGCTTCGTACTGCTGCATCAGATTGTCGAAAATCAGCAGTTTCGGCTGCATGGCACCGCCGCTGCGCACCACTTCGAGCTGCTTGGGATAGATACGCTCGTTGTATTCGATGACCCGGTTGGCCAGAGAGAGGATCGGCGCCGTGGAGCGGTAGTTTTTCGAAAGCGTGAAGACCCGCGCGTCGGGATACTTGCGGGTGAAGCTTCCAATGATATGGATGTTGGCGCCGTTGAAAGCGTAGATGCTCTGATCGTAGTCACCCACGCAAAAGAGCGAGGGCGGGTCCATCGCGTCGATCCAACTGCCCTGCAGCTCGTTGGTATCCTGGTACTCGTCCACCAGCACTTCCCTGAAAGGGAGTTTCGTCCGTTTCGACACCTCCCGCATCTGGATCAGCAGATCGTTGAAGTTGACGAAACCGTACTCTTTTTTGGTCGCTTCGAACTCCTCGACGATATCGAGATAGATTTCGGCGTAACTCTCCTGCCCCGGATGGCGCTTTTCGAGCCACTCGCCGAACTCCTCCACCGAAGCGTTCTGCCACAGAGAGTAGACGTCGTGCAGAAAGTTGGCCGAAAGGGGCTGAGCCTCGGCGCCGATGTGATGGAACTGCCGTTTGTCGTAGATGGAGCGAAAGAGGGTTTTGAGTTCCGAAGGCTGTTTGAGAATGATCGACCGGTCCATCTTTTTCAGCCAGCGGTAGCTGACGGCGTGGAAGGTTCCCGCTTCGATCCTGCCGGCCACCTCCCGGCTGAAATAGCCGGCCACGCGCTCCACCATTTCGGCCGCCGCTTTGTTGGTGAAGGTAAGAAGCAGTATCTCTTCGGGTTTGATACCCTGCCCCAGCAGATAGCCGATACGCCCCACGATCGTGGAGGTTTTCCCCGTTCCGGCGGAAGCGATGATGAGATTGTGCCCGAAGGGCGCTTTGGCTGCGGCGAGCTGTTCGGGATTGAGACGAGAAAGAGGCATACAACCCTTTGTTTTTTAACCGGAATATTACAGGCTTTTGGATATAATCGCGCTTATTTCAACGAATCAACCGAAGAGGCTTTTATGAGCGACACCAAAAAAAATTATTACGATCCCAAAGCGATCGAAAACGACTACTACAGAACGTGGGAAGAGCGGGGTTATTTCGAAACCGACGGAAACACCGCAATTCAGGAGAAGGAGAAGACTTTCTGCATCATGATGCCCCCGCCCAACGTCACGGGCCACCTGCATATCGGCCACGCGCTGACCTTCACGCTGCAGGACATCATCGTCCGCTACAAGCGTATGGACGGCTTCAAGACCCTCTGGCAGCCCGGCACCGACCACGCCGGCATCGCCACCCAGAACGTCGTCGAAAAGCAGCTGCTCGAACAGGGTAAGACAAAAGAGGAGATCGGCAGGGAGGAGTTCCTCAAGCTCGCCTGGAAACAGAAAGAGAGCTCCGGCAACGCCATCACCACCCAGCTGCGCCGCCTCGGCGTCTCGCCCGCCTGGAGCCGGGAGCGCTTCACGATGGACGAGGGGCTGGCCAACGCCGTCAAAAAGGCCTTCAAGACGATGTACGATCAGGGCTGGATCGTCCAGGGCAACTACATGATCAACTGGTGTACCCACGACGGGGCGCTCAGTGACATCGAAGTCGAATACGAAGAGAGTGAGGGAAAGCTCTACTACATCCGCTATCCTCTCAGCGACGGCAGCGGCCATGTCGTCGTCGCCACGACCCGCCCGGAGACTTTTTTCGGCGACACCGCCGTCATGGTCCACCCCGAGGACGAGCGCTACAAGGACCTGATCGGCAAGACGATCCTGCTGCCGCTCATCGGCCGGGAAATCCCGATCATCGCCGACGAACACGTCGACAGAGAGTTCGGGACCGGCGTGGTCAAGGTCACCCCCGCCCACGACCCCAACGACTACGAAGTCGGCTTGCGCCACGGGCTCGATTTCATCACCGTCTTCGACGAAAACGGCATCCTCAACGAATACGCCGGAGAGTTCGCCGGTATGGAACGCCTCGAAGCCCGCGAAGCGATCGTCAAAAAACTCGACGAAGAGGGGTTTTTGGAGAAAGTCGAGGAGCACCGCCACCAGGTGGGCCACTGCTACCGCTGCAAAAACGTCGTCGAACCCTACATCTCCAAACAGTGGTTCGTCAAAAAAGAGTTCGCCGCCGACGCGATCCGCCGTGTCAACGAAGGGGAGGCCCGTTTCTTTCCCGAACACTGGATCAACAGCTTCAACGCCTGGATGAGAGACCTGCGCGACTGGTGTATCAGCCGACAGCTCTGGTGGGGGCACCAGATCCCGGTGATGTACTGCGACGACTGCGGCCACCAGTGGGCTTTCGAGGGTGACACCCCGACAAAATGCGAGAAGTGCGGCAGCACCAACATCCACCAGGATCCCGATGTGCTGGATACCTGGTTCAGTTCCGGTCTCTGGCCCTTTTCTACCCTGGGCTGGGGCAACGGCGAAGCGTTCAAGAATGAAAAGTGGTTCGAAAGCGATATGGAGGAGTTCTACCCCAACTCCCTGCTGATCACGGGTTTTGACATCCTCTTCTTCTGGGTAGCGAGGATGCTGATGATGGGCGAGAAACTCACGGGCGAACTGCCCTTCCCCCACATCTATCTCCACGCCCTCGTCAAGGACGAGAAGGGGCAGAAGATGAGCAAATCCAAGGGCAACGTCATCGATCCGCTGACGATGATCGACAAATACTCCGCCGACGCCTTGCGCTTTACCCTGGCGGTCCTGGCGGTGCAGGGGCGCGACATCAAACTGAGTGAAGAGAAGCTGGAACTCAGCCGAAACTTCACCAACAAACTCTACAACGCCGCCAACTATCTGCTGATGAACGCCGAGAAGTTCGACGACCTCGACCCCGAAGCCGTCGAATCGCCCCTGGGCCGCTACATGCTCAGCCGCTTCTACATGGCCGTCGAAGAGACACGCGACTACATCGAGCAGTACCGCTTCAACGACGCGGCCACGACGCTCTACCGCTTCCTCTGGGGCGAGTTCTGCGACTGGGGGATCGAACTCTCCAAAGCCAGCAAGGAGAGCGTCAGCGAGCTGGGCAGCATCTACAAGGAATCGATGAAACTGCTGCATCCTTTCATGCCCTACATCACCGAGTATCTCTACCAGCGCCTTGGCGGTACAGATCTTGAAAAGAGCGAATCGATCATGATCAAGCGCTATCCCGCAAGCGGCCCCGTCGACGAGCGGATCATGGCCGATTTCGCCCTGGCCATCGAAGCGATCGTCTCGATCCGCCGCTGCAAGACCCTGGTGGACAAGGGCAATCAGCGCATCGAGAAAGCCTACGTCAAGTTCGCAGGCCCCATCGACGAAACGATGATGAAACCCTTCATCGAAAAACTGGCCAAGGTGGACGAAGTGGTCTTCACCGACACCAAACCCGAAAAGGCGGTCACCGACGTGGGCGACCACGTAGAGAGCTACATCTCCACCGCCGACATCGACATGGGCCCCATCGTCGCCCGGATGACAAAGCAAAAAGAGAAGCTCGAAAAAGAGATCATGAAACTAAGCGGTATGCTGAAAAACGAAAAGTTCGTCGCCAACGCTCCTGCCCAGGTGATCGAGCAAAACCGCAAGGCGCTGGCCGAAGCGGAGCAGAAGCTCGAGAAGATCAAAGCCGAACTGGCGGCGATTGAAGGTTAGAGAGCTTAGGAGCTTAGAGTTTGGCGCATAGAAAAAAGGGAGGCCATGCCTCCCTCACTCAATACTAAAACTCACTCTCCCACTTTTTTGTTTCTCTCCTCTTCCGCCACCCTGTCGACCAGATCGAGTGCGTCGATCGTATTTTTTATGATCTGCTTTTTGCTGGTGAGCGGTTTCATCGCCAGATTTTTGGTACGCTTGTCGGTTTTGGGATCGCTCAGCACCCTCATCACCTCGTTTTCGAGCTCTTTGATGTATTCGTTCAGACACGCTTTGATATCCATTGTTTCTCTCCCTCTTTTTTCAGTTCTTCCCGAAGTTCCAACCATCTGTTTTTCAGATCTTTCCCGTCACCGTATCTCAGAAAGTGCCAATACCTTCGATGCACGCCCCTGAGCCTGCGGGCATGGCGGATCGGACACCAGAACTGCTCCGTTTTCGAAGCGATCTCCCTGACGTAGGCGATGAGACCGTTGAAGTAGGCGCAGTAGAGGCAGTTGAGTTTCTGCAGGGCATTCAGATAGGCCAGACGGTGCCTGTCGAAAACGATATATTCGCCTCTTTCGACCTTGGGTATGCCGTAGAGAGGAAAACAGGTAGCCTGATAGACCGTGACACAAGCATCCATGATAAGAGCGGGAACGATCATACTGTATATAATCGGCGCGGAAAGAACGTAGCGTGGATTTCCCTCACGAATGTAGGTCCACAGAGGTATACGCTCTTGCAGAAAGTCACATCTGCCCTCTTCCTCATCTTCACTCAGTTCTTCATAAAGTTCGCTCTCCGCCGCCTCGATTTTCTCGAGCAGTTCGTTTATCTTTTCGATATCCATATTTCAGCCTCTTCTTGGGTCTTAAAATGATACAATAAAAAAGAACCTATCCAAGGAAACGTCATGGCGAAAGAAAACGAAAAGATCGAAGAACTGAAAACTTTCGAAGATATCGAAGTGTGCGGCAACAGCGATCCGCTGCCCGTTTTGCTCAAGAAAAAGAAAGCGATACGCAAATATCTGGAGGCCGAAGAGCTCAAACCCTACCAGGCCGAACTGATCAAACTCCAAAAGCACCTGGAGATCAACAAACTCAAGATGATCATCCTCTTCGAAGGGCGAGACGCCGCGGGAAAGGGCGGTACGATCCGCCGGGTCACCCGTTATATGAACGAGAAGCACTACCGGGTCGTAGCCCTGGGCAAGCCGACGGAAGAGCAGCGTACCCAGTGGTATTTCCAGCGCTACGTGGAGCAGTTTCCCCGGGGCGGAGAGATCGTGCTCTTCGACCGCAGCTGGTACAACCGCGCCATGGTGGAACCCGTCTTCGGCTTCTGCACCCCCGACGAGTACCAGACCTTCATCGAGGATACCCCCAGCTTCGAAAAGGGGCTGGTACGCAACGGCATCATTCTGATCAAACTCTACTTCTCCGTCACCAAAGAGGAGCAGCGACGACGTTTCGAACGGCGCAAGACCGACCCTCTGCGCCAGTGGAAACTGAGCGAAGTGGACCTGCAGGCCCAGGAGCGGTGGGACGACTTCACGAACATGAAGTACGAGATGCTCAAACACACCCACACGACCATCGCCCCCTGGACCATCATCCGCTCCGACAACAAGCATCTGGCACGGCTCAACGTCATGCGGGTCATCCTCAACTCCATCCACTACGAAGGACGCGACGACATGCTCGACTACGTCCCCGACAGCAACATCGTCGTCTCGGGTGCGCGCGAGATCGAACTGATGGAGGCCCAGCGTCTGCGAAGCGGCAAATTCATCGGTTA
>NZ_JAOZOZ010000021.1:0-11191 GCF_029933015.1 Hydrogenimonas sp. | reverse complement strand
AATAAGTGAAAAGTTAAAAACGAAAAGTTAAAAGTTTTGGAAAGGTCGCTACGCGGCTTTTTTCATTACAATGGGAGGAAAAAAAAGCGAGGACTTTTCGTGAAATTCAAAAACCTGATGAAAGAGCATGTCGAGATCGACAAAAAGGCGTTTCTCAACGCCATAAACGCCCAAAAACCGATGGCCCTCACGGCGGAGGGGGAAATCCTTTTCGGCACACCCGATGAGCTGCCGGCACAGCCCTACGTTTTCGTGGGCACGCCGAAATCTCTGGTCGGCACCGCCCTGACGCCACCGACCCCCCTGGCCAAAATCCTCGGAGACAACTACGAAGTGAAAGACGAAGGGGAGAGAGTCTCCATCTACGCGGGCCGGGCCTGGCAGGAGATGCTGGCAGCCAACGCACCCTTCGCCGCCTACCAGGACACGACGGCCGACGGTATCGCCGAATTCGCCGACAAGGGGCTCGAGGATCTGATCTGGTACAGTTGCGAATTTGGCATCAACTACAGAGAAGTGGCGGAATATCTGGAAAAGAGTGTCGAAGGCACCGTTTTGTGTGTAGAGAACGAACGCCCCTACAGCTTCAACGGATCGGCTTTCATCGACGATATCGAAGAGGCCCGCGTCAAGGCACGCCGATTCATTACCGAGACGCTGAAAGAACGGATCGAAAAAGGCGAGATCGATCCCACGGACCTCTCATCCGAAGAGGAGGAGGCCCTCAGATTTTTCGGACTCCTCTGAAACGGGCGTAATCTCCCGTTTCTATGATCCGCCCTTCACGAACCGGCGGCAGATAGAGATAGACCCAAGCCTCGATTCGTTCACCATCCCAGGTAACGGCCTCTTTCACCATTTCGGCGGTATTCGCTCCCTTCGTACCGGTCCAGCACCGCAAAAAAAGCCGTCGGGAATCCGTGATGCGGCAGAGTTCTCCTCTCACCTCCCCGGCACCCTCTTTCAATCCCGGATGGGCACCGAGGTAGATATTCACTGTTTCGCATGCCGCCGGATCTGCCGTCCTCCTCTGAAACACTCCTGGCATATGCCGAAGCGGAAGTTGGGCGGCAGCGGTTTGCCGCACCGTTTGCAGGCTCTGGCGAAGACCCCCTTGCGCAGGGAGCGTTCGATGAAACCGTTGAGGATCTCTCTGGCTTCCAGTGCCTTTTCGGTATCGACGAAAGCGTCGGGGAAGCGGTAGGAGAGCCACAGGTAGAGAGAGACCTCCTTGACCATCTCCTCGGCCTCGAAGAGCATGTCCGACGTCTGGGCCACGGCCGGCAGATCCCGGGGCATCTGGAAGGGGATCGGTTCACTCCGCTCCAGCGCGATCAGATAGCGGTGGAAGACGCTCTCCAGATAGGGCGATCCCAGGCTCAGCGGCGCACAGGCCAGATGGTATTTGCTTTTTAGATCGAGTCTGTAGAGATCGACCATCTTGGCGATTTCGAGCATGTTCTCGATATTGGCGGCGACGAAGGGGCCGTCGAACTGCATATGTTTGACGAAAAAGCCGAGTATCTCCGAAAGGCTTTCGGTTTCGATGATTTTGGAGACCAGCTCGATATGCTCGAAGTTGGCCATGACCCGGTAGGGGCCCCTGATGGGCGGTGCCGGTTCGTCGATCAGCTCCGTCACCGTCTGGAGCACCGGACCGGTGAGCGCCCCCACGAAACCCTCCTCGTGAAGGCCGTAGCGCCCCGCCCTGCCCGCGATCTGACGGATCTCCGAAGGGGTCAGCAGGCGTCTGCTCTGGCCGTCGAACTTGGAATCCCTGGCGAAGAGAATCGTCTTGATCGGCAGATTGAGTCCCATGGCGATGGCGTCGGTGGCCACCAGTATCTGCGACTCCCCTTCCCTGAAGCGGCGCGCCTCCTCCCTGCGCACTTCGGGACTGAGATTGCCGTATACCACCGAAACGTCGTAGCGGCCCGAGAGCTGCTCCCTCAGAGCCAGCACGTCCCGCCTGGAAAAGGCGACGATCGCCGAGGAGGGTTCGAGCCTTTTGAGGGATGTGGGCTGATGGTTGAGGATCAGCGGGGCCTTGCGCTCGAAACGCACCACCTCCAGCTCCTCGTCCAGCCACTCCGCCAGCTCCTTCACCGCTTCGAGGGCATCTTCGCTGCCGGTCATGATCACCGTTTTGGCGGGGATGCCGATGATGGCGTTGGCCCAGGCCCAGCCCCTGTCGGGATCGGCGATCATCTGGACCTCGTCGATGACGCAGACATCCACGTCGATCTGGAAATTGGCCATCTCGATCGTCGAACTGACATGGGCCGCCTCCTCGTCGACGATCTGCTCCTCCCCCGTCACCAGCGTAGCGGGAATCCCCGCCTGCTTGAGGGTTTCGTACCCCTCCAGCGCCAGCAGTCTCAACGGCGCCAGGTAGTATCCTGTATCGGCGGCTTTGAGACGCTCCATCGCGGCGTAGGTCTTTCCGCTGTTGGTGGGCCCCACGTGAAAGACGAGCTTTCTGCCGAGCTCCCGCGCCAGGGGAAAGAGGTTTTTGAAATCCCGGATCGTACGTGCCAGCAGCTCTTCCCGCTGCTTTTTGAGCCTGAGTCCCTCGATCTGACGGGCGAAATGACGGTTGATCGTTTTGAGCGTCTTGTAGGGGATTTCCAGGATCTCCTTGCGGGAGATCGCGTCGATCACCGCATGGGCGATGATCGTCTCGATCTCCTCTCTTTTGAGGTCGAGCCCTTCGGCCTCCGTGACGAGCGCGTCTCTGAGCGCCGCCAGCTCCGCATCGAACTGCGTCTCCACCTCGATCCGCCTGCTTTCGAAATCCTCGTCGATGGGCAGTGGCGCGTTCTCCCAGATCGACTGGTAGAGCCATCTCTTTTCGACCTCCAGAACCAGCCGGTAGCTCACACGCCACTCCTCCCGGCCGAAGAGAGATTTTTCGTTTCTTCTATAGAGCCGGATCGTCTCCGAAAGGAACTCGGCATCGGCGATCTCGTACATTTCAAAAAGTATGCGCCGCAGATACTCTTCCGGCACCGGCGCAAACAGAAAATCGCACGTTTCGGGCATCCGTTTGATACTCTGGAGGATCTGCTCCCTGTTTAGATAGCGGTTCGGTCTCGAGGCCTTTTCCAGAAAGAGGGCGATCTCCCGCTCCTTCTTCCCGACCGCCTCATCCTTGCACGCCTGCAGACGCGCGTCGAGTTCGGATTCGGCGAGGTGCATGATCTCCTCGTCGTCGAACGGGGTGCAGGAGACCTGGACGATCTTGTGGAACTTCTCTTCGAAGATCTCGAAAGGAAAGGAGTGGAAAAAGACGAAACGGCCGCTCTCGTCGAAAGCCCCGTCGAATTTCTCCTCCAGTTTCGAACGCTTCTGCGCGTTGCGCATCTTCAGCAGCGCTTTGGCGATCCGTTTGGGGGTGATCTTCTTGAGGCGTACCTCTTCGAACTGCTCCCTGATCGCCACCTCTTCCGCGGGCGTGTGTTCGATTTGGGACAGGATTTCGTCGATCTTCGCCAGTCTCTCTTCGTTGCCGGTCACCGTTTTGTCGGATTTGAAGGTGGTGTCCAGAGATTTGAGATACTCCGTGATCAGCGCCCTGTCCGCCGTATCGCCGTTGGACCACAGACGCCGGAAGGCGCGCACGAGATCGGCTTTCGTCAGATGCTGCTCTTTGAGCGAAAGAATCATCGCCATCTCGATCAGGTTGTCCAGCGGCACGCGGGTGATCCCTTCGTCGAATCCCTCTCCGCCGAAAATCTTCCGGATGGTCTGGTTGTATTTGATCAGTTTTTTCTTTTTCTTGGCCATGATGATGTACGGGTAGTGAATTGCGGGCAGAGGATGGTGTGGTTCATCCCGCTCCCTGTTCTGCTATCCCTATTTGCCTTTCGGCCGAAAGGCTTTGATGACGCTCTCGTCGGTGACCATATAGCGGCCGCCGATCAGATCGACGCAGTAGGGAACCGCCGGAAAGACGGCATCGAGACACTCTCTGATCGATTTGGGTTTGCCGGGCAGATTGATGATCAGGCTCTTGTGGCAGATACCCGCCGTCTGGCGGCTGAGTATCGCCGTCGGCACGTACTGCAGGCTCACCTGCCGCATCAGCTCTCCGAATCCCGGCATCATCTTCTGGCAGACCGCTTCGGTCGCTTCCGGTGTCACGTCACGGGGTGCGGGACCCGTCCCGCCGGTGGTGACGATCAGATCGCACTCTTCATCGTAGGCCAGTTCCCTGAGAGCCTCTTCGATTCTGGCCTGTTCGTCCGGAATACAGCGATAGAGAAACTCGATCTCGTTGCGCAGATACTCTTTGAGCGTATCCATGATGGCGACACCCGAAATATCGTCGTAGATACCCGCACTCGCCCGATCGCTCGCCGTTACGACACCCACTTTTATCCTATCCATTGACTATCCTCTTTTTTATCTATTTTACCAAAATCGGCACGGGTCGTCGGCCCCGTTTCACTCTTTTTGCCCTATATTGATCATAATATAAGTGATTCGTTGATAGAATCAAACAAAACGGAGTACAACATGCCGGAAAACATCGACAAAGAGAAGATCAAAAAGCAGTTTCTGCCCAAAGCCGTGCTGCTCGCTCAGACGGACGAAGCGGCGGCGGCCATACCGGTCAAAAACATGTTCGACGACATGATTCCGATATGGAAGTTTCCCTTTCGCATCGGGCGGGAGTCCCGTGTAGAGATAGACGAACACGGCCACATCGTCGTCAAAGAACGTTTCAAACACGGCATAAAAAGCGTTCCCACCAACGACATCTACCTGATCGATTTCGGCGAGAGACTGCAGATATCCAGAGACCATATGCAGATCGACGAAGAGGATGGACACTACTATCTGATCGACGACGGAAGCAAATGCGGAAGCGGCGTCAACGAAGCGCGGATCGGAGCCGACTCCCAACTCGAACGTATCGAGATAAAGGATGGCGACACGATCGTACTCGGTACCGAAAAATCTCCCTATCGCTACACTTTCATCGTTTTCAGCGGAGAAGATGCCCAAAGGGCTTGAAAAGATAGGAGGTGGTATGCCTCCTGAAAAAGTCGTGGGCCGCGGATGCGTCGACGATACGGTCGCGCCCTCCCAGAAAGGTCTCCACTTTCACACCTTTTTCGTCCAGCGTTTCAAAGAGAGTGTCGGGCCAGGGATAGTCGAGCAGACTCTCCAGATCCTCGAAGGATGAGGGCCCCAGAAAGGGTTTGAGATCCAAAGAGGAAGGGAAGGCCGCGTTTTTCAGAAACGTTTCGAGATAGGCTTCCGGATCTTTTCTGTAATGGATCTTCTGGGCCTTTTTGAAAGCTTTCGGACGACCGAGGAAATAGGCGGGCGAGAGAAGAAGAAGCCTGTCCACCCTCTTTCGGGTATGGCTTACATACTCCGCCGCTTTGATGGCCCCATAACTGAAACCTGCGACGACATAGGGGTTCTGACGCCACTCTCCCAGATACTCCTCGAAAAGCGCAGCTTCGTTCCGCAGCGAAAAGCCGCTAAAAAATGTCATGGAGAATCTCTTTGACATCCTCTTTCGTCACGATCTCCCGTCTGACGATCTCGTCGGCCAGGCTCAGAATCCCACGCTCCATCCGGCCGATGAAACCCTCCACATCGAGTCTGGCCTCTTCGAGGATCTTCTCCACATCCGTCGGATCGAAACCGAAACGATCCCCCATCCCGTAGTGTTCGACCATCTCCTGGGCCAGCAGCCTCGCCTCTTTGAGATCGTGGGCGGCGTTGGTGAAGTGTTCGTGGAAGTGGTGATGCATCATCGTATCGCCCGCTAGATAGACTTTGATACGGTTGAGCATCTCCGTTTTGGAGACGATCTCCTTTTCCGAATGTTGGAAATGGTCGCTCAAAAGACCGATCTTCGTAAAATGGACGTCGAGCCAGTAGGCGGCGACCGCCTTGGCGGCCTGATAGACCGCCTGGATTCGCTTCTCCTCGTCGCTGTAGGTAAGGATCTTCCGTTTTCCCAGCAGCACCTTGTCCTTGACGGCCTGGAAATCCTCGATCTCGATGATCTTCTTGCCGTTTTTCAGGGCGTGGATCGCCGCTTCGTTGACCAATGAGGAGAGAGCCGCACCGCTGAATCCCACCGTCATCTCCGCGATTTCGTCGAGATCGACGTAGTGGGGTTTGTTGGCCAGGTAGATCTTCAGGATCGACTTGCGCTCCTCCTTGTTGGGCAGCGAGACGAAAACCCTCCTGTCGAACCGTCCCGGCCGAAGCAGCGCGTCGTCGAGCATTTCGATCTTGTTGGTGGCGGCGATGACGATGATGCCGCTGCTGTCCTCGAAACCGTCCATCTCGGTAAGAAGCTGGTTGAGCGTCGCTTCCCGCTCGTCGTTGCGCATACCGCCCCGGGCCTTGCCCACCGCGTCGATCTCGTCGATGAAGACGATGGCCGGCGCCATCGCCTTGGCCCGCTTGAAGAGTTCCCGGACCCGTTTGGCTCCCATACCCACGTAGATCTGTACGAAAGATGCACCGCTTTGGTAGAAGAAAGGCACGCCCGCCTCTCCGGCGACGGCTTTGGCGATCAGTGTCTTTCCGACACCGGGAGGTCCCACGAGCAGAACGCCACGGGGCATGCGAATACCGAAATTGAGATATTTTTTCGGATGTTTTAGAAAATCGATGATCTCCTCCAGCTCCTCTTTCACATCGTCGATGCCGGCCACGTCGTTGAAGGTGATGTTGGAGATGATCGGCTGGATGTCGGCCGGTTTCTGCAGCTCGCTGGCCAGCTGGATCTGCTCGCTCAGCTGCTGCTCTTTCAGCTCCCTGTTCTTCTTCGCCCACCGGAGCAGATAGGCCACCAGAAGTGCCAGGATCAGTACCGTGAAGATATCGGCGAGGTAGGGGTTTGGCTCGACGATCTTCACGGCCGTGGCGTTGTAGACCTCTTTGAGATCGACGGCGTCCTTGGGTACCTTGTAGAGTGTGCCTCCGCTTCGGAAATAGAGATAGGGTCCTTCGATGACGGCGTCGGTCACGAGGGAGTTGCGGATCAGATTCTCGGCCGTCTGGGCATCGATCACCTTCGAGCGGTCACGGAAATAGGCCACCGCCAGGACCGCCACGACAAGCAGTGCAGAGACTGCGAGAATGATCCGGTTCTTTTTAGAAATTTCCACGGTTCATCTCCTCCCCCGCTTCGAAACTCTCCAGCCGGATCCATTCGCCTCTGAGATCGCGGTCGCTCGCAATGGCGACTTTGTTGAAGTACTGGTCCAGACCGATATATCGTCCCTCTTTCTCGCTCTCGACGAGAATATCCAGCGGCGCTTTCAGCCCGCGCCGAAACGCCAGGTTTTTCTTCTTGACGAGCGTGGTCAGCTCCCTGTGACGGGCTTTGGCGACATTGCCCGGGATCTGCGGTTTCATCACGGCGCTGGGCGTGCCGTCTCTTTTGGAGTAGGTGAAGGCGTGGATATGGGTAAGAGGCAGCTTCTCGATACGCCCGATCGCCTCTTCCCACGCCGCTTCGTCCTCGCCCGGATGGCCGACGATGAAGTCGGTTCCGATGGCGTAGCCGTGTCCTGCGATCTCTTCGAAAAGCTCCAGATCCTCGGGGTAACGGTTGCGCCGGTTCATGATCTTCAGCATTCTGTCGGAAGTGTGCTGCAGGGCGATGTGCAGATGCTTCGCCATCCAGGGTTCGTCCAGCAACTCCTTGAACTCTTCGGTGATCTGCACCGGTTCCAAAGAACCGATGCGTATGCGTCTGACCCCGCGTATGAGGCTCATGCGCCCAAGCAGTTTCGCGATGGAGCTTCCCCGGTCGATGCCGTAGCTTCCCACGTTGGTCCCCGTGAGGATGAACTCCCCGAATCCGTTGGCCGCCAGTCGGCGCACCTGTTCGAGGATCTGCTCTTCGTCGAGGCTTCTGGCGTTGCCACGTACATAGGGGATGATGCAGTAGCTGCACCGGAAACTGCACCCCTCCTGGATCTTGATGAAAGCGCGGGACTTGCCGACGAACTGCTCCACCACCGTCGTGTCGACATGCTTCAGATCGCCGATCTCGTAAAACCGCTCGTCGCTGCCGAGAAATTTCGTCACCCTCTCTTTTTCGCTGTGGCCGAAAACGCCGTGAACTTTGCCGGTTTCAAAAAGCGACTCCCCTTTCGTATGGGCACCGCATCCGGTCAGCAGTATGCGTCTGTCCCCGTAGAGACGGTGAACCTGGTTGATATATCCCCGCACCCCGCTGTCGGCACCGTTGGTGACGGTACAGGAGTTGACGACGATGATGTCGGCCTCCTCCTCGCTGGAGGCGAGTTTGTAGGAGCCGAGTCTCGACATCATCACCTGGGTGTCGAACTGGTTGGTACGGCAGCCGAACGTCTTGAAATAGACCTTTTTCATACGGGTTCACCGCCTTCGGACAGATCGGGCAGCGTCGGCTTTCCCTTGGCCCGGTCGAGATAGATGTGCTGTGAAGGATAGGCTATGACGATATCGTCCTCCTCTTTGATCAGATCGAGAATTTCCGCTGAAATGGTACTGCGCAGCGTCAGCGTCGCATAGGCGTTGGTCAGGTACCATACACTGATCCTTATACCATTTTCTTCGATAAAAGAGTAGACCCTGGGCTCGACGTTCGTGTTTTTCAGACTGTATTTCGCCCTCAGACGGTTGAGTTGCTTTCTCGTGATGTCGGTGTAGCCCTTGGCATACTTTTTCGCCGTCTCCTTGGCGATATGCTGCGCCTTTTTGTGGTTGGAGTTGAACGTGATCGTAAAATCGATACCATCCCAGACCGTCTTGAGCGTCGCATGGGAGTAGTTGGCGATCATGTTGGTGAAGATGAAGTTGTTGGGGATGAAGATGATCCGTCCGGCACGGCGATTGTGCATATAGGAAGTGAGCGTGATATCCTCCAGGATCGTGATACGGAAAAGCGAGATATCCAGGACGTCGCCCACATATCTCATCCCGTCCTTGTCCACCCGTATCCTGTCACCCGCGTGGATCGAGCCGCCCAGGACGATGACCAGCCAACCCAGAATGCTCATGAACCAGTCTTTCATCGCGATCGCGATACCCGCGGATGCGAAACCGAGAACCGTCACGAGATAGGAGACGTTTTCGATGTAAGCGAAGAGCAGGATCATCACGACGATGAAGACGAAAGAGAAGTTGATGATCTTGTTGGCCATATAGAAGCGTTCGTTGTCGGTGACCGTCCGTTTGACGAGCCACTTTATCAGAATGACCAGCAGCAGCAGTACGAGGATCGTGATGCCTATGCTTCCCGCCTTTTTCGCCTGCTCCTTGATCTGACCGGTGAGTCGCAGCTTGATCTCGTCCACCCGCTTCTTGTAGACGACCAGCGCCGTCTGATGGAGGCTCAGGGCATCCTGCGCCTCTTTCAGCTCTTTCCGTGTCTGGGCGAGCGCTTTCTTGACTTCCGCATCGTCGGGTCTGAGCTCCGCGAGCTCTTTGAGAATGCCCTCTTTCTGCTCCAGCATCCCCGTGAAGAGTTCGAGGTTGCGGATTTCGTGTTCGAAACGGGAGAGATGCTCGCCCAGCTGTTTGATGTAGGAGAAGGCGTTGACGATCGCCACCGGATTGGTCACGGTGGGGATTTCCGTGATCTTTTTGGGCCGGATGAGCGTTTTGAAGGGATTCTGGCGATAATCCTTGAGCAGATTCAGACGCTCCAGCAACTGGGCTTTGCTGTTTTCGAGCTCCCTGATTTTGGAGCGGTATCTCCTGGCGCCCGCTTTTTTGTACTTTGCGATCTTTCGGTCGAGATCCTTGATTTTCGATTCGATCTGGGTGTAGGTCAGATGGTTCGCGTAGATCTTCTGCCAGACGCTCTCCTCGTTGAGGCGGCGGTTGATCTGTGCCAGAGAGCTCTTGAGCTGCCGGATCTTCGCCTCTTTTCTTCTAGCCTCCTCCTCTTTCTTTTTCAGGGCGTCGATCTCTTTGAGCGATTTAGAGGCCTCCTGTACCGCCACAGGCACACTCTGTTTCGTACGATTCATCTCCCCATGGGAAACGAGTGCGACAAAAAGAAGCAGAAAGAGTTTCAACCGCACTTCAGCGATCCTTTTCGAAAGTTTCGAGGACTTCGATCACCTTCTCTTTCTCAGGATCGACGAGCATTCTGTAGTGGCCGATCCTTTCGGGAACGATGAAGGTGATCTTGTTGTCGTGGCTCTTTTTGTCCAGGAAGAACTGGTCGTAGAACTCTTCGGCCGAATCGATGGTGTATTCGGTGGGCAGGCCGTAACGTTCGAGGAGCTTTTTCACCCGCTCCGCCTCCTCTTCGCTGAAAAGTCCGTGGGCCATGGCCAGCGCGTTGGCCATGATCATCCCCAGGGCTACAGCCTCGCCGTGAAGATAGCTGCCGTAACCGCTGAAGTTTTCGATGACATGACCGAAAGTATGGCCGTAGTTGAGCACGGCGCGCACACCCTTCTCCTTCTCGTCCTCGTTGACCACTTTCGCCTTCAGCTCCACCGAGCGCCTGATCGCCTCTTTGAGATTGGCCTCGTCGTGCAGATCGTGGGTCTCGAGCCATTCGAAAAAGGCTTCGTCGAACATCACCGCCATCTTGACGATCTCCGCCACGCCTGCGGCGAACTCCCTGGCCGGCAGGGTCTTCAGCCAGTAGGTGTCGATATAGACGGCTCTGGGCTGATGGAAAGCCCCGACGAGATTCTTGCCGAAACGGTTGTTGATCCCGGTTTTTCCTCCCACACTGGCATCCACCTGCGACAGAAGCGTCGTGGGAATCTGGATAAAGTCGATGCCCCGCTGGAAAATACTCGCGGCAAATCCCGTCATGTCGCCGATCACGCCGCCGCCGAAGGCGATCAGCGTCGATTTTCTGTCGAGGCGATGGTTGAAGAGGTTTTCGAGGATCGACTCGATCGTCTCCATCGTCTTGTAGTATTCTCCGTCCGGAATCGTCACGACGTAGAGTTCCGCCGCTTTCACCCTTTCGAGCACCCGCTGCAGGTGCAGGCCGGAAATCTTCGGATTGGTGATGATCGCCGCTTTGCCTTCGAGGGTGATTTCGGGCAGTGAGTCGATCGTGATGTCGTAGTCTCTGCTTTGCTGTTCGGGGAGTTTAATGGATACTTTCATGAAAAAACCTGATAATTGATTTGAACCCAATCTCAAAAATCCCAATGGGCGGTAACGGAGACGATTTTGCTTCGTGAGC
>NZ_JAOZOZ010000109.1:3178-5242 GCF_029933015.1 Hydrogenimonas sp. | reverse complement strand
ATGAGGCCCTGACGAAAGCAGGAATCGAAATGCCGGTACCCTTCAGCCGGATATCCTACGAAAACGACAAAAAGGAGAGATCATGAAAAAAGTATATGCGCTGCTGCTGGCGGCTGGAATTTTCTGTATGGCCGACACGATCAAATTCAAAAACGGGGCCGTCGTCGAAGGAAAGATCGTCGACGAAGATGCCCAAACCATCACGATTGAGGCAGGCGGTGCAAAAACCACCTACGCCAAGATCGACATCGCCTTCATACAGAAGGGAGGCCGTCACATCTCACCGCCACCTCCACCTCCGGCCAAAGCTGCCGCCCCTTCGAAAAACCTCGGCACACCCGTCTCAAGGGCCCAGACACCAGCGATCCTGCCGGGAGGCACTCACGTGCGGGTGGAAACATCGACCGTAATCGATTCACGAAACAGCCGACCGGGACAGGAATTTCGCGCCTTTTTGGTAGGAGATCTGAAAAGCTCCGATGGGCATGTCATCGCCGCTTCGGGCTCTCAGGTCTATCTCGAAGTGGTGGACAGTGAGCAGGCGGGACGGATGATCGGAAAATCGGCCCTCGCGGTACGCCTCTCAGCCATTACAGCTGACGGACGACGCATTCCCGTCAACGGCAGTGTCGTCGTCGTGGAAGCCCAGAAATCTCAGGGACGCGACACAGCCCGCAAAACCCTGATTGGCGCAGGGATCGGCGCCATCGCCAACGACGACCACCGCAAAGGGGCACGTAAAGGCGCACTGGTTGGGTTGGGTGTCGCGGCGCTCACTCGGGGCGAAGCGGTCGCCATTCCGGCGGGCAAAGTGATCGAGTTCACGATCAGATCGGATGTAAAGCTGTAATTGAGTGTTGAGTGTTGAGTGTTGAGTGTTGAGTGTTGAGTGTTGAGTGTTGAGTGTTGAGAAAGCTGGCACAAGCCAGCTTGATTTGACATCAAAAATGGAAGCGGCATCAGCCGCCTCCTCAATTTTTCATTTTTAATTTTTCACTTTTCATTAAATCGGCAGCACGCGGATATTGGGATCGAGCTTCTCTTTGAGTGTCGATTCGATGGCGTAGAGCGTTCCGGTGGTGGAACTGGCACATCCAGAGCAGGCACCGAGGTAGCGGATGTAGACGTCGGTGTACTGGCCGTTTTGCTTGACGTCGAGCACCTCCATGTTGCCGCCATCCATGATCAGGAACTGGCGGACATTCTCGTCGATGACGCTGTCGATCGCCTTGATCTTCTGGACCAAGGTCATGTCGTTGAAGGAGACCTCTTCGCCACCGGCCTGCTTTTCGGCCGTCTCTTTGAGCTTCTCGGCCTCCATCTCGCGGCGCGTCTCGGCCAGGATGTCGACCAGATAGTATTCGCGCTCTTCATGGCCGCCCGGTTTGATACAGCTTTTACAGAAAGCCCCCGCCTTGGTGTAGTCGGTGATCTCCTCGACCGTTTTGAGGTCGTTGAGCCGGATCACCTCCTTGATCGTTCTGAGGCTGACACGGGCGCACTCGCAGACGATGGTCTCGTCCTCGAAACTCTCCATATCGACCCCCTTGTAGAGCGATGCCGCCTTTTTGATGACATCGTAGGCCATGACCGAACAGTGCATCTTCTGGGGCGGAACCGCCGGGACGTCGGGCGTGTCGCGCATCGCCTTCTCGACGTCGATGTTGGTGATCTTCACCGCTTCGTCGACGGTCTTGCCCTTGCAGAGCTCGACCATCGTGTCGGAGCTGGCGATCGCCGTGCCGCAGCCGAAGCTTTTGAACTTGGCGTCCAGAATCTTGTCGGTCTTGGGATCGACGATCCAGTAGAGGCGCACCGCGTCGCCGCAGCTTTCCGCGCCAAAATCGGCGACGATCAGCTCACCGCCCAGACGCTTGGCGTCCTCCTCGGTCAGTTCTCCCTGGTTTTTCGGGTTGTTCATCAGCTCCTGCACCTTCTGGCTGTACTCTTCCCAGATGCTTCCGCCTATCAAATCTGTTTTTGCCATGTTTCTCTCCTATCGTGACTCAAAAAATCTTTTATTATCGTTTCCGGGCCAAAGGCCCGTCGGCTCCGTTAGGAGCC
>NZ_JAOZOZ010000109.1:0-3078 GCF_029933015.1 Hydrogenimonas sp. | reverse complement strand
TGTGTCGCGCAGCTTTCGCCGTCGCCCTGCTTGTCCTTCATATGCTCGGGCATATAGGCGTAGGTGCTCGAAATGCTTCGCAGACGCTCCACCGCCTTCTTGAAGACGTCGATCGTATAATCGATCTCCTCCTGGGTCGTGAAGCGGCTGAGGCTCAGCCGTACCGCCGTATGGGCCAGTTCGTTGTCGGCTCCCACGGCCATCATGATCGGGTTGGCCTCCAGATCCTCGCTGGCGCAGGCGCTTCCCGTGCTGGCGGCGATGCCGGCGCGGTTGAGATCCCAGAGCATCGCTTCGCCCTCGACACCGCGGACCGATACCAGAATCGTGTTGGGTGTACGGTTGTCGCGGGGCCCGACGCTGTAGATGTCGGGAAGCTCCAGAATCGCGTCTTCGAGCCTGTCGCGCAGACGGCGCACATGCTCCT
Organism: Hydrogenimonas sp.; assembly: GCF_029933015.1. Lineage (GTDB taxonomy): Bacteria > Campylobacterota > Campylobacteria > Campylobacterales > Hydrogenimonadaceae > Hydrogenimonas. The sequence continues at coordinate 2,651 of NZ_JAOZOZ010000109.1, read as the reverse complement.
CTTCGAACTTCAGATAGTAGGTCGCCAGCTCCATCGCCTTGCCCATGCCGACGATACCGGGAACGTTCAGGGTGCCCGAACGGCGTCCGCCCATATGCTCTCCCCCATGCAGCAGCGACGTGAGCGGATGACCGTTTCGGATATAAAGGCCGCCGACCCCTTTGGGACCGTGGAACTTGTGGGCCGAGAAGCTCATGAAGTCGACCCCGGCGCGGATGACGTCGACGGGGATCTTGCCCACCGCCTGCACACCGTCGGTATGCAGCAGCACACCCCTCTCCTTGCAGACCTCCGCGATCTGCTCGATCGGGAAGATGGCTCCCGTCTCGTTGTTGGCCCACATGATCGACACGAGCGCCGTCTTGTCGGTGATGAAATCCCTTACCGTATGGGCCTCGACGATGCCCTCACTGTTGACCGGCAGGTAGGTGACGCGCACGCCCTGCTCCTCGAGCCAGCGGCAGACCGCCGTGACGGAAGGATGCTCCACCTCGGTGGTGATGATGTGATCTTTCTCGCCGTTTCGGATCAGATCGAACCAGACCCCTTTGAGGACCCAGTTGTTCGATTCGGTGGCGCAGGAGGTGACGACGATGTCGTCTTCGTCCCGGGCGCCGATCGCCTCGTACATCTGATCCATCGCCTTGCGCAGAGCCGGATGGCTCGCCGTACCGAAGTCGTGGAGCGAGTTGGGATTGCCGTAGATCTCCGTGAAGTACGGGTCCATCGCCGCTTTGACTTCGGGGTCGACCATCGTGGTCGCGTTGTTGTCGAGGTAGACTTTCATCATGATAATAACTCCCAATTTCTAAATCAGACAATTTTTGTCTTAATTAACTGGGAGCATGGTAAATCAATTTTGTTTAAGGTTGGCTTAATTTGATTTTCTAATAGACCAAAGAGAGGCATGGTAGTCAAGGAGCCCAGGGCGAAGCCGTTTGGCTTCACCCCGTGACGACTCAGTACGCTTTCACTGCCAAAAAGCAAAGCAAAAGCAGTACCAAGAGCAACCATCGCCACATGACGGACTCCTTGGGTAGTTTCGGCCCGACATAAAAAAAGGCCGATGGGTCATGACTCCCACCGACCATGTCGGGCCTTCAACTACCCAATAATGTTGCTCGATCAAATTATACCATAAAGGCCATGGCACTTTAAGGGCGATTCTCCTATAATCACGCGCTATTTCCATAACTTACTTTAGATTAGAACCCATCCAAAGGTTTTTCCATGTTCGCACAGCTTCTTAGAGCCTACTCCGGCCACAGCGTCAAAAACGACGTCCTTTCCGGCGCCGTCGTCGCCATCGCGCTGGTCCCCGAAGCGATCGCCTTTTCGCTGATCGCGGGCGTGAGTCCCCTGGTGGGCCTCTACACCGCCTTTCTGCTGGGGCTGATCACGGCGCTTTTCGGCGGCAAGCCGGGCATGATCAGCGGCGCCACCGGCAGCGTCGCGGTGGTGATGGTCTCCCTGGTGGCGACCCACGGGGTCGAGTATCTCTTTTTCGCCACGGTACTGACGGGACTCATCCAGGTCGCCTTCGGCCTCTTCAGGCTCGCCAAATTCATCCGCCTGGTGCCCCAGCCCGCGATTCTGGGATTCGTCAACGGCCTGGCCATCGTCATCGCCCTGGCCCAGCTGCCGATGTTCGAGGGCGAGGGTCCGATCATGTATATCCTGGTCGCCCTGACGATGGCGACGATGGTGATTCTGCCGCGCTTCACCAAGGCGGTCCCGGCGGGGCTGGTGGCCATCGTGGTGCTGAGTGCCGTCACCGTCCTCTTCGACCTGGATACCAAGCGGGTCGCGGATCTGGGCTCCATCGCCGGCGACCTGCCCAGCTTCCACTGGCCCGATGTACCGCTCAGCTTCGAAACGTTCAAGATCGTTCTCCCCTACGCCGCCGTCATGGCCGCCGTGGGGCTCATCGAAAGCCTGCTGACCCTCTCGGTACTGGATGAGATGAGCGGCGAAAAGGGCAACGCCAACAAAGAGGCCGTGGCTCTCGGCGCTGGCAACGCCACCTGCGGTGTGTTCGGCGGCATGGCCGGATGCGCCATGATCGGCCAGAGCATCATCAACTTCACCTCCGGCGGACGGGGACGCCTCTCGGGCGTGACGGCGGCGGTGCTGCTGATCCTCTTCGTCGTCTCTCTCAGCGACCTGATCGGACAGATCCCGATCGCGGTGCTGGTGGGCATCATGTTCATGGTGAGTGTCGAGACCTTCGAGTGGGCCAGCCTCGACCGCATCCGCAAGATGCCCAAAACCGACGCCTTCATCCTCGCCACCGTCACGATCGTCACGATCTTCACCGACCTGGCGATGGCCGTCATCATCGGCGTCATCATCTCGGCCCTGGTCTTCGCGTGGCAGCACGCCAGAGTCTATACCCGCACCTACATCGAGGGCGACCGCAAGATCTACGAGTTCGACGGCCCCCTCTTCTTCGGCTCGGTACAGGGGTTTCTGGACCAGTTCGACGTCGCCAACGATCCCGACGAAGTGGTCATGGACTTCAAACGGGCACGGGTCATGGACAGTAGCGGCGTCGAGGCGATCGACAAGATCACCAAGCGCTACGAAGAGGCGGGCAAGAAACTGACGATCCGGCATCTGAGCGAAGACTGCAAGAAGCTCCTCAAGGCCGC